>CAYPKX010000044.1:0-2660 GCA_964411395.1 uncultured Eubacteriales bacterium | reverse complement strand
GAGGCGCGAGCGACAAGGGCCTCCAGATCGGCGTCCTTGTCCCCGGCGATCTCGACCAGCGAAGCCCCTCCCCCGCCTTTACCGTTGAAAAGCGGCGCCAGCTCCGACACGAGGAGGCGGAGGTCCAGGGCGATCGAATCCGAACGGGTCAGGATGAGATGGGCTTTGGCCTCGCTTTTCACCGCAAAAACCGCGACAAACGCTCCGGCCCGAACGAGACCGAGAGCCAGCGCCCTGGCACCCTCAGGACTCTTGTCCGGCAAAATACGCGCGACGAGACACCCTTCGGCCGCGGCCGCCAGTTCCTTGGCTTCATATCCGGCGACGGTTTGCTCCAGGGTCCTGAGGCGCTTTTTGGCTTCCTTGAGCTCGACGCCGAGCTTTTCCACCGACGCGGGAATCTCCCGGTCGGGAACATTGAATCTCCCGACGAGTCCCCGGCACACCCGCATTTTGACCTGGGAATCGGCCAGCGCCCGCCCTCCGCAAACAAAGGTGAAACGGACATTGCCCCGGATGCGTTCGGACGCGATAACCTTGATGAGACCGATCTCTCCCGTCCGGCGGACATGGGTTCCGCCGCAGGCCGAATAATCGAAGGCCTCAACTTCCACGATCCGGACAAGCCCTTCGACCTGGGGCGGCCGCCGCAGCGGCACCTCGGCGATTTTCTCGGACGGGACGAAATAGGTTTTCACCGGCCGATTCTCGAAGACAATCTCATTCGCCCGGCGCTCGACCCGGTCCAGAATCTCGTCCGGAATCTGCCCGATGCCGATCTCCAGGGTGGAGGCCTCCGCCCCCAGGTGAAAAGACTTGGTCTCGCCCTTGATGATTTCGATAAAGGCCTGGGACAGGATGTGCTGGCCGGTGTGTTGCTGCATGTGGTCCAACCGCCGCGCCCAATCGATCTTCCCGAGAACCGATTCTCCGTCCATGTCCCGTTCGAGGACATGGACGATCGCCCCGTCATCGTCCAGGACTTGAAGGACCGGGATCCCGTTCAAGGTTCCCAAGTCCCAGGGCTGGCCGCCCGATTCGGCATAAAAAGCCGTTTGGTCGAGGACCACCGCCGTCCGGCCTTCGACCGTCCGCCTCTCGGCAATCCGGGCTTCAAACTCGCGGATCCCGACGTCCTCGAAAAACAGCCGCCTTGTTTCGCGCATTTTGATCTCCCCTCTCACAACAGCCGGAAGACAACCAGGATCAGGAAGGCCGCGCCCATCACCGCGCCGACCGGGCCGATCAGTATCTTATAGACATCCTTCAAATCAGCCTTGAAATAATCGGCCGTCAGGGCCAGACAAAGGTGGGCCGGGGACAGGAGCACGCCGACGAATCCGCTGACATAAGCGAATAAAAACAGAACGATATCGGGATTCGTCCGCCCGATGACCGGAACGAGCAGCGGGAAGGCGATGCCGGCGAAGGCCTGGTTGACGCCGGTCAGGAAGCCGATGGTAAACGGCGCGGCAAACAGCAGAAAAATCCCGGACACTCCCGTCGGCGAGACGATGGTCATCACCGCGTCCAGAGCTCCGGACATCTCCAGGATGCGCTTGAAGACCATGACCGCGGCCGTCAGCAGGACGATCCGCAGGGACAGGCTCTTCTTGACGACGCCCCAGATCTCCCGTTTGGGCATCTTGACCAGCAGGCCGCTCAAAACGCAAACCGCGGCCAGGGCCCAGAGCATCCCGACATTGAAGACAAAAATCAGGATGATCGTCAGGAAGATCGGCCAGATGCTGACGAACGTCCGGATGAATTCCTTCGCCTTCAAGCCGGCGGCCTGCTCGTTCCGCTCGTAGGGAATATGGCGGAAGAGGATGAGGAGGCCGACGGCGACGGCGATGACCGTGAACGGGAACTGGTGAAGACTGACCTTGCCGATGGGAATCCCGGCGATCGACGCGGCCATAATCAAATTGACATACATCGGCCAGCAGTATTCCCAGACATGGCGGAACCAGTAATTGAGGAAGGTCTTCCAGGCCGGGGACAAGGTCCATCTCCGGGCCGCTTCTTCGACGATCGGCGCGCCCATCATCGCCCCGCCGACCATCGGCAGAAGACCGATGAAGGCCGAGGGGATGGCCAGGATCAGCCGGGCGTCCCGGATGTAGCTTTTCAAAGCGGCGACCATCTCCCGAAAATGGCCTCCGGCGTGGAGAAAGTTTCCCAGATAAAGAACCAGGATGACGATCCCGATCAAGTCCAGGGTCTCCGGAGCGATCAGCGCCGAGCCGGCTTCCCGGAGGAAATCGGACAGCGGCAGGCCAAAGAGAGCCGCGGTCAGGACCGAATCCAGGACAAGGATCAGGCCAAGGTCGACTTTGAGCTTGAGGAGAAAGAGCAGGGCGAAGATGACCGCCAGGATCTTCAACAGGATGATCATGATCCCAGAGCTTTGACCGTGGTCTTGAAATGGACTTTGGCCACTTGGGCCAGGTTCTCCCGCCCGTGCCGGCGAACGAACTCCACGGCGGCCGCGTCGACGGCCGCCGAGGCCCCTTTGGGAAATTCCATCTGCCAGTCCCGGCCGAGGAAGGAGAGCTTTTTTAAAAACTCGGCCCGGGCCAGGATCGAGGCCGCGGCCACCGCTGGATCGGATTCCCCGCGGACTTTCTGGACGAGCGAGATCGTCTTGCCCCGGGCCA
>CAYPKX010000043.1:0-22011 GCA_964411395.1 uncultured Eubacteriales bacterium | reverse complement strand
GAAATGATCGGCCGCGCCGCGCAGGTGCTCCCCGTAAACGCCGATGCCGTGGGCGTCATCGATGAAGATCCGAGCCTTGTACTTTCGGGCCAGGGCGGCGACTTCATCGAGCTTGGCGAGAATTCCGTTGGAGCTGAAGACACCGAGGGTGACGATCCATTTTTCCGGATCGTCGGCGTGAGCCCGGAGAAGCCGCTCCAAAGCCGTCATGTCGTTGTTGGCGAACCGGTGGTATTTTTTCTGGGAGAGCAGACAGGCGTGGTGGATGCTCAAGTGGCATTTCTGGTCGAGAAAAATCGTCGCGTTCTTGGGCATAATGGAGGTGATAACGGCGAGGTTGGCCAGGTAGCCGGAATTGAAGATCAGGACATGTTCCTTCGCCATGAACTCGGCCAGTTTCCCCTCCAATTCCATATGGATTCTCAGATTGCCCATGGAATAGCGGGAGGAGAAGCCGCCCGCGCCGTATTTTTGAACAGCCGCGCAGGCGGCCTTTTTGATTTCACGGTTCTGAGAGAAATTGAAATAATCGACCGAGGCCAGATTGATGATATTTTTCCCTTCATAAATGACTTCGGCTCCATCGGGTTGGTCATAGGCTTTTTCGTAGGGATACAGGCCTTTCTCTTTTAGAAAACGGATAAAATTCAATTGCCGGGAGTTCTGATAGATCCGGCGTTCATGCTTGCGCCGGTCGCCGACCCGGCGCTCGGATCCGGATTTGGGCTCGCTGTCGCCTCGGCGGTCATTGCGGCGACGGTCTTCGCTGGACCGGTTTTCTTTCGGGGCAGGGCTGATTCCGCGGCGATCACGATTTTCCGCTTGATTCTCTTCAGGCATAAAGCCTCCTCTCTGGAATAGGGATTCCGACCTGGAAATGACGATTTTTGGTGGGGAAGAAAATTGGGAGACGAGCGACACCGCTTGAGGAAACCGGCAATCGGAAAAATTCTCTTGGCTTCATTCCGTCGCCTTTGCGCCGCTCCACCATGGATTCGAGGCGCCGATGTCGCTTAATTCGCTCCGATTGTATTCAATATTTCTTTTTAAGTAAAGAAATAATCGCCGCCGGCGTTCATTCCGAAAATAATATTTGCTCGTTGTCTTCTCCCCCCTTCCGGGGAGAAGGGGGGAGCTAACTTCACCCCGGGGTTAGCCTTGCCCGGTGATTGACCCTGATTACGGCCGGAGTGATAATTTTAGCGATGAATGATGTCTTTCCATTGACACTATTTGTCAATTAGTATTAACGTGTTAAACTAGGGTTAAGATGGGTTCTACACTGGGCGACGTTCTTCTCAAAGAAAAGGTCCTGACGCCTGAACAGCTGAAGACCGCCCAGGAATTCCAGAAAAAGCACGATGTTCCTCTGGGTTCGGCCATCGTGTCGCTCAACTTCCTTTCCGGCGAGGAAATGGCTCAGGGATTGAGCCGCCAGCTGGGGTACCCGTACATCGACCTCGACCAGTTCGAGGTGTACCCTGATGTCATCAGTCTGATAACCGCCGATTCGGCCAAAAAATCCCTGGTCATGCCGATTCACCGGATCCGGTCGTTCCTGACCCTGGCGATGGTCGATCCGACCGATCTCGATATCATCGAGGACATCCGCTTCCGGACGGGGCTGAGCATCCAGCCGGTCATCGCCTCCGAGGCCGGGATCATCAACGCCATCAACAAATATTACGGGGCCGGCCACGCTCTCAAGGTCAAGAAAAACATCGAAGAGATCGAACCGGCCGAGGACATCAAGATCTCGGCTATCGACCAGATCGAGGAAGTCCGGGACGAGGAAGAGCAGGAGATCGATGAGGAGGTCCCGGACGAGGCCCCGATCATCACTCTGGTCAACAACATTTTCATCGAGGCCATCAAAAAGGGGGCCAGCGACGTCCATTTCGAGCCCTACGAAAAGTCGTTTCGGGTTCGGTACCGGATCGACGGCGTACTCTACGAGACGATGAACCTCCCGATGAAGTTCAAGAACCCGCTGACGTCGCGGGTCAAGATCATGTCCAACATGGATATCGCCGAAAAGCGGTTGCCGCAGGACGGCCGCATCAAGATGCGGGCCAAGATGGACAAGGGGACGAAAAAAGAAGTCGACATGCGAATTTCCTGCTTGCCGACGATTTTCGGCGAGAAAATCGTCGCCCGGCTTCTGGATAAAGACAACCTCAACATCGACCTGAACAAGCTCGGTTTCGAGGCCGAGTCCCTGGCCACATTCCAGCGGGCGATCGCCCGGCCCTGGGGGATCATCCTGGTTTCCGGACCGACCGGAAGCGGAAAGACCAACACGCTCTACTCGGCCATTTCAACCCTCAACGGGATGGAAAAAAACATCATGACGGCCGAGGACCCGGTCGAGTTTTATGTCCCCGGCGTCAACCAGGTCAACATCAGGGACGAGATCAACCTGAACTTCGCCGCCGCGCTCCGGGCCTTCCTCCGTCAGGATCCGGACATCATGCTGATCGGAGAAATGCGCGACCAGGAAACCGTCGACACCGCCATCAAGGCCGCCTTGACCGGCCACCTGGTCTTTTCCACCATCCATACCAATGATTCGGCGTCGACCGTCCACCGGTTGATGAACATGAATATCGAGCCCTTCCTCATCGCCGACTCCCTGGCCCTGGTCGTCGCCCAGAGGCTCGTCCGCCGGGTTTGCAAGAAATGCGGAGCGCCGGTCAAGCTGCCGCCCAAGTCGCTGGTCGACATGGGGTTCACTCCCGAGGAATCCGAAACGACGACGATCATGCAGGGGCGCGGCTGTGAGATCTGCCACAACACGGGATACAAGGGCCGGACGGCTCTTTTCGAAGTCATGGAGCTCAATCCGGGGATCCGCGAATTGATCCTGCTGCGGGCCCAATCCAAGGAGATCAAGAAGAAGGCGGTCGAGGGCGGGATGATCACGATGCGGCGCAGCGGCCTGGTTAAAATCATGGCCGGCATCACGACACCGGAAGAGGTTCTGCGCGAGACGGTCAAAGACTGAGCCTGAAGGGGGAAGACCATGACCATGACGATGCATGAAATGTTGAAGCTGGCCGTCGATTGCGACGCCAGCGACCTCCATCTGACGACCTATATCCCGCCGCGGATCCGCGTCTACGGGGAATTGAAATCGATCGATCACCCGCCGCTGTCCCCGACCGAGACCAAGCAGCTGATCTACAGCATTCTGACCGATAAGCAGAAAAAGCTTTTCGAGGAGAAGCTCGAGCTGGACCTCTCCTTCGGGGTCAAGGATCTCGGCCGGTTCCGGGCCAACGTTTTCATGCAGAAGGGCGGCGTGGCCGCGGCCATCCGGCGCTTCCTCCCCTCGATGTGGAGCTTCCAACGGCTGGGCATTCCCTCCCGGGTCGCCCAATTGTGCTTCCTGCCCCGCGGCCTGATCCTGGTCACCGGCCCGACGGGCAGCGGAAAATCCACGACCCTGGCCTGCATGATCGACCACGTCAACACCGAACGGCCCGTCCATATCATCACGATCGAAGACCCGATCGAGTATTTCTTCACCCCGAAAAAAGCCCTCATCAACCAGCGCGAGCTTCACGCCGACACGCTGTCCTACAGCAACGCCCTCCGCTCCGTCCTCCGGGAGGATCCCGACGTCGTCCTGGTCGGCGAGATGCGCGACCAGGAAACCGTCGAGATGACGCTCCGCGTGGCCGAGACGGGCCATTTGACGTTTTCCACGCTTCATACGAATTCGGCTCCCGAGACGATCTCCCGCATCATCGACATCTTCCCTCCCCAGTACCAGGCTCAGGCCCGGGTCATGCTGTCGATGGCTCTGGAAGGCGTCATCTGCCAGTCGCTCCTCCCCCGGGCCGACGGCAAAGGCCGGGTCCTGGCCCTGGAGATTCTGATTCCCAATCCGGCCGTCCGCAACCTGATCCGGGAAAACAAGATCCATCAGATCTATTCCCAGATGCAGCTCGGTCAGGAGAAGTTCGGCATGTTGACGTTCAACCAGAACCTCTGCGACCTGTATTACCGCAAGCTCATCAGCCACGAAACGGCCATGATGACGACCTCCAACCCGGAGGAATTGACCGATCTCATCCAGCGTCGGGCGGCCGGAGTCGCCTCGACGGTCAAGCGCTGAGTTCGAAGGAGTTCCCATGCCGGTTTTTCTCTGGAAGGGCACCAACAAGTTCGGCGATACCGTCAACGGCGAGCGGGTCGCGGCCAATGCCGAAGAATTGACCCGGCTTCTCCAGCGGGAGCAGATCAAAGTCGAGAGCGTCTCCCCGGCCCGGGGCGGGCTCAACCTGCCGTTTCTTAAAAGGGAAAAGGTCAAGACAAAGGAGCTGGCCATCTTCTCCCGACAGATGGCCGTCCTGATCGACGCCGAGCTGCCCCTGATTCAGGGCCTGAACATCATGGCCGAGCAGACCCGCAATCCGTACTTCAAGAAGGTCATCACCCAGGTGCGGGGCGATGTCGAAGCGGGCTCGAGCCTCGACCAGGCCCTTCGCAAGTATCCCAAGGTCTTCGACGATCTCTATTGCAACCTGATTGCCTCCGGCGAGCAGAGCGGAACCCTGGACACCATGCTCAACCGGCTGGCCGATTACACGGAAAATTCGGTCAAGCTGAAGGCCAAGGTCAAGCAGGCCATGACCTACCCGGTCGCCATCTTCATCTTCTCCCTCATCGTCGCGATTTTCATGCTGTGGAAGGTCATCCCCACCTTCGCCCAGATTTTCGTCGACATGGAGGCGAAAATGCCCGGGCTCACCGCGGGAGTCCTGAAGCTCTCCGACTTCGTCCAGAGTTACATCCTCTATATGTTTTTAGGCGCGATCGCGCTCGTGTTCCTGTTCCGCTATTACCGGAAAACCCAAAACGGCCGGTGGACGACCGATAACATCATCCTCAAGCTGCCGCTGTTCGGAACGTTGTCGACCAAGGTCGCCTTTTCCCGGGTGACCCGGACGCTGGCCACCCTCCTCAGCGGCGGCGTGTCGATGCTCGAAAGCATCAAGATCACCTCCACCACGGCCGGAAACGTCATTTTGGAAAAGACGGTCATGGACGTGCGCAAGCAGGTGACCGAGGGCCGGAGCTTGACGGATTCGCTGAGAAGCACCGGACGGTTTCCGTTCATGATGATCCAGATGGTCAGCGTCGGCGAGGCGACCGGAACCCTGGATAAAATGCTCAACAAGCTGGCCGATTTTTACGATGACGAAATCGATAACACGGTCGGGACGCTGCTGTCCATCATGGAGCCGTTCATGATGGTCTTTGTCGGCGGGATCGTCGGAACCCTGCTGATTTCCATGTACTTGCCGATCTTCAACCTCGTCTCCGCGATCCAATGATCGGATGAAGACTCTCAAGCGCAATGTCCGCTGGCTCCTGCTCGGCCGTCTCGCCGTCGTGGGCTCGTTGTTTGTCGCGGCCGTGGTGATCCAGCTGGCGACCTCGTCCTTTCTCCCTCTGGCCCCGTTCTACTTCCTGATCATCAGCGAATTCGTCAGCGGGGTCGGCTTCCTGCTGCTGCTTCTCTTCGACACCCATTACCGGGCCCAGGCCTACGCCCAGGTCCTGATCGACCTGGCGGTCATCACCGGCCTGGTCTATATCTCCGGGGGGATCGGCGGCCAGCTTTACTTTCTCTATGTTTTTGCGATCATCGCCGCCGGTTTGGTCCTGGGCGGGCGGGCCGCCCTGATCACGGCGGCGCTGGCTTCGATCCTCTTCGGGGCGCTGGCCGATTCGCTGGCTTATGGCTGGATTCCGTATTTCCGGGCGGATCAGGCCCCCGAAACGGGAATCGGATTCGCCCTGTACACGATCTTCACCGCCTGGGGGCTCTTTTTTGTCATCGCCGTTCTGGTGGCCCAGCTTTCCTCGAGCCTTCGCAAAACCCGGAGGGCTCTGGAACAGGCGGAAAAGGCGATCGAAGCCCGGGAACGGGAAGCGGCGGCCGGCCGGGCTTCGGCCTTCGTCGCCCATGAGATACGAAATCCCCTGGCGGCCATTTCCGGCGCCATCCAGGTTCTTCAGGGCGACCTGGCCCTCAATGAGGAGCAAGGCCGCCTGATGGCCATTGTCGTCAAGGAGTCGCGGCGGGTTTCCCAGTCGATCGAGCAGTTTTTGAGCATGGCCGGCCCCGGCAAGCAGACGTTCTCCGCCTTCAAGCTGGCCGAACCGTTGGTCGAGACGCTGACGATGCTTCGGATGAGCGGCGATCTGACCGATCGGGTGACGATCAAGGGCAATTATTCTTCGGCCGATCTCACGTATTTCGGGAGCCCGGGACAGTTCAAGCAGATCTTCTGGAACCTGATCGGAAACGCCTTGAAATCCATGCCGGACGGCGGCGATCTGGCCGTGGATTTCAGCCGGCCGAAGAAAAACGAGCTGTCCATCCGCATCGTGGATTCAGGCCGGGGAATGACGGCTGAAGAGAGAGCCCGGATGTTCGAACCGTTTTACACCCGGTTTGACGGGGGGCGGGGGCTGGGGATGTCGGTCGTCCGGCAGATCCTCGACGCTTATGCCGGGAAAATCGACGTTCGGTCCGAGCCCCGGATCGGAACCGATATCGTCATCACTCTGCCGTACCGGGATCTGCCCCAACCCGGGGATGCGGGAACGGAGGCCGGACGCCGATGAATACGATATTTATCGTCGATGACGAACGGTCCATCGTCGAGCTCCTGACCGTCGTCCTGAAAAAAGAGGGGTACGATGTTCTGACCAATCCGGGGGCCCCCGGAGTTTTTGAGGACATCGAACAGAAAGATATCGACCTCCTGATCTGCGACATCAAGATGCCCCAGGTCGACGGGATGGATGTTCTCCGGCGGCTCAAGGAGGTCAAACCGACTGTTCCGGCGATCATGATCACGGCGTACGCCAGCGTCAAGCAGGCCGTCGAGGCTCTTCGCCTCGGGGCTCTCGACTACCTGACCAAGCCCTTCGACATCGAGGAGCTCAAGGTTTTGGTGGCCAACGGGCTCGAACACCGGCGGCTCCTGGAGGAAAACCGGCTCCTCAAGCAGACGTTCCGCGAGGAAGCCAGCTTCGAAAACATGATCGGCAAGAGCCGGGCGATGCGGGAGGTCTACGGCCTGATCGAAAAAGTGGCCTCGACGGATTCGACCGTCCTGGTCACCGGGGAAAGCGGGACCGGGAAGGAACTGGCCGCCAGGGCCATTCATGCCCACAGCCGGCGAAAAGACCGGGCGTTCATCTCCATCAACTGCGCCGCTCTTCCCGAGAACCTTCTGGAGAGCGAGCTGTTCGGCCACGTCAAGGGGTCGTTCACCGGGGCCGTGACCGATAAGAAGGGGATGTTCGAAACGGCCTCGGCGGGGACGATTTTTCTGGACGAGGTCGGCGAAACGTCCCCGTGGACCCAGGTGAAGCTGTTCCGCGTTCTTCAGGAGCGGACGATCCGACGGGTGGGCGGCAACGATGAGATTCCGGTGGATGTGCGGATCATCGCCGCGACGAACCAGAATCTTCGCAAGAGGATCGAAGAAGGGAAATTCCGGGAGGAGCTGTTCTACCGGTTGAACGTCATCTCCGTCGACATGCCGGCCTTGCGGAAGCGGACGGAAGACATCCCCATTCTGGTCCAGCATTTTCTCCGGAAACACTGTGAAAAGATGGGCCGGAAAATCAAACGGCTGACGCCGGATGTTGTTTCGGCCCTGGTGGGCTATCCCTGGCCGGGCAACGTGCGCGAGCTGGAAAACGTCATCGAGCGGATGTGCGCGGTTGAAGAGCGGGAAACGATCACCTGGGAAAATCTCCCTTCCGATATCGTCAGCGCGGGGAAGCTTCCGGCGGGCGGCGGGCCGCCGTCTCTCTCTCCCGGATTCAATCTTGAAACTCATCTGGATCAGGTGGCCAGGGCTTACATCAAGGAGGCCGATTCGGCGGCCGGGGGGAATATGCGGCGGATGGCCGACCTCCTCGGCGTCAGTTACCGGTCGCTCCGCTATCTGATTCAAAAATTCGAAATCAAGCCGTCTCGCGGGGTGGAGTTGAAGGAAGGCGGTCGAGGACCCCGAACTCCATTCTCCCCCGAGTGACAAAAAACGTCCCAAGTGACAATAATCGTCGGTCAAGTTGGTGCCGAATTTTCGCATGTGAAATATAAGTCATTCATTATAAGGTATTTATAAAATACGAAATCCTGGCACGCATTTTGCTTAATATCAGGTGTCCGAAGATTTTAATGAGCTCCGGCGGGGTAAAGCAAACCGCCAGGAAGCAGGAGGTTCCAATGCTTAAGAATCGGAAAGGGTTCACCCTGATCGAGCTGCTGATCGTTGTCGCGATCATTGGCATCCTGGCGGCCCTGCTCATCCCGAACGCGATGACGGCTCTCCAGAAGGCTAAAGTCCGCGGGACGCAGAAAGACATCAACTCGATCGCCACCGGCATCGCCGACTACATCACGGACAAGGCTGTCCCGTTCGCCGCCAACGGCGACATGGACAACACCGTGAAGACGGCGCTGTCCCCGCTGTATTTGAAGGTTCTCCCCCAGACGGATCAGTGGAGCAATCCCTTCAAAGTGTACACCGGCGCTAATGTCACCCAGTACGGCATCGCCGGCCCCGCCTCGGACGACTTCCTGGTCGCGTCCTACGGCCGGGACAAGACGATCGAAGGCTGGACGTACAATGCGACCACTCCCGACAACGGCCTGTATTCCATCGGAGCCACGGCCGATTTCGACAAGGATCTGATCAACTTCAACGGCGCGTTCATCCGCGGACCGCGGGCGGGCGCCACCGGCTCGTGATTTTCGCTTAACCGCAATCGTCAAGCGGCGCGGGGTTTCCCCGCGCCGCTTTTTTTTTGGGCTAAAGCCAACGGTCCCCGGTCGGGTCGTTCCTCCCGGTTTTCGTCAGTGGGTCGGCTGACAAATTCTGTCGGTATCCCCGGGAGACGAAGGATGTCCGGCAAAAAAAAAGCAAAGAAACATATTTATTATCAATAGGATGGCTTCTTGGCGAAACACGGGAATGGCATGATTATTGCAAAATAGTTATCAGGATAAACAGAGTGCGAGAAAAAGCCGCCCAAACGAGCCGAATAAAGGAGACGGGTATGTTAAGGATGCGCAAGGGCTTCACTTTAATCGAGCTTCTGATCGTGGTCGCGATCATCGGCATCCTGGCCGCCTTGCTGATTCCGAACGCAATGACCGCTTTACAGAAAGCGAAGGTTCGGGGAACTCAGAAGGACATCAGCGCGATTGCCGAGGCGGTGGCGGGATATATCACGGACAAGGCCGTTCCTCCGGCGGCCAATGGAGCGATCGACAATACCTTGAATAGCGCGCTCTCTCCGCTCTACCTGAAAGTCCTTCCGAATTCCGACCAGTGGGGAACGCCGTTCATGATCTATACGGGCGATACCGTGGCCGGGAATTACGGCATCAGCGAGCCCGGACAGGATGATTTTCTGATCATTTCTTACGGTCGGAATAAAACCCTTGAAAGCTGGACCTACAATTCCGCAACGCCGGACAACGGTCTTTATTCGATAACGACGACGGCCGATTTCGACAAGGACATCGTGAATTTCAACGGGGCTTTCGTTCGAGGGCCCCGGGCCGGATCCACGGGATCATAACGATCTCTTCCTCGCTTCGGAAGCGGGCGGCGCGGGGTACCCTCCCCCGCGCCGCCTCGCGACCTCGTTCCCCGGGCCGGAGCCCGTTATTCCCCCCGGGCCGATTAAGGTATAATCGACTCGATGGTTATCCGGACGGCGATTCTTCTCCTGTTTATCGTCCTTGTGCTCATCTGCGTCCTCCCCGTTGTCCTTGTTGCGATGGTCTTCGGGCTTCGCGAGCCGCTGGTCGGGATCGGGAAAGCCGTGATGGGGGTCAGCCGGGCGATTCTCGGCCTGCGCGCCGAGGTCGAAGGCGATTCCAAAGGACCGGCGGGTGGACCGTGCGTTTTCATGTCCAATCATCTGAGCCTGATCGACGGGCCTCTGCTGTTTTTATTGATCCGCCGCCCGGTCCGCATCATCATGAAATCCTCGATTTTTCGCATCCCGGTCGCCGGCCTGGGCATGCGTTATGCCGGTTTCGTTCCCGTGGACCGGAAAGGAGCCAACGGGGGACGCGTCGCCATTTCGCAGGCGGCGGCCATGGTGAAATCGAGGGGCTATTCCTTTTTGATTTTTCCGGAGGGAACGCGGAGTCTGACCGGTGCGCTCGGCCCGTTTCGAAGAGGCGGGTTCTTTCTGGCCCGGGAGGCCGGGGTGCCCGTCGTTCCGATCTCGATTCGAGGGACGTTCGCCCTCATGCCGAAAGGGAAAAAAATCCCGAGGAAGGGCAGAATCCGGGTCGTTTTTCATTCGCCTGTCCCGGCTCCGGCCGGGGACCCGGCCGACCTGTCTGTCTGGATGAATACCGTACGGGAACGGATCTCATCTGTTCCGGATTGAGGAAGGAGGCATCATGGACCATCGGCTCATCGCGGCGGAATGGAGCCGCCTGTTAGAGGATTTTTTTGCCACCCGGGGAGACGCGTATCGCCGGGCCGTGGACGCCTGCGTCGGGGCTTTGAAAAGCGGCCGGAAAATCCTGGCCTTCGGAAACGGCGGGAGCGCCGCCGAAGCCCAGCATTTTGTCGCCGAGCTGGTCAATAAGTTTCTCAAGCCCCGGCCGGCGCTCCGGGCGGTCACGCTCTCCACGGACACTTCGGTCCTCACCTGCATCGGCAACGATATTTCCTACGACGCCGTATTCAGCCGCCAAATCGAGGCGCTCGGCGACCTGGGGGACATCGCTCTGGGTTTGACAACCAGCGGCAACTCGCCCAATGTCCTCGAAGCCCTGAAAACGGCCAAGGAACAAGGTCTGGTGACGATTGTGTTGACCGGATGGAGCGGGGGCAAGAGCGCCCCGCTGGCCGATTTTCTTCTGGATGTCCCCTCGTCGGAAACTCCGCGGATTCAGGAAATCCACCTTTTCCTGCTCCACCTGCTGGCCGGGGACATCGAGGAGCGGATGTTTCCCGGCCGTTGATTCCCGTCGGCGGCCGGCCGGATCAAACGCCGATCGTTTCTTTGATCTGGTCGACGCCGGCTGCGCCGGAGTTGAATAAAAACGTCCGGACATCGGGCAGGAGCCGCCGGAAGAAATCCTTTTCGAGTTCGACCCGATCATCCGTCGAAGCCAGAAAATAGGGATTAAAAAACGGTTGGGGCGAGGCGGCGGCCGATTTTTTGAGTCCGGGCGATTCCCCGCGTTCCAGAATCCGGAGCGCGTCTTCCAGGCGCACGTCCTCGACGGCCGGGGAAACCGAATCGTTCCTGAGGATGAAAATCCAGCGCAGCGAAGTCCGGCGGGGCGCGGCCGTCGGGCCCAGCCACTCCGGATCGAGAAGGGCGTAGGCGTCTTTGGCCGCTTTATAGCAGAAGGGGCCTCCGCGATCCAGGCGGCAATCCTCCGTTCGAAGACATTCCGTGTTGGGACAGTCCTCTTTCCGGATCACCACGTTCTCGCATTTGCTCCGGTCGAAGAGAGGGGCCAATCGGCCGAACAGCTCCACGGAATTGGCCGGAAGAAAAGCCTTCCGCTCGAAGGCGTCGGCTTGAGCGATCGTTCCGGCCGGCCGGACTTGAACGATATCCCCGGAGTGAAACCGGAACCGGGGATCGCGAAGCAGCCCGAAAAAAAGCTCCGTTTTCTTCGTCCCGGCCGGACCGAGGAGGAGAAGGCCGCGGCCGTCGCAATCCACGGACATGCCCCGAACCAGGTTGGCTCCGAACCTCCGTCCGGCGATATCCCCGGCCAGCCCGAGAGCCAGGCTGCGGACCGGGGCGTACGCGTCGACATTGACCGCGACGGCCGTTTTCGTTTCGGTGTTGAAAAAGGCCCGGGGTTCCCGGCCGGCGATTCCGTCGACGGCATACAATACGCCGTGGGGTTCGAGGCCGGCGTCGGGCGGTGCGGGAGGCCAGTTCTCCACCCACATCTCATAAATGTGCCGGACATTGGTCCGGAGCCGGATGATGACGCCCGCGATATTGGCGTTCCATTCAAAAACCGCATCGGAGGCCAGGTGCGATTCGGCTTCGGCGACCAGGCCGTCTCTCAAGTTGTGGGCCAGCCGGGCGTCGACCGGGACGGGGCCGCGCCGGCGGGTGATGACGTTACTTAAGGCGACCCGGCGGGCCTTCCTGGCCGGACTGAGTCGGGACAACGCCTGAGCGATCCGCTGAAGCCCTTTTTCCAGGTTTTCCATCGAAGTCGCGTACGACAACCTCATGTAGCCGTCGGCTCCGAAGGCGTCTCCGGGAACGACCGCTACGTTGGCTTCCCGGAGCAGGTAATAGGCCATTCCATAGGAATTGCGGACGGGCGTGCCGTTGAATTCCAGGTCGTAAAACGAGCGGATGTTGGGAAACAGGTAAAAAGCGCCCTGGGGTTCGAAGCAGGATATCCCCGGCATGGCCTTGAGCTTCATCAGGGCGTAGTTGCGCCGCCGTTCGAATTCGGCCCGCATCCGGGACACTTCGGCCTGAGGGCCGCCCAGCGCTTCGACGCTGGCCCGCTGGGAGATGGACGTCGGGTTGGACGTGGTGTGGCTCTGGAGGCGGCCCATGGCCGCGATCAGCGGCGCAGGCCCGGCCGTGTATCCGATGCGCCATCCGGTCATGGCATAGGCCTTGGACACGCCGTTGATCAGGATCGTTTTTTTCTTGAGATCCTCGTTCAAGGAGGCGATGCTGCGGTACTTGAATCCATCGTAGACGAGACAGGAATAGATTTCATCGGAAATGACGAAGATGTCTTCGCCCCGGATGATTTCGGCCAGGGCTTCCAGCTGTGGGGCGGTGTACGTGGCCCCGGTCGGATTCGACGGCGAATTGAGGATCAGAGCCTTTGTCGCCGGAGTGATGTGGGCTTTGAGCTCCTCGGGTGTCAAGACGAAGCCGTTTTCCTCTTTGGTCGGGACGAAAACCGACTTTCCCTTGGCCATCTGGACGAGGTGAGGGTACGACACCCAATAGGGCGCCGGGATGATGACTTCCTCATCGTCGTTGACCAGCGCCTGGAGGGCATGGAACAACGAGCTCTTGGCGCCGCAGTTGACGATAATCTCGTTGGTCGCATACGTCAGACCGTAATCCTCTTTGAGCCGGCCGATGATGGCCTTTTTGAGGGCGGGCGAGCCGTCGTTTTCCGTATACTTGGTGTAGTTGTCCTGGATGGCCTTGATTCCGGCCGCCTTGACGGCATCCGGAGTCGGGAAATCGGGTTCGCCGATGCTCAGGTCGACGACGTCGATTCCTTCGGCCTTCATCGCCCTGGCCTTGGCCGCGACCTTGAATGTCGGCGAGGCGCCGATGCGGTTGGCTTTATCGGAGATCATGAAGTCCCCTTTCCCGGTAGAATGCGGGGTTTATTTTTCGTCCTTGGGTTCGCCCGACAGCTTGTCCCGGAGGAATTTTTTCAGATCGGCTCCGGTCAACGTTTGGACGATTTCGGGAACCTGGGCCAGGATCTGGGCTGTTTGTCCCGAGATTTTATTCAGGCCGAGGTCCTTCTCGCTGTTGACGAGGACGATCTTGTCGATTTTCGAAAGCGGTTCGGACACGCTCTTGACCACCTCCGGCAGGACTTTCATATACATTTCCAGGACGGAGGCGTCTTTGTATTGACTCATGGCCTGAGCGCGCTTGGTCATGGCTTCGGCCTCGGCCGCGCCCTTGTCCTTGATCCGGACGGCTTCGGCCTGGCCTTCCAGCTTGACGGCTTCGGCTTTGCCCCGGGCTTCCGCCTGGATGCGGAATTCCTCGGCTTCGGCCTCGGATCGGATCTGGTATTTCCGGGCATCGGCCGGTTTCACGACGTTGGATTCCAGCTCTTTTTCCCGGCGCTTGATTTCGAGATCCTCGATCAGGATCGCCTGCTCTTTTTCCACCATCCGGACCTTGCTTTCTTCCCGTTTCAATTCCTGGGAAAGACGATGCCGTTCGAGCTCGTAGGAGAAGTCGGCCTGGGCTTTCTTCTGATTGACCCAGGTCAGGGATTCGGATTTCTTGGCTTCGTTTTCCCATTGAGCTTTGGCGATCTGGGCCTCGGCCTGGAGCCGGGCCACCTCGCCTTCTTTTCGGGCTTGGGACGAACGGATGATCGCTTCCTTTTCCGTTTCGGCTTCGGTTACGGCCGCATCGCGCTTGGCCGCGGAGATGAGCGGCTTGGAGAGGGCGTCGATATATCCCTGGGTGTCGCCGAATTCCTTGAGGGCATAAGAAAGCAGGACAAGCCCCATCTTGACGAAATCTTCCCGGACGGATTCGGCGACTTTCTGGTTGAAGTCGGCCCGGCCGCGATAGATCTCTTCGACGGTCATTGTTCCGATGACTTCGCGCATTTTCCCCTCAAGAACATTGACGGCGATGTCCTTGATTCCGTCCCGGCCCATCCCGAGGAATTGCTCGGCGGCGGTATGAATGGCGGCTTCGGAAGAGTCGATTTTGACCTGCGCGGCGGCGTCGGCCACGATGGGAACGCCTCCCCGGGTCAGGACCTCGGGAGTGCGGATCGTCATCGACAGGACGTCCATTGGCAGGATATCGACTTTTTCCGTGAAGGGGCGGACGAACGTTCCCCCGCCGATCCGAACCCGGTAGCCGACTTTTTTAACCGTGCCGTCGGGGAGGGTCAGCGAGCGCTTCCGTCCGGAGATGATCAGGGCTTCGTTCGGCCCGACTTTCCGGAACTGCCGGGCGAAAAGGAAGCTGAAGCCGACGGCCAGAACCGCGACGATTCCGGCGAGGATGAGGATCGTGACGAGATTCATGAAAACCTCCCTAAACGACTTCGGTCAAGGGGCCTTTATCTTCCATCAACGAATGGAAAATCCCATATTAAAAGGGGCCTCCGGGCTTGTCAAGGATTCCGATTTATCGCCCATAGGCCATAAAAAGCAGGCTTTTCTTTTTCAGGACGTCCTTTTGGGCCTGGATGACTTCGGCGATCCCGGCATCGGCCAGTTTGAGCAGGGCGTCGAGCTGGTTTCGGGAAAAGGGATTCCGTTCGGCCGTGGCTTGGACTTCGAGGAGCTGGCCCCGGTCGGTTTCGACGACATTCATGTCGGTCTCGGCTCCGGAATCCTCGATATAATCCAGGTCGCAGAGGGCTTCCCCGTCGACGAGGCCGACGGAAATCGCCCCGACGAGATGCCGGAGGGGCAGGATCTCGAGGTATTTCGCGTCCAGGAGCTTCTTCAGGGCCAGGGCCAGAGCGATGCAGGCCGCGTTGATCGAGGCGACCCGCGTTCCGCCGTCGGCCTGGAGAACGTCGCAATCCAGGATCACCTGCCGTTCCCCCAGAGCGCGAAGATCGGTCACGGCCCGCAGGGAACGGCCGATCAGGCGCTGAATTTCCTGGCTCCGGCCCGAGGGATATCCCACCTGCCGCTCCCGGGGCGTGCGCTTCTCCGTTGCCCGGGGGAGCATGGCATATTCGGCCGTGACCCAGCCCTGCCCCGCTCCCTTCAGAAACGGCGGGACTTTCTCTTCGATTGTGGCCGTGGCCACAACCCGGGTTCGCCCCATTTCAAACAAGGCCGATCCGTCGGCCGTCTCAATGAAGTCGGGAATGATTTTCATCGGGCGGAGGGCTTCAGGGCCTCGTCCTCCGGAACGGCCGATGCGTCGATTTTCAGGAGCTTTCATTCAAGGGCCTCGATTGCCAGCGTTTGTGAACCCAGAGCCAGAATTCGGGATGCCGGCGGATGGTTTCTTCGATCATCTTAGTGCAGACGGCCGTGATTTTCAACACGTCCTCCTCCTCCGATCCCGAAAGGGAGAAATCGACCGGCGGCTCGAATCGGAACAGGTAGCGGTTTCCCGGGGCAGGCAGGCAGGACATGGGGACGATCGGGGCTCCCGTCCGGAGATGGAAATAGGCCAGGGCCGGGGTTGTCGCCGCCGTTTTTCCGAAAAAGTCGACGAAGACAGCCTCCCGGCGGAGAACGTTCTGATCGATCAAGATGCCGACGGCTTCTTTCCGGGCCAGCGCCCGCAACACCGGCCGTCCCGCCCCGAACTTGTTGATAATCGTCGCGCCCCTCCGGGTTCGGGCCGCTTCCACGTCCCGATCGATGAGAGGATTGTCCAGAGCCCGGGCGATGATCAGAAACTTCATCCGGTCGGCGATGGGAGGAATGATCATCTCCCAGTTTCCGAAATGGGCCGTAAACAGCAAAACGCCCCGGCCGCCGGCGGCCGCCCGGTCGAGATGCTCTCCGCCGTCGACATCGAAAAGCGTCATCAGCCGGGCTTGGGACCAGGACGCCGTTTTAAGGCCGTCAAAGAGCGTTTGGACGAAGTTGACATAGGACCGAAGGGCGATTCTCGACCGCTCGACCGGCGAAATCGCCGTCCCAAAGGCTTGAATCAGATTGGCCATGGCGATTCGCCGGTGTCTTGTGTCGAGGAAATAGGCGAGGCGCCCCGTCGCCCTTCCCCAGGCCAGGACCAGCCCGCGAGGAAGAAGACCGACAAACGATCCGAAAGCCTTGTAGAGCAGATAGGAGACGACGGTTCCGACCGAGGCCGGCCGGGCGGCCTTCTCAGCCACGGCCGACCTTTGCCGGAGGGAGGGCGGCTTCCACACGTTCGTGGAAGGCGGACGGAAGATCGATTCGAATCCTGAGGGTGAAAACCGGCCGGTCGCCGATTGTCCGGGCCTCCGGACCCCATTTCACAGCATCCTTTTCCGTCGTCAGAACGAAATCCGGCTTATGGCGGGCGACAGCCGCCGCGATCCGGTCGATTCCGGACCGGGGATAAGGGTAATGATCGGGAAACGTCATCCGTTCGACGAGCGTCGCGCCGGATTTTTCCAAAAGGGTGAAAAAGCGCTCGGGTCCGGCGATCCCGGCGACGGCCAGAACCCGTTTCCCCTCGAAAAGAGAAAGCGGCTCGAGCGGTCCGGAGATATCGCGGCCGAGGCCCTCGGCGACGACCTCGAAATCGAAAATACTCAGTTGCGGAAAGCGGCGGTGAAAGCGTTCACCTGTCTCCGAAGCGATCCCTTTGGGAAGAAGCAGGATATCGGCCCGGGACAGAGCGTTCTCGCTCTCCCGAAGAGGCCGGGGCGAAGCCGGGTGATGCAGGACGATATCGAGGTCGCGGGCCAGGCGGAGGTGTTGAAAGCCGTCGTCCAGGAGGCCCAGGTCGAACCCGAGGGCCTCGGCTTTCCAACAGGATCGAATACGGTCCTTTCCGACAAAAACTCCGGCGGCGGGAAAACGGCGGGCGATCAAAACAGGCTCGTCGCCCGCATCTCTCACGCCGCCGAAAATCGTCCGGCTGTCGGATAAGACTCCTCCGGCTTTCTCCCAGCCGCCCCCGTAGCCTCGGGTGATGAGCGCGGGACGATATCCGCGGGCGAGAAAGTGTCTGATCAGTTCGCCGACGACCGGCGTCTTGCCTGTGCCTCCCAAGGCCAGGTTCCCCACGGAAATGACCGGAAAGGGAGCTCGAGCGGCTCTTGTCCGGCCTTTTCGGTATCCGGCCGCTTTCCAGGCGCAAACCGGGCGCGAGATCAGGGAATAGGCTTGAAGCAGCACGCTCATTCTCCCCGCATTATTCACAAAAAGAGCTCATCGAATCAAATCAGAATCACATCAAGCGTAATCATGCGTTTGCCCCGGTTTCCGGCCGATCTCAGTTCAGCCGAACATTCCGCCCGCAACGCGCCCTTGTGGGCCTCCGCGTCTCGAGCCCCGATTATTACGGGCTGAGCAGGACTTTTCGAGACGCCGCGGCTCTGGTTTCCCGGGCCGTTGCGACCCGCCTTGATCACGCGGAATCAACCGAAATATATCACATTGAGGCCGAAAATGCCGCAGAGGCTCCTTTCGATTTACTTACGGGGCGGCTTCTTCTATAATTTGTCCAGATGGCTCTATCGCCGAGGAGGATTTTCATGAAGCGACCGGTGCGCTTTGGAATCATTATTGCGGCCGCGGCTCTGGCCGTTGTCGGCTGTCAGAAGAAAACCGTGATTCAAGGCGTGTCCCTGGACATCGCCTTCGCCGAACCCTCCCTCTCGGACAACTTGATCACCGACGTCACCTATACCTGGAAGACCGGCAGCGACTTTCAGAAGTTCAACCGGGATTATCATGTCTTCGTCCATTTCTGGCATAACGAAAACCTGATTTTGCAGGATGATCATGCCCCGGAACCGCCCACGACGTCCTGGGAAAGCAATCAAACCTACACCGTCACCCGGCGGATCTACCTCCCCAAATTCATCGACGAGTTCGACCCTCAATTCAAAGGCGAAGAGCGCCTCCGCCTGGTGGTCGGCCTGGTCAATCCCTACGATCGCAGCGGCGAAACCCCGCGCGAAGTCCTGTCCCAAAAGCTCACGGTTCTCCCGCCCCCCATCGGGACTCCCGAAATCATCTACGAAAGCGGCTGGTACGACCTGGAAGTCGACCAGAACAATCCGCTCAAGCAATGGCGCTGGACGGCCAAAGAGGCCGCCTGCATCATCGACAACCCGCGCCGGGATGCTCTTCTGGTCATCAAGGGCGGGGCCAATATCGCCCAGATCAAGGACCAGAAAGTCATTCTGAAAATCAACGGCCTGGCCTTCGACGAGTTCGTCCCGAGCGAGGCGCTTTTCGAGAAGTCCTACACGGTTCAGAAGGAGATGCTGGGCGAAAAGGATGAATTCACGCTGTCGA
The DNA here is from genome assembly GCA_964411395.1 of uncultured Eubacteriales bacterium. Classification (GTDB taxonomy): domain Bacteria; phylum Acidobacteriota; class Aminicenantia; order Aminicenantales; family UBA4085; genus JAAZPG01. Next base: position 3,286 of record CAYPKX010000043.1, on the reverse strand, counting down.
TCGGGGTCAGTCAGGCTTTCGTGCCGGCCAAGCTCGTCTCCACCTCGACCGACGAACGCGAGCTCGGCCTCCAAGTGTCGTTCATCTATTTCCGCTGAACCCGGGGATCAGCCTTCGGCCGGGGGCGGCAAGAGGCTCTTTGAAGAAAGGGAGGGGGCGTTCGTTATTTTTTGATCGGGTGTTTGGCCGTAAATTCGTCCAGTTGTTTTTTCAAGGCGGCTTCTTCGGTCGTGGCCGCTTGATGTTTGAGGTTCGTTTCGGCGATCTCCTGCTGAACCTGGGCCTTGGATTGCATGGTATTGAAGGAATAAAACTGCTGCTGCAGGGCCCGCATCTTCAAGGTGAGAAACTCCAACCGTTCCTTCGCCCGGTCGTACTTGTCCTGAAGCGTTGACCGTTGGATTTCGGCGTCGGCTTCCTCTTCGGCCACCCGGACGCCCTTCCCCGGATCGGCCGGGACGGCCGTGGGCTTGCTTGCCGGCTGGGGAGCCCCTTCCTCGCCCGGCGGCGGCGTTTGGCCTTCAACCACAGGCGGATCTTCTCGCTCGACGGAAGCTTTTTTCTTGACTTTGGCCAGGTCGCTGTTGGTGACGGCGGCGGCGGTCTTGGCTTTCAGCTTTTCCCGCCGTTCTTTTTCCTTTTTTGCCGCTCCGGCCAGGTCCTGCCCGGAAACCGAAACGGACAGGGCCAGGAAAAGAAAAGCCGCGACGACCTTGCTTAATTTCATCGGCCTGAACTTATAATAACGCGCTCCCCCAGGGTTGTCAAAGCGAATCGCCTCTTCCCGGCGCCCCCAGGGAGCTACCGCTCCGAAGTCCGGACGGCCAGCCGTCGGCCGTCGCTCCGAAATTCGACCGCGCCGTGAAGGTCGGTGCGGAGCACCCGAGCCCCGCTCCGCTCATAACGGGCCGTGACGGCGGGATGGGGAAGGCCGGATCGGTTCCCCCGCCCGGCCGAAATCACGATGTATTCCGGCTTGACGGCGTTCAAGAAGGCCTCGGAGCTCGAAGAATCACTCCCATGGTGGGGCGCTTTGAGAACCTGGGATTGGACGATCCCCTCCGAGCCCAGGATTACTTCCTCCACGGCCCGGCCGATATCCCCGGGCAGGAGGATTGCGATGGAGCGGTCGACCAACCTCAGAACCAGGGAGGAGTCGTTATCGGCGGGGCCGGTCTCGGTCCGAACGGCCGGAGCGATGGCGACGATGTCGACGCCGCCGGCGGATGTCCGGAATCCGCGGCTGATCCGGCGGACAGGGGCTCCGTCAAGAGCCCCACGGAGAGCGGCGTATGCGGGATGATCCGGCGCCGGGATTCCTTCCCAGAATTCTCCGATCCGGAAATTCCGGGCGACGGCCGGGAGGCCGTTCACATGATCGGAGTGAGCGTGGCTCAGGACGAGCAGGTCGATTTTCTTGATCCCCTTGTCCCAGAGAACGGGGGAGACGACGTTTTCCCCGATATCGAAATCTCCCGAGGGAAGACCGCCGGCGTCGATCAGCATTTTCGTCTTTCCGGGGAACTCGACCAGGATGGAATCCCCCTGTCCGACGTCCAGGACCGTCACCGTGAGGTCTTTGACCGCAGCGGAAAACGGGAAGGTCGCCAGGATCGCCAGGGCCGCGGCGAATCCGGCCGCAGCGGCCCGGCGCGGCCACGAGAATCTCTTCGGAATGAGCAGGAGAAGGAGCAGGACATAATACGCGATGATAACCGGCGCGGATGGAGTCGGGATCCGGTAGGAGAGAAAGGGGAGGCCGTCCAGCCAGCCGGCCGAGGCCAGAAGGATGCGGAGAAGAAAAGCGAGAACGGCCGCCGCTCCCGCGGTCAGAATCGGGAAAAGAAAAATTGCCGGAAGGAAAAGATACCCGGCGGCCATGATCACCGTCACCAGGGGAACCCCGATGAGGTTCAGGAGGATTCCCGAAAAGATCACCCGGTGGAAGGTCGCGGCCATGATCGGCATCACCGCAAGCTGGGCGGCGATCGACAAGGCCAGAAGGTCTGAGATTTTGAAAGGGAAGGCAGGAAGCGCGGCTTTTATCGGGGGGAAGAAGAGAATCAGTCCGAGCGTTGCGGCGAACGTGAGCTGGAATCCGGCATCGAAGGCCTGGGCCGGCCGGATCAACAGGATGGCCAGCGCGCTGAGGGCGATCGTATTGAGGAGGTGAACATCTCTCCAGAGCAGTTTTCCGGCGATGAAGACGACGGCCATGATGACCGCCCGGGCGACCGAGGCCCGGCCTTCGACCAGGAAGCCGTAAAAAACGAGAAGAACGAGCAGAAGGATATAGGCCGGACGCTCCGCGAGGCGAAAGGCCCGGAACAGGCCGAAAAGCAGCGCCGAGACCAGGGCGATATGGGCGCCTGAAATGGCAAAAAGGTGGTAAAGACCCGACTTCTGAAGAGCGAGGGTGGTCTTTGGATCCATCCGGGAGCGTTCGCCGAGGACAAGAGCCGAGAAGACCGCGCCCTCAGGCGAAATTCCGCCCGAACTCGCGGCCGAAGCGAACGCGGCCTCGAGGCGATGAAGACAGGCGCGTCTCAACAGGGAAATCCAGCGAAGCGGAGCAAACAGCCGGCCGGTTCCGAGGCGCTCGACCAGATAGGGGCTTTTGGCTGAAGCCAGAATATGGAGATTCCTCGATTGGAGGTAGGTCGAGGCGAATGGTTTGCGGAAGTTCCGGTACTCGGCCGGGGAAACGATCTTGGCGGAAACGCGAAGCCGGTCGCCGGCGACGATTTCGGGGAGATGGACTCCCTGTTCCGAGCGCCCGACGGAAATGCGCAGCCGACCTGATATGGCCCGGGATTCGCCTCCGATCTCGACGCGTTCAGCCTGAAGGTAAAGAAAGTCGGTGTCCGGACCGGGCTCGGGAGAACGAAAAGCCGTGCCCGTAAAATCGATGTAGACGCCTTCCGGAAGGCGGCGGAGGGCGTTGGCCGCATAGGCTTTGTCGAAGGCCGCCCATCCTCCGGCTCCCGCGCCGAACGAAGCGGCGAGGAGACAAACGAAAGCGGCGAGGGTCTGTCTTCGTTTGAAACTGATCCAAGCCGCCAGACAACCGACGACGGCCAAACTCAGGGCGGCAACCGGAGCGAGAGAAAGCGAAGCGGCAGAGAGAAGACCGGCAATGAAAGCCAGCGTCGGAAGGAGGACCGGGAAGGCCATCGGCCTCCTACTTGATTTCTGCCGGCCCGGCGATCCGGCTCTGCTGTTCCAGACAATCCAGAATCACGTGGCTGAGGATGCGGATGCCGGCCGCGATTCCCCGCTCATCAGG
>CAYPKX010000042.1:18297-22305 GCA_964411395.1 uncultured Eubacteriales bacterium | reverse complement strand
GCATGAGGGAAACAGGTCCGGTCTGTATCCGCGTCGAACATCTCCGCAAGACGTACGGCCGGACGATCGCCGTCGACGACATCAGTTTTGAAGTCGCCCGGGGAGAGACCTTCGGGATCGTCGGCCCCAACGGGGCCGGGAAAACGACAACCGTCGAATGCCTGGAAGGATTGAGGTCGCCGGATCGGGGGATGCTCCGCGTTTTGGGCCTGACTCCGGGAAAAGACCGGATCGCCCTCAGCCGGAGGGTCGGCGTTCAGATCCAACAGGCCATGCCCCCCCGCCAGATGTAAGTCCGGGAAGCCCTGGACTTGTTCACCTCTTTCCATCCGCGGGCCGTGGACACGAAACGTCTTCTCGAGCGGCTGGAGCTTTCCTCGTGCGGCAAGACGGCGTTCATCAAGCTGTCCGGCGGGTAGCGCCAGCGCCTCTTCATCGCCCTGGCCCTGATTCATGATCCCGAGGTCGTGTTTCTGGACGAAGTCACCACAGGCCTCGACCCCCAGGGCCGCCGGGTAATGTGGGACCTCATCCGGGACATCAACGATCAAGGCAAAACCGTCCTTTTGACCACCCATTTCATGGAAGAAGCCGAACGCCTCTGCCGCCGGGTGGCGGTCATGGACCAGGGCCGGATCCTCGTCCTCGACTCTCCGGAAAACCTGGTCCGGGACCTGGGCGTGGAAAGCAAAATTGTCTTTTCCTACAAGGACAGCTGGGATCCCGGGAAGATGCGGGCCCTGCCTTCGGTCCGAAACGTGGAAGCGGCCGGAGGCCGGGCGGCGGGGATCCTGAGGAGGTTCAAGACGACGCCGCTCCGCCCCTTGGCCCTCCTGGCCGCCGACGTGATCGTGGTGTTCGTCATGACCGCGTTCGGGATGGCCCTGCTCATCGCCGCCGCCCGGATTTTTTACGGATTGAAATTCACCGGCGACGCGTTGGGCTTTGGTCTGGCTTTCCTTCTTTGCTGTCTGTGCTTTTTCTCCCTGGGATTCATCCTGGCCGCCGTGGTCAAAACCGCCAGAACCGCCCAGATCACCGGGATGGCCTTCTTTTTTCCCATGATCTTTCTCTCCGGGGCCACAATCCCCGTCGAGATCATGCCGGCCAATGTCCAGGCCCTGTCCCGCTTTGTTCCCCTGACGTATGTCGTCCGCATTCTAAAGGGCCTCTGGTTCGGCCAGGAATGGTCCCGGTTCGGCGTCGAAGCCGCTCTTCTTCTGGCCCTGGCGGCCGTCTCCCTGGCCGTCACGGTCAAAATCTTTCGCTGGGAATAGCCGGCGCAGATTTTATTTTTTCGCCGTACCCGTTTTAGAGGCGTCGTACCGCTTGACCACCTCGGCCGAAAGATCGATGGCCGGATTGGCGTAGGCAACGCCGCCGTTCCCCACTTCGAGGATCAAATCATAGCCCATATCTTTTCCGACCTGGGCGATGATCGCCAGAAGATCTGTCTGGACGGTCCGGAAAAGCCGGTCGCGGAGCTCGGTCAGGGAGGCGGCGGCATCCTCGGCCTTGCGCTTCCGCTCGGTGGTCCTTCGCTCGATGTCGGTCGAGAGCTGGAGGGCCGCCTCCTCGCTCAAGGTCAGCCGCTGGGTGTTGAGCCGGATTTGGAGCGCCTGGATTTCCTGGTCCAGCTTGCCGATCGCCTCCGCGTTTTTCTGGTCGGCTTCCCGGAGCCGGGCCAGAATCCTCTTTCCCTCGGCCGATTTCTCGAAAATCGCCTGGGAGTTGACGGTTCCCAGCTTGGATTGGGCGGCGGCCATCGAGACGAGGGCTCCCATGGCTAAAACAATCAGGGCTGAACGCAACACCGAATTTTTCATGGTTCGATCTCCTTTTTTCAATCCATCTCTCAAGACAACCCGTCCGGTGGAAATTCCCCATGCAACACCTTTCGACAAACGAACGTTAATAGGAACGGGACAATGAACGTCACGGCCGAGGAAATCGAACAGACCGTCCAGAGGTGTGAACGGCTGATCCGGTCATTCCTGGCCCGCCATCCCGGAGGCCCCGCCGGACCGGAAATCGAGGACTGCCTGCAGGAGGCCAGGGTTCGCCTCTGGAAAGCCCTCCGGGACGGCCGGGATATCGAATTTCTTGTCGCGTACATCCGCCGAATCGTCGATTCCATCGTCGCCAATCGCCTGGAGAAAGTCATCCGGGAACGGAACCTGCTCTCCTCCGCCCGGGACCGGCTCCTGGCCGAGGCCTCGACCTCATGCCCCTCCCGAAACGACGGATTCCGCGATTTGATCGGGGACGTCCGTACGGTCCTCGGTTCCCTGATGGATTCCCGGCGGATGGTCCTGGAAAGGACCATGGCCGGCCTCTCTTTGGGCGAAATCGCCTCGGAGCGGAATTGGACCCGGAAAAAGACCTACACGCTCTACGAGCGGGGAATCCGGGACTTGAGAAGGGTCTTTAAGGATAGAGGCCGGCGATGAACGGAGGCGGAATGAGTTCGGGCGGCGAAAAACGGGCGCCGGGATGCGTGGCTCCCTCGATCCTGCTGGATTTCCATCGCCAACGGCTTTCCCGGCCCGAAAGAAAAGACCTCCGCCGGCATCTCCGCCGGTGCTCCAAGTGTCGGCGGGATGCGCGGTTTGTGGCCATCATCGTGCGGGATGAGAACCGCCTGCTGAGAAGCCTGGAGGCCCTTCTTCCCGCATGCGGGATCGCCTCGAGTCGAACTCCGGCCTATCGGAAGCCCCGTTCCTTTGCAGCCGCGGCCTCAGTCGCCGCGATCCTCCTGGCCTTTCTCATCCTCCCGCCGGCGAGGAATTCGCTCGTCCCCGGCTTGTGGACCCGGGCTTCCCATCCCGAGCCCGCGGCCAAGCCGGAGAAACATTCCGGGATTTATTTTCCCCTGGCCGGACGGCTCAATCCGAAAAGCGGAGGCATCCAGGAGCGGCTCGTCCGCTCCGGGCATTTGCACGTTCCTGATTTTGGCCCGCCGCCGGTCGCAATCTCCGACGCGAATCAAATCCTCGCTTCGTTCGAGATTTCGCAGAAACGCGACCGGGACGGAGAATTATTCGGCTGGTCACTCCCCTATCGTCCCGAAGCCGACGGCTCCTATCCGGGCCTTTCTCCCCGTTAGCGAACCGATTCGCGGGCCGTCCGGTCAAACCGGCCCGACGCCGCTTTTAGCGGACGCTTCGCGAATCTTCGCCGTCAGCTTATCAAGCAAATTCAGGGCTTCGATCGGGGTGAGACGCTGCGGATCGCAGCCGTCGAGCGCGTCCCGGATTTCCCGGAAAGCGGACAGCTCCCGGTCGTCGGCGAAGAGCATTCCCTGGCCGGGCTCCGGCTTGACGGTTTCGGACATCGCCAACCGGGGACGGCCCGCTTCGTCCAATTCGCGTTTTTCCAGGTTGAAGAGGATCTCCCGGGCCCGCGAAACCACCGGCGCCGGAATGCCGGCCAGCTTGGCCACATGAATCCCGTAGCTCTGATCGGACGGACCGGAGGCGATTTTCCGGAGAAAGACGATCTCGTCTTTCCGTTCCTTGACCGTGACGTGGGAATTCTTGATGCGGGGAAAAGTCAGGGCCAGCTCGGTCAGCTCATGGTAATGGGTCGCAAACAGCGTCTTGGCCCGGACTTCCTCCCGATCGTGGAGGTATTCGGCCACAGCCCAGGCCAGGCTCAAGCCGTCGAAGGTGCTGGTCCCCCGGCCGATTTCGTCCAGCAGGATGAGCGAGCGCGGAGTGGCGTTGTGAAGAATGGCTGCGGTCTCGATCATTTCGACCATGAAGGTGGACTGGCCGACGCTTAAAAAATCCATCGCCCCGATCCGGGTGAAGATCCGGTCGACGACGCCGATTCGGGCGGATTTGGCCGGGACGAACGATCCCATTTGAGCCAGAATCACGATCAAGGCCGTCTGGCGGAGGAAGGTCGACTTGCCGCCCATATTCGGGCCGGTGATGATATGGATCTGGTCCTCGCCCCGGTCCAGGTGGGTGTCGTTGGGGATAAAGGGCTCCAGGCCCATTGTCT
>CAYPKX010000042.1:4282-18287 GCA_964411395.1 uncultured Eubacteriales bacterium | reverse complement strand
TCGACGACGGGATGGCGGCCGTCGCGGATGTCCAGCAGGTCTCCGTCGTCCACCTCGGGCCGGACATAATCGCGCCGGGCGGCCAGCTCGGCCAGTCCGGCCAGAACGTCCAGGTGCGCGACAGCCGCGGCGATCCGGAGCAGTCGGGGCGATTCCGCCGCCACTTTTTCCCGCAGCTCGCCGAACAGCTTGAACTCGAGCTGCCCGATCCGCTCCTCGGCGTGGAGGACTTTGTCCTCATATTCCTTGAGCTCGGGCGTGAGGAACCGTTCCGACGAGACCAGGGTTTGCTTCCGATAGTAATCGGGGGGAACCTGGCTCAGGTTGGCTTTGGTAACTTCGATGAAATACCCGAAATTCCGGTTGTAGCGGACCTTGAGCGAGGAGATGCCGGTCCGGTCGCGTTCCCGTTTTTCGAGCATGGAGATGAACGACTTGCCCGAACGGCTGATCCCGCGCAACTCGTCAAGCTCCGCGTTATAGCCGTCCTTGAACATGCCGCCTTCAGTCAGGAGGAAGGCCGGCTCGTCCAGGATGGCTCGTTCCAAAAGCGCGGCCGTGTCCCCGGCGCTGTCCCAGCCGTCCCGGAGCTTGGCAAGCGGCGCGGACGTAAACGGCGCCAGGAGCTCGAGGAGGGCGGGCAGGGGAAGAAGCGACCGCTTCAGGGCGACGAAATCGCGCGGATGGGCGGCGGCCAGGGCGATTTTACCGGTCAACCGTTCCAAGTCGAGGATCCCCTTGAGGACCTCGCGGATCTCGGAGCGCTGGATCGTATCATGAAGAAGCTCGCCGACCGCATCCAACCGCCGGTTGATTTCGGCCGGGTCGAGAAGCGGGGCCAACAGGCGGTTTCGGAGCAGGCGCCCGCCCATGGGCGTCACGGTGAAATCGATGACGTCTAAAAGGGAGTTATCGACTTTCTGGTCGCGAAGATTTTTGACCAGCTCGAGGTTTCGGATCGTGGCCGGATCGAGGACGCACGCATCGCCGGCGGGAAGAAAGGAAAGGTGGTGGACCAGGGCCAGCGAGTCCTTTCGAACGCGCTTGAGATAGAAAAGGAGACCTCCGGCGGCGGACACCGCCCGCGTTTTTCCCTCCAACCCGAATCCGGCCGGAGTCGAGACTTTAAAATGCTCCTGCAAGGAGTGCCGGGCCTGGGCAAAATCGAAGGCCCAGGGCTCGACGGAGCTTCGGACCACGGTCTTGAGGTCGCCGTTTTTCAAATACGGCGCGGCCGCGCCCTCCTCACCTTCCGGCTGGACGATCTCCTTGGGCGACGCTTTGGCCAGCTCGTCAATCAAGCGCTTGGTTTCGGCTCCCGCGCCTTCCATGACCCGCATTTCTCCCGAGGAAAGGTCGATCAAGGCCAGCCCCCAGCCCTCGGGATCGACAATCAAGCCGGCGACATTGACATTTTCCTTGGCCGCTTCCGGATCGACTTCGACCGCGGTTCCGGGCGTCAGGATCTTGATGACTTCGCGCTTGACCACGCCCTTGGCCATTTTTGGATCTTCGACCTGCTCGCAGATGGCGACTTTATAGCCCCTCCGCAGAAGCTTGGCCGAGTACGGAGCGAGGGCATGGTAAGGAACGCCGCACATCGGGACTTTCTGCCGCGAGGTCAGGGCGATTTCGAGGACCCGGGAGCCGACGGCCGCGTCCTCGTAGAACATCTCGTAAAAATCCCCCAGGCGGAAGAACAAGATCGCGTCCGGGTGGGCCGATTTGATCCGGAAATACTGCTCCATCATCGGAGTGGAGGGATCGTCGGCAAACAGGCGCGGCTCGTCCATTTCGGGCGAATTATAGCACAGGTGGGACGAACAAAAAGGAAGCCGCTCCCTCTGGCAAATCGAGATGTTTACTTTTCGATAATCCTCGGGTTAGTCTTTATGTCCGTTCGTTCACTTTGTTTTTTTTCTTTTATAAATATCATACCCATCGGCAATTCTTCTCGTTTTCGCAGGCTTCTTATGGTATTCCATGGTTTCCACCGAATAGATTTCCATTCTTTCTTTGAAATACCGCTCGGTTTCCTTGTTGACGAAGTAAACGTAACAGCCTTTCATCCCTCTGGTCAGAAGCGTTCGATAAATATTTTTTATATGGTTTTCGATCTTTTCCTTTCCCCTTTTTAAGGTTGGATCTTTTGTTGCGCTCAGATCGGCTGTAAGCCTATCTCCTTGCGGATCATACTTGAGATCATCGCCGATTATGACCCCAATATAGTCAAATTCAAAGCCCTGCGCCGTATATATGCAGCCCACTTGTTTAAAGCCATCAGGGCGATACGCCCATTCATACCATCGGACATACCCCTTGGGGGGTTTGGATATTTTCGAATGCGTCTCCCAGGGCATCTCGAAATCGCCTATTTTTATATCCTTGTGCAACTGACCGTTTCGATCGAGTGTTTTGCTCCAAGGCCAGCAGAATCCCGCGACCATGCGTGCTGAATTCGCCTTCTCCTTTTCTCTTTTTTGAAGCTCTTCATAAATCGTACGTGGCGAATTGAATATCTTAAAATCGAATACATCATTGATTCTGAAGGATCGCTTTTCGATCGAGTATCCTAATACCGATTCAATCCAGAGAAGATAATCGTTCGAGCCCATGCATCTGAACTGATTGAGAAGCTGGACTTCATATGTTTTTCGTCCGTATTTAAGCGCCGCTTCTCTGATCAGGTCCGATTTCCCAATTTCTTGATAACGAACGTTCTGCTTATCATCGATAAAGAAGACCGATGTTTTAGCACACCGAACGAGTTGATCGATTTGCGGCATATCCGTTCGATGTTCCGGCTTCGTATACTGATGATTGCTCTTTTTTTCAATTCGGTGCGCCTCGTCGATCAACAACAGATCCAACTCGTTTTCGGCCATGACCGAGGGTAAGAATCGATAAAGGTTCGAAAATAACGCCTCGCTATTCTTCCCTACCAAGGATTTCAACGATTCATAAAAAGGCTTTGATTTACATCCATAGAAGACTTTCATGCCGCGGCCAGCAGCTTCCGCTAAAATGTTAAGGGCAATGACAGATTTTCCCGTGCCGGGCCCTCCCTGGACGATAAGGACCGATTTGTCTTGATTTTTTTCAGCTTTTCGGACATTCGCCCAAATGAGATTCTTGGCAACGAGTTGTTCATTCAGTAAGGAGAACACCCTCTCGCTTTTAATGATCTTACTTACATGGTCAAGGAGCTTCTTTGTTGGCCGAATCGGGCTTTGCATGAAACGATTGAATATTTCGAAGCCGTCACCGCCGGATAATAGATATTTAATCTTTTCCGCTAAAGCCATCGTGTCTTTTTTGTTGAATATTGGATAATCTCTCAAGATTTCGAGATATTTTGGATTATACAATCCTTCGTTTTCCGAGTATTCATAATTGTGACAATACGAACAACTGAATAGAAGCAAAGGCGGCTCTGACTCAAATTCCGTGACAAAACTTTTCAAATAATTATGATAGCCTTGAACTTGTTGGGACGGGTGCGCCACCGTACGCGAGGCCCCTCCCGTGTAGGTTTCCACAAAATTTCCGTCCGCTTCGGAAGCTTCAACCGAAGACCATTGTTTTAATTCAATGAGAACGATGTTGGATCTGGCTTCCTGGTCTTTTCCAAACAGAAGGCAATCAATCCGGTTTTGGTTATAGGGAACTTCATATTCGACAGCGATGATATTGTTTTTCAGTTCAGCAATTTCGATTACATCACGAACCCGAGGAAGCGAATTCTGCCAGGAGGCCATCTCACGGGAACCGGGTTTTCTTCCGAAATGCGTTTTATAATTGGTTTCGATTATATCGCCGATGCAGTTCGTCCTCACATCGCGAGCGAACTGCTCGGTTGTATTATGGTAAATCAGCATACGCTATAATTCCTTATATTTCCTGGATGTTCCTCTGGCTTTTTCAATAGAATATTTTTTTCCATTCAACACAATTTTCTTTTCAACTTCAGAATACAAATCGATTTTCAGGGCATCACAAAGATAGAGAAGAAAGATAAAAATATCCGACACTTCCTCCTTGATAGCGCCAACCTTCGAATCGCATAAGTGATGAGCCTGTTCCCGGCTAAGCCACAAGAAATTTTCCAGCAATTCGCCCGCCTCGACGGAGATCGCTTCCGCAAGGTTCTTTGGGTCATGGAATTGAGCCCAATCCCGCTCATCTCGAAACGCTTTGATCTTGCGAACGATTTCTTCCAGGTTTTTTTCCATTATTCCCCTTGCTTGCGATTTTTCAATTTTTTTGAAGTATATCCATAAAAAAGAATTATTGTCAATTATTTCGATGATAAAAAGACATCCGATCGGTCTGCTTCCGGTGATTAGTAATATTTCTCGATCCCCCCGTACCCGAACGTCTTTCCCTTGGCCGTCATCTTCAGGAAGTACGCCAGGCGCTTTTGGAAAAAATCAGGATGGCTTCGGGAGCGGTCGATGAAGCCCACCCGGATCCGGATATAGGAAGGCGAGAACGTTTGAAAATTCTCCCAGGCGGCCTTGTCGGCCTTGATCGCTTTCAAAATATCGGGAGGGACCGAAAACTTTTCCTCGGCCGGAACGCCGATCGTTTTTCGAACGTCCTTGATGACCTTGCCCCTGGCGATCATGGCCCGGAGACGCTCGGTGTTGGCTTGAGAATAGGGGCTCTTGGGATTCCGCGGAGAGAACCGCTGAGCGAAGCGTTCTTCGTCCATCTTTTTAATCGTGCTGTCGATCCAGCCGAAGCAGATCGCTTCCTCGACGGCATCGTTATACGGAATCCGGGGCTTTCCCGACTCCTTTTTGTAATAGATGAGCCAAATGGACTTCTCGGTTTTATGGCTCTTCTTCAGCCAGGCCCGCCATTCCCGGCGATTGATGACATAAAGGGTTTTATCGATCTCCATCAGACGCGGTCAGCCTTGTTCGTTCTGGGCGAGTTGGACCAGGTTGCCGCAGGTGTCTTCAAAAATCACCATGGTCACGGGACCGAGAAATTGGATATCTCCCCGGAAGGCGACCCCCTTCTCCTTGAGCCGGGCATATTCGCCCTTGATGTCGTCGGTGAAAAACACGGTGATCGGAAGGCCGGCGTCATAAAGAGCTTTCTGGTAGACTTTCGCCGGAGGGAAGCCCAGCGGCTCGAGAACGAGCTCGATGTCGTCGCCGCTTTCGGGAGAAACGACCGTCAGCCAGCGCGGTCCTCCCATATCGATATCGGCTTTCTTCACGAAGCCCAGGACTTCGGTGTAAAACTTGAGGGCCTTCTCCTGGTCCTCGACCATGACGCTGGTGAGATTGATGCGCATGGTCAAAGTGTATGTTGGGAAAGAGTACGTGTCAATCCGACGAAGCGGCCGGCCCACGGGGATACGAGGTCAACCCATGTAACCCGTGAGCAGGGCTCGCTCCCAATCGAGGCGGCCGCGCGATTTCGCCAGGTCGGCCATGGGCTTGAAGTCATAGGGCACCGAATACAGGGACACGATCCATCCGTCTCTCGTTTTCTCGACGATTGCGTACCGCGCGTCCGGCGACCCTGTTTCCATGACATGGGGTTCGGGCAGCTCGTCTTCGTATGCCGGAAGGCCGACGCTTCCTGGATTGACAACGAGCGTCCCGCAACGCATCCTGACAACCCGCGGCGTATGGGTGTGTCCGCAGACGACCAGCGGTGCGGTTTCGTTCTCGAGGCGTTCCTCAACCTCGTTCGGGCTCGCCGGTCTCACGCGTCCTCGCTCGACCGTTTCGAGGAAATACCGGTCGTCGTGGGCGGGAGTGCCGTGGCAGGCAAAGATGTCGGGAAAAGGCCGGGCCGTAGCCGGTAGCAAAAGCAGCCATTGAAGCTCTGCCTTCGTAAGCCGCGAATGGGCGTATTCGTCCGAGGCGCACCTTGGACCGGGGCCTTGGGTAAGGAGTTGACGCTCATGGTTGCCCGCCATGGTGATCCAATCCTCGGCCATGAGAAATCGGGCCGTTTCCAGGGGGAGCAGGGGCCCCGACAGGGTGTCGCCCAGGTTCAGGACGCGATCGACGCCGCGGCGGCGGATGTCGGCCGTGACGGCTTCGAGGGCGGGCAGGTTCCCGTGAATGTCCGAGAGGAGGGCGATGCGCACAGCCTGAAGTGTATTTCGGGACATTTCAGGTGTCAATTCTTTCCGCCCGCCTCCGACCACGCTTCGCGCAGCCAGAGGAAGACATCGCTGTCGATCTCTTGAACTTTTCTCAGCTCCAGGTGATGCATGAATCGGCCCGGGGCCGGCTCGACAATCTCTTTCCATCGTTTGGAGTCGTCGCGGCGCCTAAGGGCGATGGACAGTACCAACGGAGGCCGCTTCCCCGCCAGATATTGTCCGGGCCGCCAGGCCCAGGCAAAGGCGCAAACGCGGCGGAAGGCGACCTGGCTTTTCGTGACCCGGAGAGTCGAGGGGCCGACGCTCGAAACGGCGGTTTGCAGGACATCAAACAGCCGGCGGGATTCATCGTGTCCGACAAATAATTCGTCGAGGGTCATCGGCTCTTCTCCGGTTCAGAGACGCCTGATCAATCCGTCCACCGGAAGATTGGGAGACGGAGGGCCGGGACGGCCCCTGAAAACGGGTTTTAACGAAGCGTGCACCCACGAATCATCCAACGGGAGTGTAAGCTTACGCTCCCCGGGAAGTCAATGTCTCCGCAACGCCGAAGGATTTTCATCGACGGCCGATCGTGGTAATATGCCCCCCGTACGGAGCGGGCGTACCATCATGAAAATCAAACCGTTCAAGCTGGAGCGATTCTTCGCCGAGCACGAATTCTCCGCGCCCCTCAACATGTGCGCCTCGGATTGCGAAGCCCTGGCCATGAACGAGCTCCTGGACATGGCCGACGGCGGCGCCCGGAAGATGTGGGAGGACCTGGCCCTGGGATACACGGAAGCCCAGGGCCACCGGCTGTTGCGCGAAGAAATCTCCCGCTTTTATAAAAACATCACGCCCGAAGATGTCCTCGTCGTCACTCCGGAGGAAGGTATTCTGATCGCCATGACCGTGATCCTCGAAAGAGGGGATCACGTCATCGCCACCTACCCCGGGTATCAATCCCTCTTCGAGATCGCCCGGTTTCTCGGCCGGGAAGTATCGGAGTGGATCCCCCGGGAACACAAGGGCTGGGCCTTCGACCTCAACGACCTGGTCAGTCTGATCAATCCCCGGACCAGGCTGATCGTCATCAACTTTCCCCACAACCCGACGGGATCGACAATTTCCCGGACCGATCTGGCGAAAATCACGGAAATCGCCGAACGGAAAGACATCATCGTTTTTTCCGACGAGATGTACCGCCACCTGGAATACGACGAGCGCGACCGGCTCCCGTCGGCCTGCGACATGTCCCGGACGGCCGTTTCTCTTTCCGGCCTGTCCAAGAGCTTCGCCCTGGCCGGGCTCCGGATCGGCTGGTTGACGACGAAAAACGCCGACCTCTTCAAATCGTTCGCCGGATACAAGGACTACACGACCATCTGCAGCAGTGCCCCGAGCGAAATTCTGGCGATCATCGCCCTTCGGGCCAAAGATCAAATTATCAAGCGTAACCTGGATTTGATCAGGAGGAACCTGACGCTTCTCGACGGTTTCTTTACCGAACATGCGGAGCGGTTCGAATGGCGCCGGCCCAAAGGCGGGACGGTCGGATTTCCCCGGCTCAAGGGTGAGATCAAATCCGCCGATTTCTGCGCCGACCTGCTGGCCAAAAAGGGCGTGTTGCTTTTGCCCGCGGCTCAATACGGATACGAGGGAAACCATTTCCGAATCGGCTTCGGACGGCGGAACTTTCCCGAGGCCCTGGAAAAGCTCAAATCCTACGTCGATCAGTTCATGCGCTGATTTCGCTCAGGCGGATTTTCCCAGCCGGGAAAGCTCTCGAGTGACAAGGACAAACCAAGCCAGGACAAAGAGCCCGCCGGTCATTCCGCATCCGTAAAAGGCGATCGCGTAGGCCGAGGGGACAAAGGTCGCCAGAATGGTGAAGGCCGAAAGCAGCGAGAAGGCGGCCGCGCCGATCCCTCCGACCGCTTTTTTAAACACCCCGCTCTGCAGGATGACGAAAGCCATCCCGAGAGCCGCAAGGCTCTGGAGGATCAAGGGAAGGAAGGAGCCCGGGGTTCGGCGTCGTTGACGGCTCGAGGGCGACTGGCATACGATAGCCCCTCGTACCGGAGATCAACCGGAAACATTCGCATGAGAAGGCGATCCATGATGCGCAGAAAAGACACCTCCAAATACGCTCTCTGGAGAAGCGCGGCCGCCTTGGCCTTCTGGGCGGCGGCGTCCATCGTCACAGCCTCGGCCCAGATTCCCCCGCCTCCGGATAAACCCAAACCGCCCCAGCAGCGGCCGGCCCGGCCGGCGCCCGATCCCAGGGCCGAGGCCCTCCGGGGCGCCTACGGTCCCTTCCGCGCCAACAACGACCTCCTCTCCTACGACCTCGAAGTCCGGGTCGATCCCGAGGCCAAATCCTGGAAAGGAAAAAATACGATCCGTTTCAAAATGCTCAAGGATGATTCGCGCATTCAGCTCGACCTGAAAGCCGACTTGAAGATCGAAAAGATCATCGGCGAAGGGTCCGATCTCCCCTTTACCCGGGAATACGACGCGGTGTTCATCGATTTTCCAAAGGGACTGAAAAAGGACGCCGTCGTCGCCATCGATTTCCATTTTTCCGGCCAATCGACCGGCGAAAGGGGCCGGGGCGGAATCACTTTTGGGACCGATCCGGCCGGTCGCCCCTGGGTCACGACTTCCTGCCAGGGATCCGGAGCGATGACCTGGTGGCCGACCAAGGAACAACAGAAGGACGAAGTCGAAAACATGAATCTCCGCATCATCGTTCCCAACGGCCTGACCGACGTCTCCAACGGCCGGTTTGCCGGCAAGACGGACCTCGGCGACGGCACCACCCGCTGGGATTGGACGATCCGGTATCCCATCAATAATTACTCCGTTTCCCTCAATATCGGAACCTACGTTCATTTCGAGGACCGGCTGGGCGACCTGACGCTGGATTTCTTCTGTCTGCCCGAGGACCTGGAAAAAGCCCGGAGCCAGTTCGCCCAGGCCAAGCCGATGATCGAATGCTTCCAGAAGTACTTCGGCCCGTACCCCTTCCCCGAGGACGGCTACAAGCTGATCCAGGTCCCCTATGCGGGCATGGAGCACCAGTCGGCCGTGACCTACGGCAACAAGTTCGCCAATGGCTACCTCGAGCGGGACTGGACCGGGGTCGGAGTCAGCCTGAAGTTCGACTTCATCATCATCCACGAAAGCGCCCATGAATGGTTCGGAAACGCGGTCACGGCGGCCGACATCTGCGACATGTGGATCCACGAGGGCTGGGGAACGTACATGGAGGCCGTCTACGTCGAACACATGTTCGGCTACGACGACGCTCTCCCTTATATCAACGGCTACAAGTCGAAGGTCCGCAACCGCCAGCCGATCGTCGGACCGCCCGACACCAACTATTATCCCCCCCAGGACATGTACTTCAAGGGCGCCCTGTTCATTCACACCCTCCGGAACGTCGTCGATAATGACGCCAAGTGGTGGGCCCTGGTACGCAATTTCTACGACCGTTTCAAATATCGGAACATCACGACCGAGGACGTCATCCAGTTCTTCAACGCCGGGACGGGGATGGACCTCCGTCCGATCTTCGACCAGTACCTGCGGCACCTGGCGATTCCCGCCCTGGAGCTTAAATTCGACGAAGCGGCAGGGACCGTGTCCTATCGATGGAAAACCGACGTCGCGGCCTTCGCCATGCCGGTCAAGGCCGGACGGAAAGGCTCATGGGAGCTCCTCCGGCCGACGACCGAGTGGCAAACCATGAAAACCAGCTTGAAGAAGGACGAGTTCGAAGTCGACGTCGATCATTATTTCGTCGACGTCATCAAGGAATAGGACTTCCTGGGGTCGGATCTCGGTAACTCTATGTAAAATAAAGACTTGCTGAGGTCCGACCCCAATAAATAGATTATCAATATGATAGGGAGGGAAAATTGAAAAACAACCGTTTTGCCGTATGTGCCGGAATCGGAGCAATCGCCTTGGCCGTCGCCTTTTCGGCCTGCGCTGCGCCCAAATACCCCGAGGGCCTTTACGCCGAGGTCACGACCGTCGGCAAGGGGCTGTTCGTCTTCCGGATCGATTACGAGCACACGCCGATGACCGCGGCCAATTTCGTCGGCCTGGCCGAGGGGACGATCCAAAACGGAGCCGTTCCGGCCGGAACGCCCTACTATGACGGCTCAAAATGGCACCGGGTCGTCCCCGGCCACGTCATCCAGTGCGGGATCCCCAAGGACGGGAAAGATGAAGGCCTCGGTTACTCGATTCCCAATGAGATTTACGCCGGGATCACCCAGGGGAAAGCCGGGGCTGTCGGCATGGCCAACGCCGGCCCCCACACCAACGGCAGCCAGTGGTATGTCACCCTCGGCGACCGGACGTACCTGGACGGCATCTACACGGCCTGGGGCGAAGTCGTCGAAGGCCTCGACGTCGTAATGTCGATCGTCCAGGGAGACGAAATCCAGACGGTCAAGATTGTCCGGGTGGGCCGAGCGGCCAAAGCTTTCCGCCCGACGACCGAGTCGTTCAAAGTCATGACGGATGCGGCCTGGGCCCGGGTCAAGAAAGAAGACGAGGACCGGCTGGCGGCGGAAAGCACGGCCGTGGCGGCCGGTTGGCCGCAGGCGCTCGAAGCGGAAAACGGGGTGAAATATGTCGTCACCGCCGAGGGCAAAGGCAAAGTTCCGGCGGCGGGCGACAAGATCCAGGTCGCCTATTCAGGAAAGAGCCTCTTGAGCGGGATGGCTTTCGTCAGCACCGCCGACGGCACTCCCTACCCCGGCGATTCGCCGGCCGCATTCGAATTCGAGATCGGGAAAACCCGGATCAATCCGGGTTTCGACGCTCAGACGGCGGCGATGAAAAGAGGCGAAAAACGGACGGTCATCGTTCCGGCCGGCCAGGCTTATAAAAATAACGGCTTTTTCGCCAAACAGCGGGAAGGCGAAAAACGGTTCGTCATTCCTCCGGCGACGATGCTCGTTTACGAAATCGAGATCATCAAGTAACTCGAGACATCCAGGGAAAGTCCGTCTGGCCAAAATACAAAGGGTGGGGACGGGTCGTAAACCCCGTCCCCGAAATCCCTCTTTTCCCCCCCGGAAGCGCTCTTCTTTTTGTCTTCCCGGCGGGCGAACGTCCCGCCGCTAGTCCCTGTCTACGACCGCTAATCCGCCGGTCCCCGTCTCCTTGTAGCGGACGGAAAGGTCTTTGCCTGTCTGGCGCATCGCTTCCAGGACTTCGTCGAAACTGATCCGGTGGCGGCCGTCGGAAAGCAGGGAATAGGCGGCGTGGCTGATCGAACGCGAGGCGGCGAAAACGTTGCGCTCGATGCAGGGAATCTGGACGAGACCGAGGAGGGGGTCGCACGTCAGGCCGAGGTGGTGCTCGATCCCCATTTCGGCGGCGTTTTCGACCTGGGCAACCGTCCCGCCTAAAAGCTGGGCGGCCGCGCCGGAAGCCATGGCGCAGGACACGCCGATTTCACCCTGGCAGCCGACTTCGGCACCCGAGATCGAGGCCCTGGTCTTGGCCAGGTTCCCGATCAATCCGGCCGTCGCCAGGGCCTTGAGAATATCCCGCTCGGAAAACCGGTTCTCCTTCTGGAGATGGTAGAGAACCGCCGGGACGACGCCGGCCGAGCCACAAGTCGGCGCGGTGACGATCCGTCCCCCGCCGGCGTTTTCTTCGGAAACGGCCAGAGCGTAGGCGAAGAGGAGCGCCGTTCGCTTCGAGGTTTGGCCGAACATCTTCGCCTTGATGTGATAAGAGCGGGACTTGCGGGCCAAATTCAAACCGCCGGGAAGCTGGCCCTCGGTTTTCAAGCCCCGGCGGACCGCCCCGGACATCGCCTTCCAGACTTCGGCCAGATAATCCCAGATCCCGGGGCCCTCGGCCTCTTCGACGATTTCCCAGAGCGTGCGGCCGTTGTCCTGGCAGTGCCGGACAATCTCATCCATGGATTTAAAGGGATAGATGGAAACGGGCGCCGTCGCCGGAGTGCCGTCGACGATTTTTCCTCCGCCGACGCTGTACGCCGTCCAGGATTCGGAAACGGATCCGGCCGCGTCCAGCGCTTCGAAGCGCATGGCATTGGGATGAAACGGCAGGAACTCGTCCGGCCGCCAGACGATCTCCAGGCGCCGCCCGCCGAATCCCTGCTTGACGGTCTCATCCGTCAAATGGCCCTTTCCCGTGGCCGCCAGACTCCCGTATAACGTCACCCGGTAGGCGGGAGCCTGTGGAACGCGGGTGAGGAACATTCCGACCGCGGTTCGCGGCCCCATCGTGTGGCTGGACGACGGCCCGTACCCGATCCGATAAAGCTCGCGAATGGTTTCCATGATGGTGTCCTTCGCGGCATTATATCAAAAAGCGGCGGGGTCGGGTTCGGTCAGAAAACCTCATAAAACAAGACCTGATCCCTGTGCTTTTTTTTCAGGGCGGCCTGTACTAGAATGGCCCCAAAGGAGGATTCCGCCATGTCCACACCCACCAGCCGCCGCGATTTCGTCCGCACTCTGATCTCGGGAACGGCTCTCTCAGCCGCCGCTCTGGCCAGGGCCAACGCCGAAATGGCCCAGAGCATCACCGCCCTCAACATGAAGTACCTGGATGATGAAGCGCCCGACGGGGCGTATTGGGACGCCGTCCGGAACCAATATCTCTTCGAAGACAATCTCATCATGATGAACAACGGGACGGTCGGCCCGATGCCCAAGCCGGTCTACAACCGTCTGATGGGGGGCTTCAAAACCCAGGTCGAAAATCCATACGACGTCTACAACTTCCTGCCCGGCTTCCGCGAGGCCGTCCGGACGAAGCTGGCCTCGTTCGTCGGCGCCTCGCCCGACGAGGTCGCCCTGACCAGCAACACGACCGAAGGCATCAATTTCGTGATCTCGGGGCTCGACTTGAAAGCCGGGGATGAAATCCTCCATTCCAACCTGGAACACCCCGGGGGGATGGGCCCGCTTCAGATGAAAGCCAAGCGGTTCGGCGTCGTTCTCAAGGAAGTCCTGATCGGTCCGCCCCACGGCGATACGGCGGCCATCGTCGCTGCCTTTGAAAAAGCCGTCACTCCGCGGACGAAGCTCATCCTGATCAGCCACACCTGTTTTATCACCGGCCTGATCTCGCCCATCAAGGAAATTTCCAAGATGGCCCGGGACAAGGGCATCCTCGTCCTGGCCGACAGCGCCCATGGGCTGGGAATCATGAGCTTGAACTTGAACGACATGGGTGTCGACTTTTTCTGCTCGAGCCCCTACAAGTGGCTGGGCACGCCCTGCGGGATCGGGCTTCTTTACGTGCGGAAAGACGTCCAGGAAAAAGTCTGGCCGACCGTCGTCTCCTCCGGCTGGGACCGGACAACCGATGCCCGCCGGCTGGATCCTTCCGGTCAGCGGGCCGACGCGATGATCCTGGCCCTGGATGAAGCCCTCGACTTTCAAAACCGCATCGGCAAGGTCCGGATCGAGCGGCGGATCAAAACCCTCGCCGGCCGTTTGAAAAACGGTTTGACCAAAATCCCCGGAGTCAAAATCAATACCCCGACGGATCCCTATCTGAGCGCCGGACTGACGGCCTTCGCCCTCGAGGGCGTGGATCCGAATAAAATCGTGGATTTCCTCCGGGAAAAATACAACCTCGTCATCCGGACGATCGGAAGCTCGGCGGCCGGAACATTCGCCGTCCGGGTGTCGACGCCGATTTACATCACGACGAAAGAGGTCGACCTGCTCCTGGATGGCGTCGGCCGTCTGGCCCGGAATAAAGTCTGACTCCCGCCTCGGGCCCCGAGGATCTCGGCGGAGTCATGGCGATCCGGCGCCCGTGCGTCGGTCCGAACCGTCCGCGTTATTTTTCCAGAATTTTAAAAATAACGCCGGACGG
>CAYPKX010000042.1:284-4272 GCA_964411395.1 uncultured Eubacteriales bacterium | reverse complement strand
CTCCGGCGTCCGGTGCAAGCGGTGCACGGCTTTACGGAAGGCCGCCTCCCCCGCCGTCCGAATATTGACGAACGTCTGGGGATTCCGGTCGAACAGCGGGAACCAGGAGCTCTGGATCTGGATCATGATCCGGTGGCCTTTGCGGAAGGTGTGCTGGACGTCGGGCAGCTCGAATTCGACCTTCGTCACCCGCCCGGAGACGAACGGTTCCGGTTTTTCGAAGCTGTTTCTGAACTTTCCCCTTATGATGTCCCCGCGGATAAGCCGCTGATACCCTCCCATCCGGATGCCCCTCGGATTCGATTTCGGGTCGGGCGCGTCGTCGGGGTAAACATCGATCACTTTGACGACCCAGTCGGCGTCCGTTCCCGTCGTGGAGACATAGAGCTCGGCTTTAATCGGGCCGGTTATCGTGACATCCTCGGCCAGAACGTCCCCGGAATACGTCAGGACGTCCGGCCGGGAGGCGGCAAACCGCTGGTCCTCGACGAAATATTCCCGGTGATACGTGGCGGATGTCTGCGTCGTATAGGGAACGGGCTTGGCCGGGTCGCTGATAAATTCGTCGAAGGCGGTTCCCTCGCCGCCGCGGTTCGCGCCGCCGGAATCCTTTGAGGGCTCGAAGGTGACGCGTCCGGCGTCGGCGAAGAAAAGCTTTTTCTCCTTCGCGTCTTTCGGCGGCCAGGTCTCATACGTCCGCCACTCGTCGGTTCCCGTTTCGAAAATGACGGCTTCCGGGATATTCCCGGCTCCTTTTCCCTTCAAATGATAATTGAAAAAGGGAAGCTCGATCTTGTCCATGAAATACGGGATCGTACCGCTAAAAGGAAAGACGCCCCGGTTCTCGTTCGGACTGGCGAAATAACTCCATCCGCTGTGGCGCCATGGCCCCATGACCAGGGTATTGGGCAGGCCCGGATTGTTATTTTCGATCGTCCGATAGGTTCGCAGTGTCCCCAGCAGGTCTTCGGCATCATACCAGCCGCCGACCGTCAGAATCGCCGGTTTGAGATCGTGGAGATGGGGATAAATGGAACGCGCCTTCCAGTACTCGTCGTAGGTCTCATGAGCCATCGTCTCATCCCAGAGCGGATTGGTCGTCCCGAAAACCTTTTCGCTCAGATTCTTCAGCGGACCCATCTGAAGATAGAAGGCATACCCGTCGGGCGTGGGGAATGGAAGACGGGGCAGCGGATCCGTTCCCGGTCCCTTCCGAACCTGGCCCATCGAGAACACATAATTCACGTAATGGGCCAGATAGAGCGCGCCGTAATGGTGGCCGTCGTCGCCGAGAAACAAGTCGGCCATCGGGGCCTGCGGCGAGACGGCTTTTATGGCCGGATGGCCCGAGAGGGCGGCCATAGCCGCCGTGAAGCCGGCATAAGAGGGACCCCAGAATCCGACCTTCCCGTTGTGGCCGGACACATTCTGAAGGAGCCAAGCGACGGTGTCATAAGCGTCGCTGCTTTCGTCGACATCAGCCGGCGTTTTCTTTTCGGGAATGTACGGCCGGATGAACCGGAACGTCCCTTCCGACATGGACATGCCCCGAACGTCCTGGAAGACCATGATATATCCTTCCTTGGCGAATGGAAGCGAGGGGATCGTCATGTTCGTGAACGTCTCGCCGTAGGGCGCGATCCCGTAGGGCGACCGCATGATGATGATGGGATGCGGTTCGGACGCATCCCGGGGGCTGTAAACCTGGGTGAAGAGGCGGACGCCGTCCCGCATCGGAACCCGGTGCTCGGACTTTCGGTAATGGCGCTCGAAATAACCCTGGCGGTCGCTCGGAGACGCGGGATCGGCCGCAGCGTCATTAAATTCGGACGTTTTTACTCCTGTCGCGTCCATCTTGATGGTCTCATTGGCCACCCGGTACCTGGTGTACAGGCCCTTTTCATCCTTGAGAAATTCCAGCAGGAATTCGCCCGTTTTTTCGGAGACTTTCCTGAATTTCAGGCCGGGGCCATCCAGCCGGTCGAATTGAGTCGATTTGGCCTCGCCTTCCTCCACGGTTCGAAGCGAACCGTCCTTGAAATAAACCTGAAAATTCAACTTCCCCTGACCAGGAATGGTCATTTCATAAAGGCCCGGAATCTCGGGATATTGGGCGGAGAGATCACCCGGCCTGACCTGGACAAATCCGTTGCCCACCAGGAGCAGAAGGATGAAAAACATTCCGGCCAGGCGAACGGAGAGGCGGGAAAATGACGGTTTTTTACACATGAGCTTTACCTCAGTTTAGATAACGGATATCCGCCCGCTGGAGTTCCCGGCCGTCCGGCGCGCGCCTTGCGAATCAAGGCGGCCTGATTCACCTGGCTCCTGAAGGACGGCAAGGCCAGGCATCGAGAAAAGCCTCATCCGGACGATGTTCGCTCCGGCTGTCGGACTCTGATCCCTTCCCGCGCCAAAGGGAAGAGAGCCCGAAGAAATATTTCCTCGTCTCAGTCCAGGACTTTGTAATATTTGTAAACCGGATAGACAATACTCCGTTTGTCAGTCCCCAGCTCCTTGAAGACCCCGTCGAACACACCCGAGCCGACGAAACCGTCGGCCGCCTGGGGTTCGAGAAGATAGAAAGCCAGGTTGGCCAGCGGCTGGGCCAGGTCGACGCGGAACGTGCCGTCCGGGAATTCCTTGACGGGCGACGGCGCGAATCCCCCGATCAGTCTGGCCATATTGTTGGCCGAATAATCGCCGCCGCGACCGCGGTCGATTTTATCGATGACGAATTGCTCGCCCGAGACTTTGAGAGGAGCGGTCAGGACCTCGATTTTCACTCCATGCATGCGGAGCTTGTCGGCGATGAAGGCATATTCGGCCGGGATCAAGTAACCGCGGGGCATGGCCGCCGATTCCGTCCCGACAGCCCTGGCCATGAACTCCACGCCCTTGACGACTTCGGGCGCGCCGCGCATACGGGCGGCCATCTTCCCCCGGACACTGGTCCCGGGAACGTACTCGGAGACGTTGCGCTCCTTGTACATCAGAATGTCCACCTGGCCGTAGGATTCGTACTTGCCCGCCGTCCAATTGCGAAGCTGTCCCGATTCGGCCCTGGTTTTCACCGCCTCGACGATGTCGGCGTCGGCCTTGCGGCAGACGGCCTGCATCTCCTTGCCGTGGGCCGCCGCATAGCGGAGGGTCTCGGCGATCAGGGCGAAATGGGCATAGATTCGACGCTCGAACGGCTCGTGGCCCGGCGTCTCGGCCAGAATCGACATCCGGTTTCGCAGGCCGTAAGCGTTGGCGACGAATTTGGCCTCGTTGGACCAGATGGCCTGGCCCGGGCCCCAGATCGTCGGCGGCCACTTGTTATCCGTCCCGCTGTGGGTGAAGACTTCGAGGCCGAAGTTGTCCCGGACGGCGTTGCGGACCGAGGGGAAGAGCTTGTCGAAAACATAATCCCTCGGTTCAGGCGCAGCCGCCGGAACCGTGCAATGAATGTAGCCGTTGGCGTAGCCGTGCTGAACCCGGCCCATCAAGTGGGCGTCGAAGATCAGGATCGGGTCCCAGCGGTTGAAGATGTTCCGGTAAAGGCCGGCGACTTCGACGGTGTCGACCCGGACGGCGTCGCGGTTGAGGTTGAGGTCCTGGGAATTGCTTCCCGAACCAAGGAAATGCGGCGTCCCCTCGCTCAAGCTGAGCGTGTCGTTGCCGTCGACGCAGAAGTTCGGACAGATGATGATGACCAGATCGTCGAGCAGTTTGGTCAGCTTCCCGAACAGGATTTCCCGGGCCAGCATGAGCAGGGCTTCCTTGCCCTCGGGCTCATAGGGATGGATATTGCCCTGAAGATAGACCACGGTTTTTCCCGATTTGGCCGCTTCGTCCGGGCGAAAGATCCGCGGATTGGACAGGATGACCGCCTGACAGACATTTCGCAGCGGGCTGATATAGACGGTCATGACCTGAACCTTGTCGCTCGACCAGCGGAGGGCGTCGATGAACTCGAGGACTTCCGTGTTGGATGCGGTTCGCT
>CAYPKX010000042.1:0-274 GCA_964411395.1 uncultured Eubacteriales bacterium | reverse complement strand
CGTAGTTTGTTTTTTCAGGGACGGTCAGAAGCCTGGCCGGCCATTTTCCGTTCCAACCCTTGGGAACGGCGTCGCCCCAGTAAATTTTTCGGTCCGGGACGGCCGCCGAGACCACGGAGACGGAGAGAACAAAGGATAAAAGGCAGAGCAGTAAACGGCGTGTTTTTCTCATGGAACCCTCCCTCGAAATCATCCGGAAACGGATCTTCTCCCGAAAATACCGGGGAAATGAAGAGGCCGGGCTTTCAGCCCGGCCTCTTCCAAAAGCTTACTT
>CAYPKX010000041.1:0-22597 GCA_964411395.1 uncultured Eubacteriales bacterium | reverse complement strand
CGTCGCGATAAACTCGCGGCCGGCCGCGCCTCGGCCTCCCCCGCCCGGAAGTTCGACCCGGATCTCCATCCGGTGCCAGGCCTCGTCCTGTCCGAAGGTCGGACGATAGACCAGGTGGTATTGGTTTTCCAACTGTTCGCCGATGGTTTGATAAAGAGCGAGGAGGTCCTCCGGACGGGCGGCGGCAAAATACCGGCCGCCCGTTTCACCGGCCAGTTTTTGGAGCACGGCGGCCTCGACGGCGCTCCCGAAACCCACAGTGAAGACGGCCACGCCCTCGGCCTTGGCTCCGGCCACAGCCTCGGCCGGAACCGCCCGGCTGCGAGTGTCCTTCCCGTCGCTGAGAAGGATCAAGGCCAGCCGTTTGGCCGTCGCTTTTTTCAGCTCGACCAGCCCGGCGGAAACGGCATCGAAAAGAACCGTGTTCGTTCCCGGGGTGATCGACTGCACGGCGGCCTCGGCCGCGGCTCGGTCCCGGGCCAGGGGCTGGTCGATCCGGATCGTCTCGTCGAAACTGATGATGCCGATTTCATCGTTCTCCGTCAGGCGGCGGATGAATCCGGCGGCGGCATCGCGGGCCCCCGCCAGCCCGCTTGAGATGCTGCCGCTCCGGTCGAAAAGCAGAACGACGGCCATCGCCTCGCCGCCTTGCAGGACGGACTGAAGCGAGGCGACAGGCTGGCTGACCCCGTCGCAATCGACCGTGATTTCCCGATCGGTCAGACCGATCAGCGAAACGCCGCGATCGTCGGTCACCGAAAGATACACATGAACTTCGGGAAGTCGGCTGACATCGACCCTTTGGATGGCGACGCGGGGGGCTGTCGAAGCCCCGGCAAAAGAGGACAAGAGCACGGCGAAGGCAAAGGCGGACGACCGAATGACGGCCGGACCGCGAAACGCGTTCATGGCTTCTCCGGCAAGGCCGGAATCCGGACCGTGTCCGAGAGGCGGACCGCCGGACCGTTCTTCGAATCCTTGAACCGGGCCAGGACCGCGGTCACGTTGTCTTCGCCCCCTTCTTTCTTTGCCGCTTCGATGAGGGCCCCGCAGGCCGCCTTAAGATCGGCATGCTTGTTCAGGATTTTGGCCATCCGTTTATCCGGAACGAGCCCGTACAACCCATCCGTGCAGAACAGGAGCACATCGTCGACTTCGGCTTGAACGTCGAACAAATCGACCTGGACTTCCTCCACGAATCCCAGCGAACGGGTGATCATGGACCGGAAGGGCGACCGCCGGATTTCCTGCTCGCTGAGAAGCTTGCGGCGCCGCTGTTCCCAGGCCCAGGAGTGATCCTCGGTCACTTGGCGCAGATCGCCGTCGCGAAAAAGATAAGCCCGGCTGTCTCCGACATTGGCCACGGCGAGGCGCTCGCCCTGGCCGACCGCGGCCGTCAGGGTGGTCCCCATCCCGTTGAAAGCCGGTTCCCGGGCGGCCCGTTCGAAGATCAGCCGGTTGACCTTGACGAGAACTTCGCCGAGCCGGGTTCGGGGGTCTGATCCGTCGAAACCGCGGAACTCCTCCCGGAGGATCTGGACGGCCATCGCACTGGCCACCGAGCCGGCGGCATGCCCGCCGATGCCGTCGGCGACGGCCAGGAGAAACGAGCCGGGGCCGCCTCCCGGCGACGGAGAGGAAAGATCGAGGCAAACGAAATTATCCTCATTGACTTCCCGGACACAGCCGGCATCGCTCTGTCCGAATGCCTCGATCAGCGGAACCACCGGGCCTCGCTTCCGGCCCTCAGCTCTTCTTGAACACGAGGACGGTCCGGCCGATTTCGATCACCGCTCCATTCGGGATGATCGTCGGGCCGCTGATCGGAGCCCCGTCGAGCCTTGTCGGGTTGGTCGCGCTTTCGTTGGCGATGGAAAATTCCTTCTTGGCGCTGTCGTAAAAGATCGAAGCTTGTTCCTTGGAAACCGTTTCGTCATTCAACTCGATGTCGTTCTTCCTCGTTCCGGGCCGGCCGATCGTCGTCACCTGCTGGTGGAGAGGGAATTCCTTGTTTTTGTCGGGCCCCTTGTCGACGATGATATCGGCCCCGAGGCTGAGATAGACCTGGGTCTTTCCTCCCGCGGCCTGGGCCGGGGAGGACGGCGGAACGGCGATCCTGGTCGTCTTGCCGGGATCCGCCGAAGCCGGCGGGGCGGCCGGGCGGGGCGACGGGCGGATCGTCGCTTCGGCGGCCGCTTGTTTCTTGGGTTTGGTCAGAAGGGTGATAAAAATGATCAGGAGAAAAAGAAACGCGGCGCCCGCGCCGATCAGGAGATAGAGCGTCGTCTTGGACATCCCCGGACTCGTCCGGGAAAGCTCTTTCATGATCGGAACGTTGGCCTGAGTCGGGTCCTGGATGATGACGCCGGTGACTTTAAAATTGCGGCTGACCGGAGGGAGGTCGTTGGTCCGGATGGTCAGGGGATTCGGGCAGCTCTCGTCCAGGATCGTGTACGTCCCCCGGGTCGTCCCGGCGGGATTGGGAGTGACGGCCTGGACCTGGCCGACGATGGTCACCGTCGTATTCCAGTACCGGGCCGGGTTTCCCAGGATATCGATGATCCAGGTTTCCTGGGCTTCAGCGGACGCGGCAAAAATAAGGGATGCTCCCGCAAGGGCCAGGATGCTGAGTGTTCGTTTGCTCATCACAATCCTCCTCTCCGTAATTGTGCCCCTATGCTATCCGTAAAAAGCCCGCCTTGTCAACGAAAGGATGGAGAGAGAAAGCGCCCGGTTCAACGCCGGGTCAGTCGCAGATCCCCGTAGGTCCGTTTGGCTTCACCGACAGCGACAAGCGCGCCGTCTTCCCGGACGAAGACATAGACGAAGGCCCAGCGGTCCCGGCCGCTCGGCTCCATCCGGACAGTCACCTGGTCGGGGCCTGTGGCTTCCCACGTTCCATTCAAAATCCGAACCAAATTCCGGGAAGCGGCCGGACCATTCGGGAAGCGCGGAACTTCCATCCGGGACGTTCCGTCCGCCCGGAGAAGGAGCCGGATCGGCGGCGCCGGCTCGAGTCGCTCGTAGTCGCCGATGAAGGCCGGATCCGGGCCGGGCTTCGGAGCCGGCTCGTCCTTGCCAAGCTGGGCCGCCAGATCGCCGGGGAGGGTTCGGGCGAAATACATCCGCCGGATGTCTCCGAACGGAAGCGATTCCCCGCTTTCGAATTCAAAAATCCTTTGAGTCGAGCTGAAGCTGACGATCCGGCCGGGAGTCAGGACATTATTGTTTTTCAGAAAAACATGGAGATCGTTGGATTGAATCCGGTTCCGTTCCTCGGGAAAATTCCAGCCGTCATTGACAAAATTGATCATCCAGGTGTCCCGGAGAGGGATCTCGCCATTGAAAGCGGTTTTGATGACCGGAC
The DNA here is from genome assembly GCA_964411395.1 of uncultured Eubacteriales bacterium. Classification (GTDB taxonomy): domain Bacteria; phylum Acidobacteriota; class Aminicenantia; order Aminicenantales; family UBA4085; genus JAAZPG01. The sequence continues at coordinate 19,230 of CAYPKX010000041.1, read as the reverse complement.
GGGAGGAGGAGATGCCGATGATCTGGTCGATGATCCGGATCCCTCCGCCGCTCCAGATCGCGATTTCCCCGGCTCGGAGCGTCTGAATCGCGGCCGGCCCCGGCGCCGGATCGGATTTGCCGACCTGGGCCGCCAGGTCGCCGGGCAGGGTTCGGGCAAAATAGATTCTCCGGATATCCCCGATCGGGATCGATTCTCCGCCTTCGAATTCGAAAACCCTCTGGCTGGAGCTGAAGCTGACGATTCGGCCGGGAGTCAAAACGTTGTCGTTTTTCAGAAAGACATGGAGGTCATTGGACCGGATCCGGTTCCGCTCTCCGGGGAAGTTCCATCCCTCGTCCACGAAATTGATCATCCAGGTGTCCTGGAGAGGGATTTCGCCGTTATGGGCCGTTTTCATGACGGGGCGGGATGAAGAAATGCCGATGATCTGGTCGATGACTCGGACACCCCCGCCGCTCCAAATCGCGACTTCTCCGGCTCCGAGCGTCTGGGCGGCGGATGCCCCGGCCGCCAGGACCAGCAGGGCCGCGAAAAGACACGTCCAATGTTTCTGGTTCATCGGTTCCTCCTGAGGCGCATGGATGAAAAGGACATCGCTCAACTAGTGTCGCGTCTCTCAAAACATTTGTCAAATGATTAATATTCTTCGCAGGGCGGCGGGAAGATTTGCCGGAGAAAAAGCCCCTTCGTGCCTTTCTTCCCCCCGCTTCCCTTGACCCCGGAAGGGGTCCTGCATACAATCCGGGCCATGAACCTCACCCTCCTGGATTGGCTGATCGTGGCCGCGGTTTTCGTCTTTATCGTCGCCGTGGTCCTGACCTCGAAAAGCCTGATGCGAAGCGTCTCCGACTTCCTGGCCGCCGGCCGGACCGGGGGCCGCTACCTGATCAGCCTGTCGCAGGGAACGGCCGCTTTGGGAGCGATCACCATCGTCGGGATGCTGGAGATGAATTTCATCGCCGGCTTCAACCTCCGCTGGTGGGAGATGATGATGACCGTGGTCCTGGTCGCGATCAGCGTCTCGGGCTGGGTTCTTTACCGCTTTCGCCGAACCCGCTGCCTGACCATGGCCCAATTTTTTGAAATCCGTTACAGCCGGCGTTTCCGGATCTTCGCCGGGGGCCTGGCCTTTCTCGCCGGGCTCATCAATTTCGGCATATTCCCGGCCGTCAGCGCCCGGTTTTTCATCTACTTTTGCGGATTGCCGCAGACGGTCTCCGTTCTCGGCCTGTCGATATCGACGTTCGCCCTGGTCATGGTCGTGATCATCGCCGTCCCGCTTTATTTCGTCTTTTCCGGCGGGCAAATTGCGGTCATGATCACGGATTTTCTCCAGGGAATTTTCACCAACGTCGTTTTTCTGATCATGATCGTCGTCCTGATGCTGCAGGTGGATTGGAGCCAGATCCTGACGGCGGTCGGCTCGGCCCCGGCCGAAGCCTCGCTCGTCAATCCCTTTCGAACGGGCAGCACCAGGGACTACAATTTCTGGTACTTCCTGATCGGCATGATCGGGGTTATTTACGGCAAGCTCTCCTGGCAGGGCACCCAGGCCTACAACGCCTCGGCCAGAAGCGCCCATGAGGCCAAAATGGGCGACGTCTTGATGAACTGGCGGAATATCCCCCAGTGGGGCTTGTTTCTGGTCTTCGTCCCGGTCGTCGCGTACACCGTCCTTCATCATCCCGATTTCGCCGCCACGGCCGCGTCCGTTCAGCCGGTCCTCAACGGCCTGGCCTCCGACGCCCTTCGGAGCCAGCTGACCGTTCCGGTCGTGCTGTCCAAGATTCTCCCGGTGGGGCTGATGGGCGCCTTCGCCGCGGTCATGCTTTCGGCCGCCATCGCCTGCCACGAAACCTATCTTCATTCCTGGGGCAGCATCTTCATCCAGGATGTGATCATGCCCCTTCGCCGGCGCCCCTTCGAATCGAAGGACCACCTCCGCTACCTCAAGCTTTCCATCCTGGGCGTGGCGATCTTCATCTTCATCTTCAGCCTGCTCTTCCAGCAGAGCGAATACATCTTCCTTTTCTTCGCCGTGACCGGCGCGATCTTCGCCGGCGGGAGCGGAGCGGTCATCATCGGGGGATTGTACTGGAAACGGGGAACTGCGGCCGCGGCCTGGGCGGCGATGATCACCGGCATGATCACGTCCGTCGGGGGCATCATCGTCGGTCAAATCCGGCCGGATTTTCCGGTCAACGGCCAGATGTTCTGGGGCCTGGCCATGCTGCTCAGCAGCCTGGTCTATATCGTCGTTTCGCTCCTGACCGGGAGGGGACGGAAAGCCTTTGACATGGACCGGTTGCTGCGGCGCGGGGCTTACCTAGTCAAAGAGGAATACACCATCGCCTCGACCGCGCCCGAGCGCGGATGGAAGGTCCTGGGCATGGGCAAGGAATTCACGCCGTTTGACCGCGTGATCTACCTGGCCACCTATGTCTGGACCTTTTCCTGGGTGGTGGTCTTTGTCATCGGGACGGTCTTGAATCTGACCCGCCAGGTCGGAACGGAAGCCTGGCTGGCCTTCTGGAAGGCGTACACCTGGATCTACTTCGCCGTCTCCGCCATCGTCGTGGTCTGGTTTTCGACCGGCGGAATCATCGACCTGAAGAAGATGATCCGGTCGCTGAAGACCATGACCCGGGACCATTCCGATACCGGATTTGTCGAGGGCTCGAAATGACGCGTTACGGACATTTCCGGGACGACGGCCGGGAATATCTCATCACCGACGTCCGCACGCCCAGCCCCTGGATCAATTACCTTTATAACGGCCGGTATTTCACCTTCCTCTCGGCCAACGGCGGGGGGATGAGCTATTTCCAAAGTCCCCTTCACGGCCGCATCACCCGCTACCGGATCAATGATGTCCCGCCGGACCGGCCCGGAAAATACATTTATCTCCGGGACGAGGAGACGGGTTCGGTCTGGAGCGCAACCTGGCAGCCGGTCGGCCGGGACGCGGAAAAATACCGCGTCGCCCATGGCTTCGGCTATACCCGGGTCGAGGCGGAGATCGAGGGTCTGGCCTCCTCGGTCGTCTTTTTCGTCCCGCCCGAGGACGACCGCGAGGTCTGGGCCGCGGCGATCACCAACCGCGCCGGACGGACGAGGCGGATCTCTCTGACCGGCTACGTGGAATTCGCCCTCGGCCATGCCCTCGTCGATTTGATCAACCAATGCGACGACCAGCATTTCAACCGGGTTCGGTACGACCGGGAATCCGGCGCGCTCTGGGCGACAAAAACCTACTGGGTGACGGAAACCCGGGGAACCCAGCACCAGGAAAACAAGGACTGGGACCGCTGGGCTTATTTTACGGTCAATCATCCCGTGACCGGATTCGAAACGCTTCGGGAACGATTTCTCGGCCCGTATCGAAACGAATCCCGTCCTCTGGGGATGGAAACGGCCGACTTGTCTTCCAAGGAGACGGATTACGGAAACGCCGTCGGCGTGCTCCGCACGGAACTCGAATTGGCTCCGGGGGAAACGAAGAATGTGATCTTCTCCCTTGGCGTCATTCCGAAGGCCGACGATTTAACCCGGAGAGATGCGGCCGCGGCCCGATACCGGACACGGGCCGAAGTCGATTCGGCGCTTGAAAAAATCCGGCAGGGCTGGGAGGCTTTCTTCTCCCGCACCCGGGCGGAAACGCCCGAACCGGGGATGAATGTCTTTCTGAATTACTGGATCCCCTACCAGGCCAGGGTCGCCTTCGATGTCGGCCGGATCGCCAGCTTCTACTACTGGGGCATCGGCCGCGGCTTCGGCTTCCGCGACACGGCCCAGGATACGATCGCCGTCGTTCTCGCCGACCCGGGCAAGGCGGCCGAACGGATTGGTCTTCTGGCCCGCCAGATGCGCCGCGACGGGCAGGTCTACCACCATTTCCACGGCGACGGGCAGGGCGAATTCACCAAACACTGCGACGACCCCCTCTGGCTGATCCTGGCCGTCGACGAGTACCTGAAGGAAACGGGCGACTTCGGGATCCTCGAACGGACGGAGACATTTCTGGACGGCCCTCCGGGCTCTCTCCTCGACCATCTTCTGGCCGCGGCGGATTTTGCCCGGATAAATGTCGGAAAGCACGGCCTGCCGGTTTTCGGCCGGGGCGACTGGAACGATACGTTGGACTATATCGGCGGGGCCGAAGGCGGCGAGAGCGTCTGGGGAGGAATGTTTTACGCGGCGATGCTCGATCGGCTGGCCGCCATCCTCGAGTCCCGCGGGGGCCCGATGGCCTCAAAACTCCACGAAGTTCGGTCCATCCGAGAGGCCTTCCGAAACGCCGTGGAGACCCATTGTTGGGACGGAAACTGGTACCTCCGCGCTTTCGGGGAAAACGACCGGCGAATCGGCTCGGCGGAGAACGCGGCGGGAAAAATCTTCATTAACACCCAGAGCTGGGCCGTCCTCGCCGGGCTTTCGAACCGATCGCGGCTGGTCCGGGCTCTTGACAGCGTCGGCGAGCGGCTCGAAGGCGAGTTCGGTCCGAAAATCTGCGCTCCGGCTTATCGCGAAATCGATCCCAAAATCGGACTGATCACCCGCTGTGTCCCGGGGAAGAAAGAAAACGGAGCGGTCTTTTGCCATCCCGTTCCCTGGCTGATTCAAGCCGAGTGTTTGCTGGGCCGGGGCGGCCGGGCCGCCGGCTATTTCCGGACGCTTCTCCCCGACCGGGTCGATTCCGATACATTTGTCGCGGAGCCCTACGTTTTTTCCCAGTACATCACCAGCGACGAGCATGAAGCGGCCGGTCGGGCCAGCCATTCCTGGCAGACCGGCACCGCGGCCTGGATGTACCGCACGGCTTACGACTGGATCCTGGGCGTTCGGCCGACACTCAACGGCTTGCGAATCGATCCTTGTGTCCCGGCCGACTGGCGGTCGTTTAACGTCGAGCGCTGCTTCCGCGGCTGCCGCTACCTGATCGAAGTGTCCAATCCGGACGGCAAGGAAAACGGCGTTTCGGAAATCCGGGTCGACGGCCGGAAGATCGAAGGGAACGTCCTTCCCGTTTCCGACCGGTCTGAGTGCCGGGTTTCCGTCCTGATGTAAAAACCGAAGACACCCAACCTCTCCGCCCGCCAAGGGCCGCTCCTTCCCTCAGGCTGGAATCAGGGAAACAGGAATTGCGTCTCCTTTTATTAGATGATTTCCAGCGCGTCCTTTCCCGGAAGCTTCGGGAACGGCGCATGCGGCTCGGTCTGGTACCAAAACGCCACCGAGGCGATATCATCCTGGAGCGGCAGGTAGCGGCCGCCCGACCGCCAGCCCAGGGCCTGGATCGTGACCCTTAAATCCTTCTCAAAACGAATCGGGTCGGCGATGTGCCAACGGTACATCCCGAACCGCTGCATGACATCGTAGTGGCCGTCACCGCGAATGACCTGGGGCAAACCGGCGTAGGGGGTGGTGAACTCGGTGTATTGAACAGTCCCGTCGGCCCTCTTGGTGTCGAAATCGTAGGAGCCGCAGAAATAATCCTCGGTCCCCGTTCCGGCGATCGTCGGGAATTCCTTATCCCCGTCCAGAAAGAACTTGATCTCTCCCTCGCCCCACCAGCCGTTGTTATGAACGCCCCAGGCCATGTAGGTTCCGACATAATGGCCCCAGCCCTTCACCCCGTCGAGAATCGTATAGACCTCTTTATAGGGCAGCGGATTGACCCGGCGAAACTGGGCATGGAAATAGGCGGCGTCGGCCGGAACGGGCCCGAGGGTGTAATTGATCTGATAATAAATCGTGAACGGATCGTCGGCGATGTTCTCCAGCGTGATTTTAAATCCCTTGCGGAACGGCATCTCCCAGTAGCAGTTGAACGCGCTGCCCGGATTGACGCAAACCGCCAGCGAAGAGATCTGGGCATAACGCCCCCAGCCGCTGGCAAAGAAATCACCGATCGGGCATTCGATCGACGGCTCGGTTTCGCCGTCCCAGTAGAAGCGGATGATCGCCCAGCGCCAGTTGCCGGCCGGAGTGGCCCAGATCTGCTGGATGGCCCCTTCGCCGCTGACCTCGGCCATGACAAACGTCTGCTTGGGTTGGATCCGGACATACGGGGAAACCTTCCAGCCCTGACCGAGATCCCGGGCCGCCTTCATCGCCGGCCCGTCCGTCGACATGCCGGCCTTCCCCTTCTCGCCGGTAAAATTCTCCGGGGAGATCGACCGCGTTTGCGATTTGGACAAACGGCTGAGATTGCCCAGGTTCATCCCCAGGCCGTTGAAGTCTTTCTCCTGGGCCATGGACGCGGGAAAAATGACCGCCGCCGCCAGAAGGACAAGACCGAAACGCCAGGTTGTTTTTTTCATGAGGGCCTCCCTTGCGATGGATATCCCCCTTTTATATTCGGCCGGAGGGAAATGTCAACCAAGGCGGCGTGTCCGGGACGATTCTCCGATCACGCCCTTTGGCGCGGCCATGATTCGTCCCCCCGTCACATCGTCCGTCTCCGGAAGATGGAGCTCCCGGCTTAAACCGGACATTTGTGCTTTGCCTTGACAAGCCGGTTCGAGAATTTGACCTGTCGGAGAGACTATGCTATAAGCCGAAGCCGTATCTCATCGGCCGGTTAAAGGTTTTTTCCATGGCCGACGGCGCGTTAAGACAATTTGGCCCCCGCATCCTCCGGCGCGGCCGCGAGCGCAATTTCCCGTCCCTTTTTTCTCTTGCCCCTGTCCCGGTCCATCTGTCCTCCGGCCGCATCGCCGGCCGGGGGATCATATAAAAGGAGATCTCCATGGATTCATTTCTGGCCGGCGCAACGAAGTTTGTCGATTCCGCCGCGACCAACATCTGGTCGATTCTGCTGTTCTTCCTCCTGGGCATCGGCCTGCTCCTCTCGATCCGGACGGGTTTCATCCAGTTCCGGAAGCTGGGCTCGGGCTTCAAGCTGATGTTTTCCGGACTCCTTCATAAAAAGGTCAAAGGGAAAAAACAGGAAGGCGACGTAACCCCCTTCCAGGCTCTTTCCACCGCTTTGGCCGCAACCGTCGGCAACGGTAATATCGGCGGCGTTTCAACCGCCCTGGTCATGGGGGGGCCCGGAGCCGTCTTCTGGCTATGGATCTGCGGCTTTCTCGGAATGGCCACCAAGTATTCCGAAGCCCTGCTTGGAGTCAAGTTCCGGGAAAAGTATCCCGATGGATCCATCGCCGGCGGGCCGATGTATTACATCAAGAACGGCTTGAGCAACAAGAAGCTGGCCGCCGTCCTGGCCCCGGCCTTCGCCGTCTGCGGCGCGCTGGCCACGCTCTTCGGCACCGGCAACATGATGCAGGCCAACCAGATCACTCTTTCGGTCAACAGCCAGTTCGGAATTCCCAAGCTGGTTTCGGCCATCGTCATCACCGTATTGGTTTCGATTGTCATCATCGGCGGCATCAAGCGGATCGGCGCCGTCGCCGAGCTTCTCGTCCCCATGATGATTTTTTTGTACATCATCGTCGGGACCATCGTCATCCTGACCCATATCTCCGTTGTCCCCAGTGTCTTCGCTCTGATCTTTAAGCACGCGTTTACTCCCTACGCCGCGGCCGGCGGGGCGATCGGTTACACCGTTAAATCGGCCCTCCAGTTCGGTTTCCGCCGCGGACTTCTGACCAACGAAGCCGGATTGGGAAGCGCCCCGATCGCCCATGCCGCCGCTCAGACCAAGTCCCCGGTCCACCAGGGGCTCATGGGTATCGGCGAGGTTTTCGTCGACACGATCGTCGTCTGCTCATTCACCGCGATTATCAACCTCTCGACCGGACTATGGGACAAAGGTTTCAACGGAACCCAGCTTACGGCCGAATCGTTCAAGTCGGTCGCCGGAGTCTTTGGGAGCGGCACGGTCGCTCTGGCCTCCTTCCTCTTCGGCTACACGACGTTGATCGGGTGGTACTATTACGGCGAGCAGTGCATGAAATTCCTCTTCGGCGTGAAAATCACTCTGCCTTATCGGCTGGTTTATGTCGGCCTCTGTTTCGTCGGCGCCGTCATCTCCATCGAGCTCGTGTTTTACATCGGGGACATCGCCAACGCCCTGATGGCCATTCCCAACCTGATCGGTTTGGCTTTGCTTTCAGGGGTTGTGGCCAAAACCACAAAGGAATTCTTCAGAAAATATAAAAACCTCGAGGATTTCGACAAGCAAAATCAGATCCAGGCCTGATCTTCGATTCCATCCTCAAAAGCCGGTCCGTCTCGCGGCGGGCCGGCTTTTTTTTCATTTCTCGTTGACCTCGCTCCGGTCCCATGTTATATTCGTCAAAGGCTCGATCGCCGTCTCCCCGCGGGTCGGGGGCGACGGCTCAGCCGCCCTCCATCAGTTCCGGCCGTCGGCCCGGCCGCCGCTCCGATGCGGTCCCGGCAACCGCGGTCGAAGACACTCACAGCCGGTGAATCGTAAACCAAAGGAGAGCGTCATGGAGTCTTTTCTCGCCGGAGCGACGAAATTCGTCGACTCAGCCGCTACCAACATCTGGTCGGTCCTGTTGTTCTTTCTCCTGGGCATCGGCCTGCTTCTCTCGATCCGGACGGGTTTCATCCAATTCCGGAAGCTCGGTGAGGGTTTCAAGCTGATGTTTTCCGGACTCCTCCATAAAAAAGCCAAGGGGAAAAAGAGGGAAGGCGACGTGTCCCCCTTCCAGGCCCTCTCGACCGCCCTGGCTGCGACCGTCGGCAACGGCAACATCGGGGGCGTGGCCACCGCCTTGGTCATGGGCGGACCGGGGGCCATCTTCTGGATGTGGATTTGCGGCTTCCTCGGAATGGCCACAAAATACTCCGAGGCCCTCCTCGGCGTAAAGTACCGGGAAAAAGCCGTTGACGGGTCGATCGCCGGCGGACCGATGTACTACATCAAGAACGGCCTGAGCAATAAAAAAATGGCGGCCGTTCTCGCCCCGGCCTTTGCCGTCTGCGGAGCCCTGGCCACGCTCTTCGGCACGGGCAACATGATGCAGGCCAACCAGATCGCCCTCTCGGTCAACAGCCAGTTCGGCATCCCTAAAATCGTTTCGGCCATCGTGATCACCTTTTTCGTTTCCGTCGTCATCATCGGCGGAATCAAGCGGATCGGAGCCGTGGCTGAAGTCATCGTCCCCTTGATGATTTTCCTCTATCTGTTTGTCGGATTGATCGTCATCGCCACCCACGTTTCCGTTATTCCGAGCGTTATTGCCCTGATCTTCAAAAGCGCCTTCACGCCTTACGCCGCCGCCGGCGGGGCGATCGGCTACACCGTCAAATCGGCCCTTCAGTTCGGCTTCCGCCGCGGCCTTCTGACCAACGAAGCCGGGTTGGGGAGCGCCCCGATCGCCCACGCCGCCGCCCAGACCAAGTCCCCCGTTCACCAGGGGATTTTGGGCATCGCCGAGGTTTTTGTCGACACCATCATCGTTTGCTCTTTCACGGCCATCATCAACCTCTCGACCGGCCTTTGGGACAAGGGATTCAACGGCACGGAGCTCACCGCCGAGTCCTTCAAGTCCGTAACCGGCGTCTTCGGGAGCAGCACGGTCGCCCTGGCTTCCCTGTTTTTTGGCTACACGACCCTGATCGGCTGGTATTATTACGGCGAGCAGTGCATGGAATTCCTTTTCGGCAACAAGATCACCATGCCCTACCGGATCGTCTACGTCGGCCTGTGCTTCATCGGAGCGATCGTCTCCCTCGAGCTGGTGTTTTACATCGGGGACATCGCCAATGCCCTGATGGCCATTCCCAACCTGATCGGTTTGGCTTTGCTTTCAGGGGTTGTGGCTAAAACGACAAAGGAATTCTTCCGAAAGTACAAGAACCTCGAGGATTTCGACAAGCAAAATCAAATCCCGTCCTGAATGGTTTGGGAGACACAAGACCTCTTTTCCCTTTTTCCGGGGAAACGGGTCTTGTGTCTCCTTTGTTTTCGGAGATAATAAAGGGGCATGAAGCGCTATCCCAAAAATCCCATTCTGAAGCGGTCGGACATTCCCGATATCCCGCCCCACTTCACCGACATCAGTTCGGTCTTCAATCCCGGCGCCGTCCTTCGCCGCGACGCCGCCGCCCCGGCCGGGGAGATCACCCTGCTTCTCCGCGTTCAGTCACGCTCGCGGGAGACGGCGATCGTCCCGGCCCACAGCGCCGACGGCGTCCATTTCCGGGTCGAGCCGAAGACCATCCGCTTCGCCGGGCTCGAGAAGGTCCAAGGCCGCATCCACCATGTCTATGACCCCCGAATCACCTGGATCGACGGCCTGTATTACATCATGATGGCGATGGACATGGACGACACCTGCCGCCTGGGACTGGCGAGGACGGCCGACTTCCAAGGCTTCGAGTTTCTGGGCATCGTCTCCGGGGACGACAACCGCAACGGCGTTCTCTTTCCCGAAAAAATCAACGGATTCTGGCTCCGCCTGGACCGCCCCAACAAGGCCCGCCATACCGGGGGGCCGGCTTCGGGAAGCACCATCTGGCTGTCCGCCAGCAACGACCTGATCCATTGGGAGCCGGTCGAACCGTTGATCGACGGACGATTCCATTACTGGGACGAATTCATCGGGGCCGGCCCTCCTCCTCTAAAGACACGAAAGGGCTGGCTCCAGATTTACCACGGCGTGGCCGGCCATTTCGGAAGCGCCAGCATTTATCAGGCCGGCGTTTTCCTTCTCGACCTCAAGGACCCGACGAAAGTCCTGGGCCGCTGCCGCCGCAACATCCTCGAGCCGCGGGAGAGCTACGAGCTCATCGGCCAGGTTCCCAATGTCGTGTTCCCCAGCGGTCTCGTCGCCTCGAACATCGACGAAGACGGCTTCGCCCGGGACGTCGGCGAGGTGAAAATCTATTATGGCGCGGCCGATTCCTCGGTCGGCCTGGCCAAAACGACCGTCGAAGAGCTTTTGGTCGCCTGCGCCGAGGGCCCCCTGCCGTGAACCCGCCGTCCTCCCCGGGGACCGGCGAAAGCTCCCGCGACCGGGTGTCCCGGGCCATTCACTTTCGCCGCCCGGACCGGATTCCCGTCTCCCATGCCGTCCTGCCCGCCGCCCAGCTCAAGTACGGCCCGGAATTGAATGAAATCCTGGCCGAATTCCGTGACGATTTCGGCTGGGATGACCAGGATGACCTCCCCCTCGAGGAGTTTTCTCCGCAGTACCGGCCGGGCCTCAACCGGGATGTTTTCGGGACGCTCTGGAAGGTGGAATGGCCGGGAATCTGCGGCATTCCGGTCCAAGGATCACTCCCCGACCTCGAGTCGTATACTCCCGGCATCTGGCCGAAGGACATGCCGGTCGGACCGGGAAACCGGCGCCAATACGGCGGCCATAGGCTCGGCCCCGACGAGCGCTGGTATTCGCGCGGCGGATGGTTCATCTTCTTCGAACAGCTTCAGCAGATGAGGGGAATGGAAAACCTGTTTCTGGACCTGGCGGCCGAGCCGGCCGCCCTGGTCAAAGTGATGGACGGCCTCCTCGAGTTCAACCTCAGGTGGATCGACCGCTGGGCCGCTCTTCCTTATGACGGGCTCCATTTCGGCGACGACTGGGGCAGTCAGACCGGCCTCCTGATCCGGCCGGCCCAGTGGCGCCGGCTCTTCAAGCCCCGCTACGCCGAAATGTTTCGTCGGGCGCGGGAGGCGGGCAAGGATGTCTGGTTCCACAGCGACGGATTCATCAACGAGATCGCCGGCGACCTGGTCGAAATCGGGGTGGACGTGCTCAATTTCCAGGTCGCGGTCACCGGCTTCGATTGGGCCGCCCGCAACATTCGCGGCCGGGTGGCCGTCCGAACGGACCTCGACCGCCAGCGCGTCCTGCCGTTCGGATTTCCGGACGACGTCCGGGCTGAAGTCGCCCGGACGCTGGAAGCCTGCGGCACGTCCGACGGCGGCCTGATCGCCTGCGGCGAAATCGGGCCGGACGTTCCCCTGGCCAACATCCGGGCGATGTACGAAGCCTTCCGCGATTTTCGCTGTTGACAAACGGCCGGACTTCACTTATATTCAATTTTGAAATGATTACAAATATGAACGCGCTCAAGGCCGTTTTAACCGGCAGCGGGATCAAGCCCACCTTCCAAAGACTGACGGTCCTGGACGCGGTTCGAGAAAACCGATCGCACGTGACCATCCGCGACCTCCATGCCGTTCTCGTCCGCAAAATCCCGACCTTGTCCAAGACGACGCTTTACAACACCCTGGAGCTGTTCGCCGCCAAGGGGCTGGTTCGGGCGCTGTCCATCGACCCGGCCGAAGCCCGCTACGACGGCGTTCTCACCCCGCATCATCATTTCTTCTGTACCGCCTGCGGCCGGGTCCTGGATATCGAAATTTCCTGTCCCACCGGCCGGGCCGGAGAGCTTCACGGCCACCGGATCGACGAAGTCCACGGCTATTTTAAAGGAGTCTGCCGCGATTGCCGGACTCAAACCGGCGCCGCTGCCTCTCCGATTCGCAAACATCATTCCGCTCAAAGGAGGAGAACATCCCATGCCTAAAGCTACCGATCGTCTCCAGGTCTTCCGTTGCCCGATCTGCGGCAACATCGTCGAGGTTCTCGCCGCCGGCGGCGGCGAACTCGTCTGCTGCGGGAAACCGATGGAGCTGCTGACCGAAAACACGGTCGACGCGTCCAGGGAAAAGCATGTCCCGGTCATCGAAAAAACCGCGGACGGCTTCACCGTCAAAGTCGGCTCCGTCGCCCACCCGATGGAAGAAAAGCATCACATCATGTGGATCGAGTTGCTGGCCGACGGCCGGGCCTACCGGCAATTTCTCAAGCCCGGGCAGGCGCCCGAGGCTCATTTCTGCGTCAAAGCCGAGAACGTCTCGGCCCGGGAATACTGCAATTTACACGGCCTGTGGAAGGCCTGAAATCCAAGGAGAAACCCATGCCGAAATCCCTGAAAGGAACCCAGACCGAGAAAAACCTCCTGGCCTCTTTCGCCGGAGAATCCCAGGCTCGCAACCGCTACACCTACTTCGCCTCGGCGGCGAAGAAGGAAGGGTACGAGCAGATCGCCGCGATTTTTCTCGAAACCGCGGAAAATGAAAAAGAACACGCCAAGGTCTTTTTCAAATTCCTCGAAGGCGGCGCGGTCGAAATCACCGCGGCGTACCCGGCCGGAAGCATCGGCGACACGGCGGCCAACCTCCAGGCCGCGGCCGACGGCGAGAAGGAAGAATGGTCGATGATCTACAAGGATTGCGCCGCGATCGCCGGGCAAGAGGGTTTTCCCGAGATCGCGACGACCTTCAAGATGATCGCCGCCGTCGAGAAAGAACATGAAGCCCGCTACCGCAAGCTCCGGGACAACATCATCAGCGGCAAGGTCTTCAAAAAAGACGCCCCGGTGCGCTGGATGTGCCGCAACTGCGGATACGTCCACGAAGGAACGGAGCCCCCGGCCCTGTGCCCGGCCTGCAAGCACCCCGTGGCTTTTTACGAAATCAAAGCCGAAAATTATTGAGACCTGAGCCGGCCGGAAATCGGCCGGCGCCGGCGATCAAACGCCGTCCTCCCGGAGCGAGGACTCCCGCCGGGAGGACGAGCGGAAGGTCGGATGCTCTTCCGGATGCGGGAAGGGGGCTATTTGAGCCGGGAGGAAGTGGTCGGCCCGGCCCACAGGTTCTCGGGATATTCGCCGGCCGCCACAAGCCGGGCCAGCTCCTCGACGACCAACGGCCGGTCTTCCTTATAGGTCACGCCGAACCAACGGGAAGGAGTCGGAAGAACCCGGCAGTCGGCCGCCCGTTCGTTGATCATCTGATTGACGACCAGAGGGATAAAGAACTCCGCTTTCGGATCCGTCCCCTTTTCGGCCAGAAACTTGAGGAAGGCTTTCCTCGTGGCGGAAAAATACGTCGGCGTGAATCCCCAGAAATTCATGGAAACGGTCTTGCCCGGGGGAACCGGAATATGATGTCCGGAGCCGTCCTGGAAGACAATTCCGAACTTGGTCCGCTCGATGTGGGTTCGTTCGACGATGCCTTCGAGCATCCCGCCGGCATCCACTTCGCAGACGCCTCGGGCGACCGCCCCGTGTTCCGAGAGTGTTCCGTCCAGATCATATCCGACGACGGAATAATGGAATTCATCCGCGCCGACTCCCGAGAGAAACTCGGCCATCACCCGAAAGGATTCCCGCCCGTAGAAATCATCGGCGTTGATGACCGCAAACGGCTCCCGGATTTGAGCCGCCGCGGACAGGACGGCATGAGCCGTACCCCAGGGTTTGCTCCGCTCGACGGGGAGGGAGAATGATTCCGGAACGTCGCCTTTGATGTCCTGGAAGGCGAACGCGGTTTCGACCCGGCCGCCGAGCTTGCCCAGGATCACGTCGCGAAAATCCTGTTCCATCCGTTTCTGAATGACGAAGACGCACCGGCCGAAACCGGTCCGCAGGGCGTCATAGAGAGAATAGTCCATAATGGTTTCGCCGGAGGGGCCGACGGGATCGACCTGTTTCAGGCTCCCGTAACGGCTCCCGATACCGGCAGCGAGTATAACCAGAGCGGGTTTCATCCTTGGCCTCCGAGGTCTCCTTTTATCATATTTTCCGGCGGTTTTCCACGGACGAGCCGCGAAGCAACGGCCGGAGGGCTTTTTACGTATATAGGGATGTAAGCGAGGATTCATCGAGCGTTGACTTCCTTTTGGCCCCGTGTTAATGGATAGATGACCCATGAAATGCCCGTCCTGCCAGTCGGACAACACCCCGGACAGCGTGTATTGTTCCCGCTGTGCGACGCCTCTGGCCGTGGACACCCCGGTCTCCGCCTCCCCCGCTCCCGGTTCCTCCACCCCCGCCTCGGAAATCACCACAACGATGATCGCCTCGATCGACCGCCTGCAGCGCGGGCAGCTGTTTGCCGGGCGATACGAGGTCATCGAGGAAGTCGGTCGCGGGGGCATGGGCCGGGTCTACAAGGCCTTCGACCGCCAGATCAAGGAAATCGTCGCCCTCAAGCTTTTAAAGCCCGAAATCGGCTTTAATGAAAAAGCCGTCGAGCGCTTCAAAAACGAGCTTCGGTACGCCCGCCGAATCGCCCACCCCCGGGTGTGCCGGCTTTATGACCTCGGCGAAGCCGGTCTGACCCATTTCCTGACCATGGAGTTCGTCGAAGGCGAGGATTTGAAGGCGTTCATCCGGCGTTCCGACCACCTGACCACTCCCAAGGCCGTGGATATCGGGCGCCAGGTGGCCGAGGGCCTGGCCGAAGCTCACCGCCTCGGAGTCGTCCATCGCGACCTCAAACCCCAGAACGTGATGATCGACCGGGAGGGAAAAGCCAAGATCATGGACTTCGGCCTGGCCCGATTCTCCGAAAGCGACGGGCTGACCGGATCCGGTTTGATGTTGGGGACTCCGGAATATATGTCTCCCGAACAGGTCGACCTCAAGGACGTCGACGCCCGGGTCGATCTTTATGCTCTGGGCATCATCCTGTACGAGATGGTGACCGGCCACGTCCCTTTCAAGGGAGAAACGCCCCTGGCCGTCGCCATGAAACAAAAGAGCGAGAGGGCCCGCGACGTCCGGGAATCCAACCCGCTCGTCCCCGATTCGCTCATCGCGGTCATTCGAAAATGCCTGGAGAAAGATCCCCGGCTCCGCTACCAAACGGCCGACGAGGTCATCGCCGCTCTCAACGCGGTCGAAATGGAACTCCCTTCGTCCGTCCGGGAAATCTCCCGGATGCAAGCGCGCGGCTCGAGCGTTTCCTTGCGCCGCCGCCTGAGGCTGAAATGGCTGTTGGCCGTTCCTGCCGTTCTGGCGGCCGTTGTCATCCCTCTTCTTCTCATGCTGAACCGGGACAAGAGCCCGGCTCCTCGAACCAATACCGTCCCGTCGCGGATCTCAACCTCCGGAAACGCGGAAGCCATCATCGACGGGGCCACCCAGGCCAGCCGGGTCATTCGAGGCTTTCTGGGATCCCAGGACCCCCAAAACGTCAAGGAGCTCGAACGGACGCTCGGAGACATGGAGAAATATCTCCCGGAAAAAGGCCCGAGCGTGGAGGCCTGGAACCAGGCCCGGGAGAAATTCAACCGGGCCAGGGATTCCTCCCATGCGTCCGGCGCTGTCCCCGAGGTCAAGGGCGAGATGCAGCAGTTGATGGCCCTGATCTCCGAGCGGGAAGCCGCCCAGAAAGCCAAGGATGCCGTGAACGCGGTCAAGCGCCAGATCCAGGCCCGGCACGGAAACGGAAACAACTTTCTCTTCCGGGTCGCCGTGTACGAAGAGCGCAATGCCGATGACGCCTTCGCCAAGAACGATTACGCCGGCGCCCGCTCTCTTTACCGGCTGCTGGAGCGGATTTTCCAGGCCGTCCCCAAGGGCGACACTCCCGTCCGCGGCTTGACCGCGCTGAAGGGAATCGTCGCCGCGCTTAAAGTCGAAAACCAGGCCATCCCGGCCGAACGTATCGACGCCTGGCTTTCGTCTTCAGCCGCGGAAATCGAAACCCAGGCCGCGGCTTTCGCCGAAGCCAAGGACCTCGAAAACGCCTGCGCGGCCTACACCCGGGCCGCCTTTCTCCTGCAAAAGATCAAGGACGCCGGCTGAGGCCCGCCTTTCATTTCCGGTTGCCGCGGATCGGGTACGGCGGCCGGACCGGTTTTTTCACCGGCGACTTGGCCAACTCCTCCATGATGATCTTGATCGCCCGCTCGAGCTGCGGATCGCCGCCGGCCGCAACCGCCGCCGGCTCCTGTTCGACTTCAATGTCCGGGGGCACGCCCTCGTTTTCGACGACCCAACCGTCCTCGGTCCAGATGGCCAGGTTGGGCGCCGTGACCGAGCCGCCGTCCATCAGGACGGGAAAGCCGAGCGTGCCGACAAGGCCGCCCCAGGTCCGTTTTCCGACCAGCGGCCCGAGCTTGAACTTACGGAACATCCAGGGAAGGAGGTCGCCGCCGGAGCCGGCCGTCTCATCGACAAGCATGACTTTCGGACCCTGGATCGAAGCTCCGGGCGTCTTGAAATCCGCCCCATAGCGCATGTTCCAGTAGCTGATCAAGGGCCGCTTGAGGTGGTCGATGTAGTAGTCGGCGATCAGCCCGCCGCCGTTGAACCGTTCGTCAATGATGATCGCTTCGCGATCCGCCTGAGGGTAGAAATATCGTTTGAAATATTCGAATCCCTGGCTGGAGGTATTGGGGACATACACATAGGCGACCCGGCCGCCGGTGGCCTTCTCGACTTTCTTTAAATTGCCTTCGACCCAGTCCCGGTTGCGGAGAGCCGCTTCACTGGCGAGGGGAACCGCCCGGACGATCCGGGATCCCCGGCCGTCGGGCGACGGCCCGATCCGAAGCTCGACAAATTTTCCGGCCGTGTTTTCGAAGGCTGCGTAGAGGTTGTCGTCCGGGGCTTTCAATTCCCGTCCGTCGACTTCCAGAAGGTAGTCTCCCTCGGCCGCATCCAGGCCCGGCTCGGTGAGGGGCGAGCGCAGCTCCGGATTCCAGTTCAAACCTCCGTAGATTTTCTTGATCCGGTAACGTCCGTTTTCCACGGCATAGTCCGCTCCGAGCAAACCGCCCGGGAGGCCGCGGTTCTCAACGAGGGAATCGCCTCCCCCGACCCGGTGGTGACCGACGCCCAGTTCCGAGCACATCCACTGAATCACCCGGTTGAGGTCGGCCCGGCAGGCCAGGTGAGGCAGAAAAACCTCGTATTTTTTTCTCACGGCCTCCCAATCCGCCCCATGCATATTGTCGGCGTAGAAGTAATCGCGGTTGATTCGCCAGGCCTCCCGGTAGATCTGGGCCCATTCCTCTCCAGGAACGACGCGCACGCTGATGTCGTCCACGTTCAGGCGGCCCTGGCCCGGAGCCGGTTTCGGCTGAAGGGCGGCGATGAAACTCTGGTTGGGCGTGGTATAGAGGATTTTCTTCCGGTCGAACGACAGGGCGATTCCCGTCACTCCGGTCAAGAGGATTTCGTCTTTTCGGGTTTTGAAGTCGTAGCGGTGGAGGAGCCCGCCGGCGGAAGCGGCCGGCGACCCGATGTCGGGAGGGTTCTCGAGATAATACACCTGTCCGGCTTCTCCGGCGGCCAGGCTCCGATAGCTGCCGGCCGGAAGCGGAAGCGGGATGATCCGCCGGTCGAGGCCGTCAAAATCGATCGCGAGCGGGGAGACCGCCGCCTTCCCGGCGGCCGGCGAACCGGGAGCTCCGGGATCTTTTCGTCCGAGACCCGGTTCGATCTTTTCCCCTCCGCCCTTTTCCTCATCGCTTTCCCGGGCCAGAATATTGGGAGTGTCCCTGGCCAGAGCGACGACATAGATCGAGCTCGTCTGCCGGGAATCGAACTTGGAGAGGTCGAACCACTGGTTGACCGGACCGGCGTTGGTCGAGGCCAGGAACAGGAGATACTTCCCGGTGGCGTCGAACACCGGATGGAACGCATCGCTCAAGCCATCGGTCACCGGGAACGATTGGTCCCGGTCGACCGAGTAAATGAAGATGCGCTGATAGTAGGAGGCCGTCCCGAGGGTGTAGGCCAGCCATTTTCCGTCCGGCGACCAGGCCGAAGGGCTTTCCGGACCGCCCAACTGATAGTCGGCCCCAAGCTTTTTCACAGAGCCCGTATTCAGGTCCAGGACGAAGAACGTCCGGGCCTGGTCGTTATAGGCGATCCGCAGGCCGTCGGGCGACCAGACCGGGGATTCATAAAATCCGGCCCCGTTGAGCCGATAGCTTCGGGCCGGACCTTTTCCATCCTGGGGTCGGACCTCAAGGGCATATTCGCCGGAGGCATCGGAAAAACAGGCGATGGATTTGCCGTCGGGCGACCAGACCGGGGAGCGTTCATGAACCCCGGTCGTCCGGGTCAAATTCCGGAAATCGCCTTTTTCAGCCGGGACGGTGACGATTTCGCCGCGAAATTCGAAAACCGCCCGGGCGCCGGACGGAGAGATGTCCCCTTGCCGGATCCAGCGGGAACCCCGGGCCGATCTCTCCCGGAGTTCGGGCGCATCCGTGGCCAGGCCGATCCGAAGGCGGGTCGAGACGCCCGAATCGGGATCGAGAAGATGGAGGTATCCCGCCTGCTCATAAATGATTTTCCCCGCTCCGGCCGAAGCGTTGAGCACGGGAAAATCCTGATGACGGGTGACCGCCTTGACCGACTTTGTCCGAGGGTCATAAACATGGATGTTGAATTCGCCGTCCCGGTCGGACCGGAAATAGATATTATCGCCGATCCACATCGGGCCGGGGTCGTTGGACCGGCCCTCAGGCTTGG
>CAYPKX010000040.1:0-23028 GCA_964411395.1 uncultured Eubacteriales bacterium | reverse complement strand
CCTCAGGCGCGGAAGTTTTTCGGAGGATCATCCGGAAACGAGACCGGAGAGCTCCGGGCCGGATTGGCCGAGCTGGCGTCTGTCGTCGAATCGATGGCCGAGACGCTGGCCCTTCAGGCGGAAACTCAAGCCGAGCTTTCCGAAGTCCGGGACAAGCTCTGGGACGCCGAACACAACAATCACGTCGGCATCATCTTCAAGAGCATGGAGTGGCGGATCGACCGCCTCTCGACCGCTTATGAAGACGCGTCCGCCGTTCTTAAAGCCTTTGCCCACCTGCGCGACCAGCTCGGCCGGCTCCAAGCCTCCCTCGAGGAAAAACGGATGCCGACGCCCGGACTGGTCGACCGGCTCAGTGAAACGATCGAAGATTGGAGCTATCTTCGGTTTGAAAACCGCTTCCGGGGTTCGGCCGAAGACATCCGTAAACAACAGATCGCCTTCCTGGACGACTTCCCCGAAGGGGGCCGCGTCCTCGATCTGGGCTGCGGCCGGGGGGAGTTTCTCGAGCTTCTGGCCGGAAAGGGCTGCCGGGCCGAAGGCCTCGACCTTAACGCCGAGATGGTCGCGGTTTGCAGGGAAAAAGGCCTGGAGGCCGAGCAGGGCGACCTGATCGAACGGCTGGCCGCCCGGCCGGACGCCTCCCTCGACGGCCTCTTTTCCTCACAGGTCATTGAACATCTCACACCGGCCGCGCTCCGGCGGATGATCGAGCTGGCTTATGCCAAGCTTCGCCCCAACGGACGGCTGGTTCTGGAAACGGTGAATCCGCTTTCGGTTTTTGCTCTGGTTCACATCTATTTTCTCGATTTCACTCATCGTTTCCCGGTCCATCCCCTGGCTCTTCAGTTTTTACTGGAAACCGCCGGATTTTCCGGCGTTTCCGTGCGCTGGGGCCGGGAAGCGGAGGGTGAGAAGCTCGGGACGGTTCCGCCGGTCGACGAAACCGCCGCTATTCTCAACCGGGATATCGACCGGCTCAACGCCCTGCTCTTCGCCCCGCCCAATTATTCCATCTTCGGCCGCAAGAGCTGACGGGCGGATCGGGCCTCACGAACGCGCCCCTTTCTCCGATTTTTCCGCATCGAAATCGTCGCGCCCGGAGTATTAGATTTGCATTCAAGGCGGATGTCCTTTAAAATCGAGTCCTTGCGGTTTCAAGAAAGGTGACCACCGATGAAAAAGACGTCTCTGATCGTGCTGATCCTTGTTTTTCTCGCCGCTTCGTCCGGGTTGACGGCTGCCCCGAACCCGGAATCGGGGACGATCTACGGACGCGTGACCGACCTCGAAGGGAATCCCCTTCCCGGCGCCTCGGTGGCCCTCATGGGCGCCAAACTGATGGGCATGAACAGCCATGTCACCTCGGCCACCGGCCAGTTTTTCTTCCCTCTTCTCACTCCCGGATCCTACGAAATCCGGATTGAGATGCCGGGATTTAAAATCCAGCTTCAGCGCGGCCTGACGGTCCAATCCGGCCGGGCGACGCTGCTTCACGTCAGGATGGAGGAGACCGCCGTGGACGAGGAAGTCGCCGTTCCGGCGACCGACCAGATGATCGATACGAGGAACGCGACTTCCGCGGTCGTGCCCGTCTCCGAAATCCTGGCCGGCATCCCCCTGGCCCGAGAGATCTACGCTCTCTGGACGACGGTGCCCGGCGCCGTCCCCGATCTGGGCGGAGACCGAACGCTGGTCTCGGTTGACGGGAGCGCCCCCCGGAGCCAGATCGTTTACCTTGAAGGCGCTCCGATCAACGATCCGGTGACCGGGCTTCCGATCCTTCATCCGATGGAAGACGTGATCAGCGAGACCGTGTCGCTGACGGCGGGGAAACCGGCCGCCGGATCCATGGCCGACGGGGCTCAGCTGCAGATCATCACGAAGAGAGGCGGCAACGCCTTCTCCGGCGGGCTTTCCTATTACTCTTCGGGCGGGTCGCTAGCCCAGAAGCTCGAGGCGGACCCGGCCGAAACGTTCCGAATCCAGCCCCCCGACCGGTATGAGGGCCACCGTGATCTCTCCCTCCATTTCGGCGGTTCGCTGATGGAAGACCGGGCCTGGATCTACCTGGCCGGACGATGGCTGGCCTGGTCGATCGCCAATCCCTACACTCCGGAAAAACGCCTGGCCGCCCTGGGTTTTGCCGATGCGGTCCCCGTCGACATCGAACAGACGGAGCTCGTCGGGTTCGCCCGGTTGACGATCAAGGCGACCGACACGATCAAATACTCCGGCCTCTTTCATTATCAGAACGGACGCCAGCCCTACGATTTCGCTTCCGTCGCCTCGGATGCCTCCGCCGACCGGATCGCCGAGCGAAAACCGGACAACGTCCTGGCAACAACCCATAATTTTGCCATCGTGATCGATCCGAATACTCAGGCCGACTTTCACGCGTTCCTCATCTCCCGCCAGTTTTCCCTGTTGTCCAGGACCGACGACGTCATGGGCGGAATCTATGACGCCGCCCGGCAGGTCTGGTGGGGCGCTCCGGATTATAACCTCGCTTCAAAAAGCCAGACTCTGGGCGTTTCGGCGGCTCTGACGACTTTCCGGGAAGACGTGTTCGGGGCCGACCATGAATTCCGTCTGGGCGTCGAATATATCCAGGCCGACGCTCACCGCGACTGGTACCGGGCCAATCCGTTCAACACGTATTGGTACGATTATGCCGCCGGCAATCCCTATTATTACGACGGCCAGTCGCTCGGCCGGCTCGAGATCATCCCGGCCCCCAAGGAAGCCGAGAGCTGGGATGTCCTGGAGCAAACCCGAAAAGTGGGCGTTTTTATCCAGGACACCCTGACCCGGAAACGCTTTTCATTCAACCTCGGCCTCCGGTTCGACTATCAGGTCCTCACCCTTCCTGCCCAATACCGGGACATGTCCCTGACGATTTACGAGCCGCAATACCTCAGCCCCGATATCAGCGGGGGCGAGCTTCTTTCTGATCTCGACGATATGCTCAACAACAGCGGCGTTCTCTCGCCCTTGAGCTCGATCGCCACCACTTTTCGCCGGCCGGTCTCCTTTCTGACCCTGTCGCCGCGGGCCGGGCTGACCGTCGACCTTCTCGGCGACGGCCGTCTCGCCCTGAAGCTTTCCTACGCCCGGTCTTACGAACCGCTCTGGATCTCCGGATACGATCAAAACCAGATCTTCGAACCGCGCCCGCTCTCGTTCGTCTGGCATGATCTCAACAGCGACGGCCTGATGGACCTGCCCGGCACGGATGAATACACCCTTCAATCCTACCGGCTTCAGAATGAAAATTCCGATTATTACCTCAACATTGACCCGCCCCGAGTCGATGAGCTGTCCGGCGCCCTGGACTTCGAGGCGGCCCGGAATCTCCGCCTGGGTTTTCGATTGACGTACCGGAAAACGACGAATATCGTCGAGGACGTCGACGCCGTCAACGGGAACGACCCGCTGGCCGCCGATGACATCGGCCGGATCTGGCTTCCGATGACCGTAACGGATCCCGGATACGACGGGCTGTTCGGAACAACCGATGACGCCCCGCTCACCGTCTACGGGCTTCGGGCCGACCGCCCGGCGTCCGCCTGGATCGCGGCCAACGACCCTGAAGGCTACCGGAAGTACTGGGGAGCGACCCTCACCCTGGAAAAGCGCCTGGCCGACAATTGGCAATTGCTGGGCTCCGTGACGCTCAGCTCGCTCCGCGGTACCGCCGATTTCGCCGCCCCCGGACGCCTCAACCGGACGTACCTCTTCAACAGCCCCAACGCCTTGATCAATACGGAAGGCCCGCTCTCCTTTGACCGTCCCCTCCAGGCCAAGATCCAGGCGGTCTACCTCCTGCCCCTCGACTTCACGGTCGGCGCGCATTTCCAATTCTATTCCGGCGCTCCCTGGTCCCGGACGGTTTCCGTTTACTTCCCGGCCGGGTACATGGGCTACGGAACGGCCGAGCCCTACGCCACCGTCTATGCCGAACCGTGGGGCACCCGTCGGGCGCCGGCGATCTCCTGCCTCGATCTCCATGTGGAAAAAGGCTTCGCCCTGAAGAAGGGGGCCAAACTGAGCGTCACGGCCGACATCTTCAACCTCACCGGGCAGAATCCCCAGACGGTTTCCGCAGATGCGGCCGGGATCATCGACTGGCGGAACACCCCGGCGACGTATACCGTCACAAACGAAACCGGACGGATCGTCCGGATGTTCGGCGTCCGTCAATTCAGGTTGGGAATCAGACTGGGATTCTAATATCGCCGGGACCGGGAAGATACGGCCGGCTGCGGGGACAGGTCCCCGCGCTTCATTTCCACTCGACGGTTTTCTCGACCGATTCCGTGCCCGTCCGGTTGGTCAGGCGGACAACGACGGTTCCCGGGCCGGAAGCCAACTTGGCCAACGACTCGGCTCCATCGATCAGAACGGGGATCTCGATGACATAGCGCTCGCTGCCGCGGGAGGATAACTCGCTCTCGGGATACGACGGCTCGGCGCTCGCGTTCTTTTCCCAGACAACGGCTTTCTGGGAATCCCGAACCCGGATCACAACGTCGAAGGCCGTGTGGAACCGGCCGGCGTCGGATTTGAACCAGATCAGCCGAACAGGGATCTCCAGCCGGATTGAGCCTTCGATCCGGTCTTCGGTCCGAACCTTATCGCGAATCTCCACGGTGAAATCGAGGAGCGGCTGGGAGTCGGCCGCGAAACGCCCGAGAACCCCCGGCCGGCCGCCGACGCCGGCCCGGCCCGAAGAACCCGTCCGGGCGATGTTCAGCTCTTCAATCGGGCTCAGGTCGATCGTTTCCAGCCGGAATGTTCCGGTTCCCGTGGAGTCGCGGAAGACGACCGTATACCCCCCGTAATACCAGACTTCCACCCGCTGGGCCGTCGTGGTCTCCCGGGTGAAGGATTCCGTCCGTCTCTCCGAGGGAGGCCCATAGAGAATATAAACCCTCCCCCGTTCCGAAAGGCGGCCTCGGGGCGTATCGGTCCGGAACAAATCGTCGGCCTGGGCAAGCCGTGCATAATATTCGATCCGGAGCTCGTTTTCAGCCGTACGGGAATCGGGGTCGCGCTTCCTCCAGAACTCCTCGATAAAGGCATCCTTGGCGCTATCGGGGGCGGAGAGAAACGCTTTCCTCTCGGAGGAAGAGATCAGGTAGCGGACATCGCTGAGAAATGCGGCATACGGCTCGGGGAGGTCTTTTTCCATCCGATACAGGGAGCACCCCATGCCGGGACCGAGAGAGGCCGCGGTTAGAAAGGCGAGCACCGCCCCTCGGAAAATCGGAAAACGATGCGGAGTCATGGCCGGGTCAGCTTTTCAGGACCGAAGCGGCTTTTTGATAGTACCGGGCGATGTATTTTTCCTGAACCGAATACGACCAGTGGACGTCCCGAATGTGGGCCCCGGCAGCCTCCTTTTTCCCGGCGGCGATCAGGTCGAGAAGGACGGCGTGTTCCCCGGTGGAGGCCTGTTCCCATTCCTTGACGAAGCCCTGCTGGCGGGGAAAATCATACAACCGGCGCTTCATGTTGTTGATGATCTTCAGGAGATTGTCGTTGCCGCAGCGGGACAGGAAGATGTCATGAAAGGCGAGATTCCTGGCGTAGTACCGGTCGAAGTCGTCCCGGTCGATCGCCTCCCGCATCTCGGCGTTGAGCCGCCGCATGTGGTCGATGTCGGAATCGCTCAGCGCCTCGAAGGCCCGAAGGAGAGCCGTGCTTTCCAACGCCCCGATAATCTCGTAATAATTCTTGATGTCCTCGAGGCTGAGGACGTTGACGACGACCTTCCGCCGGGGCAGGATGGCCACAAAACCCTCCATCTCCAGCTGAAGCAACGCGTCACGGAGGGGAGTCTTACTCACGCCCAGACGGGCCGAAGTTTCCTCCATGTCGATGACCGAGCCGGGGAGGATCTCCCCCCGATGCATCGCCTCCCGGAGAAATTCATAAACCTGTTCCTTCAACGACTTGATGTTCAGCAGCGGCTTGGATTTCACGTTTCCGCTCCCCTGGACTAATGGGCATTCCGCGCCGGGGATATTTTACCTGAATCCGCCCCTGAAAGGTATGCCCCGGCGCCGGAAGCCCACCGCCTTCGGGAGGGCCCGGGAACATAACCGGTTGCGCTTCACTCCGTATGGAATAAAATAAGACCGCCCCGGCTTTCGGACCGGGACGGCGGCGGAGGCCCGAAGATGAATCCGACAAGGACCAGAGAAACGTCCGGAGGACGCCGATGATCGAGATCAACCATGTGTCGAAAAGCTACAACAACGGCCGGATCAAAGCCGTCGACGATCTGACCCTGACCGTCCGGCCGGGGGAGATTTTCGGTTTTCTGGGACCGAACGGAGCGGGCAAAACGACGACCATCAAGCTGATCGTCGGTCTGCTCCGGCCCGAAGCCGGAACGATCCTTGTCAACGGAATCGACAACCGGACCGACCCGGTCGGGGCCAAAGCCGTGACGACCTATGTGCCCGACACCCCGGCTGTCTATGAGCGGCTGACCGGCCTGGAATATCTCAACTTCATCGGCGACGTCTACGGCGTGCCAAAAGCCGACCGCCTTCGGCGGATCGAGCGCTGGCTCGAGCGCTTCGAGCTGGCCGAAGCCGTGGCCGCCCCGATTCAAAGCTACTCCCATGGCATGCGCCAGAAGATCGTCCTGATCGCCGCCCTTCTCCCCGCTCCCCGGGTGATGGTGCTCGACGAACCGATGGTCGGCCTGGACGCCCGGTCCGCCCATCACATGAAGGAGATGATGCGGACCCATTGCGACGGCGGCGGAACGCTCTTTTTCTCGACCCATATCATGGAGGTCGCCGAGAAGCTGGGCGACCTCATCGGCAACATCCACAAGGGCCGGCTCATCGCCCATGGCACCCTGGACGAGCTCCGGGCCCGCGACCGCGAGGATCAATCGCTGGAGAAAATCTTTCTGGAGCTGACCGAGCGATGAGGAAACTCTTCCGCCTCATCCGCGTCGGACTCCGGGTCAATTTCGGGCTGTCCCTCCTCCGGCCGGCCTACCTCCTGGGGAACAAGCGGGACCTCTGGCTGATCCCGCTGATCGGTCTCGGGATCGCCGGCTTGGCCCCGGTGCTTTTTTACTACCTCAAGGGCATCCGCTTCATGTACGGCCTGCTGACTCCCCTCGGACAGCAGGGCGCCCTGCTCACCTTCGGCCTGCTGGCCGGCCAGTTTCTGATCCTGATTTTCGGTTTCTACTACGTGCTTTCGGCGTTCTATTTTTCCCGGGACCTGGACCTCCTCGTCTCGCTCCCTGTCTCCCCGGCCCAGGTTCTGCTTTCGAAATTTTCGGTGGTCGTCGTCAACGAATACCTGACCGCCGCGCCGATCGTCGTCCCGATGCTGGTCATGTACGGCCTCCAGGCCAAGGCCGGCCCGTCCTACTGGATCACGGCCGCTCTTGTTTATCTCCTTCTTCCGATCATCCCCCTGGCCCTTGTTTCCCTTCTGGTCGTCGTCATGATGCGTTTTGTCAATGTCAGCCGTAAAAAAGACGCTCTCATCATCGTCGGCAGCCTGATCATGATGTCCGGAGCCATCGGCCTGCAGTTCGCTCTGCGGAAGATGCCGGGCGCAGGGCCGGGCCAACAGGCCTTGATTCAATTTTTCAACGAGGGCGGTCTCGTTCAGAAGATCGGAGCCCACTTCCCCCCGAGCATTTGGGCGACCCGGTCTCTGGCCCCGATGGAAGGGCGCTCCGCCCTGTTACCGTTTCTTCTCTATGCGGTCGTTTCCCTGGCCTTGTTTGGAGCGCTCTTCATCGCCGCCCGGGCTTTTTTCTACCGCGGCCTTCTCGGTCTCGGCGAAGTCACGGCCCGAAAGCGGCGCCTGACCAGGGCTGGCCTTTCCGCCCGCCTTTCTTCGGGACGGAAGCCCGTCCGGGCGATTTTCCTGCGGGAGCTTAGGATCATGAACCGGACTCCGATCTTCCTCCTCAACGGCGTCCTTTCGGTCGTTCTGATTCCGATCCTTTTCATTCTCATGGCTGGAGCGGGGGGAGGCGCATCGGGCGGCGATGCGATGCAGATCATCCTCCTCCTCGGCTCGGCCAATCCGGCCGCCGTCATCCTCGGCTCGGCTTTATTTATGACCGTCTGCGGCTGTTTGAACGGCACGGCCGCTTCGGCCTTCTCCCGGGAAGGCGCCCACTTCTGGATGTCTCAGGTCATCCCGACACCGCCGGCCGTTCAGGTCAAGGCCAAGTTCCTCCATTCCTATGCCATCGCCTGCCTGGGTGTTTTGGGAGCGGCCGTGGCGGCTGTTCTGGTCATCAAAGCTAAAACCGTCCATGTCCTTCTGGCCCTGCCGATCGCTCTGGCCGCCTCGGCCCTCCTGACCGCCCTGGGGATGATCATCGACCTCCTTCGGCCCCTGTTGAAATGGACGAATCCCCAGAAAGCCATCAAGCAGAATCTGAACGTGCTGATCGCTCTTTTCCTTAACCTTGGCCTTCTGACCGGCCTGACGATCGGCACGACGGCTCTTCTGAAAACAGGAATCGGAAAAGAAGCGGCGATCATCGGATTAGGGCTCTTTTTAACCGGGCTGGCCTCGGCGGCTTACGCTTTTCTGGCGAAAATTTCCGCTCGGCGCTATTCCGAGATCGAAACCTGACCTGGATTATTGAAAAAGGCGCACTTCCATCATGTGCCTTGCGAATCAAGGTTGCCTGGGAATCCGGCCGAACCGGTTTACCGGAAGATCACATAAAGAACGATCGTCGCGGCAATCACCAGCGGCCCGAGAATCTTCATGGCCGGAGCCGGAGTCAGGTCGAAATTTTTCTGAACGGGCAGGACGACCGGCGCCGGCAGGGGTTTGGCCAGGGTCATCCCCGCCAAAACCAGGACGATGACGGCGAACGTGATCGCCATCCGGTTTAAAAAGGCGATGTTCCCGCCGACAGCCATCAACAGCCCGTAGACCGGAACGTTGAGAAGCAGGGCCGTCAATCCGGCCGACCGGGGGGTCTTTTTAACAAACAGGCCGAAGAGGAAAGCCGCCAGGATCCCCGGGGAGATGAATCCCTGGAACTCCTGGATGTAATTGAAGATTCCCTTGAACCTCGGATTGTCCAGCTGCGGGGCGATCAAGCAGACCAGGACGACAAACACCAGGGTCGCCCAGCGGCCCAGCCGGACGAGCGATTTATTGTCGGCGTCCTTCTTGAAGTGCCGTTTGTAGATGTCCATTGTCAGGAGCGTCGAAACGGAGTTGAGAAGCGAGCCCAGGGTCGAAATGACGGCTCCGGAAATCGCCGCCAAAATGAAGCCCCGCATGCCCGGACCAACGAGATTTTTAATCAGGAGCGGGTATGCCATGTCGGTCGTCGCCCCGGGAGCCGAAAGCTCCGTCCGGAACAGCTGCCAGGAGATGATCCCGGGCAGGATGATGATGAACGGAATCAGGAGTTTCAGCATCGCGGCGAAAATGATGCCCGTCTGGCCCTGCTTGAGGCTTTTGGCCGCAAGCGTTCGTTGGGTGATGAATTGGTTCAAACCCCAGTAGTAGAAGTTGGGAATCCACAAGCCGATGACGAGCGTCGTCCAGGGGATGACCGGGTGGTCGGCCGGCATGATGACATGAAGCTTGTCGGCGTTGGCCGATAAGAAACTGCCGATTCCCCCGACCGCCTTCAAACCGACGATCAGCGTCACGATCCCGCCAAGGATCAAGGCGGATCCTTGAAAGAGGTCGGCCCAGGCGACGGCTTTGAGCCCGCCCCAGGTCGTGTAGAACGCGGCGATAATCCCGATCATCCAGACCGCCTGGACCATCCCGATATTGAAGATCGTATGCAGGGCCAGGGCCCCGGTATAAACGACGGCGGCGATGCTGACCGCCACGTAGATGATCAAGGTATAAGCCGCCATCACCCCCCGGGCGGCCGGGGTATAGCGGTATTCCAGGTACTCGGGAATCGTGTAGATGCCGGCTTTCAGAAACTTGGGCAGGAAAAAGAGCGCGACGATCACCAGCGTAATCGCGGCCATCCATTCGTACGAAGCGATGGCGAATCCCGCCGCTCCGGCGCCCTGCCCGGACATCCCGACAAAATGCTCGGTCGAGATATTGGCGGCAATCAAGGAGAAGCCGATCAGCGGCCAGATCAGGCTGCGGCCGGCGAGAAAGAAGTCTTCGCCGGAACGCTCTTTCCGGCTCTTGAACATGCTGACGCCGATGACGACGGCGAAAAAGAGGACGAAGATGGCGATATCCAGCCAGTGAAGGGTCATGCGGCGCTCCTTGCGGGCGGAATCGGGAAGGCCGTCCGGGCCATGAGGGCATTATATCCGGGCCGCCGGCCGGCGCAAGCCGCCGCGAAAAAACAACCGAACGCGTAACTCCCCGTCCTCTCTCGCTTTGCCGCAGCGTTTGGGGGGGAATTTTACCGGATGATCTTGTAGATTTCCCGCCAGGAGACGACCCGGAGCAACGAACCGACCGGCTGCTCCAGGCGTTCGATCGTCGAATCGTATTCCTGGATATAAACTTCCTTCTTGGAATTCGAGCCGCCGCCGGCCTGAAGCTCGCCGACCGTGACCGCCCGGCGGGCCTTACTGGCCAGCTGGAGGCTCTCGACCGCCGATCCGCCGGCGGCTTTGAGGGCCGAAGCGCCCATGATGCCTCCGGCGACGGTCTGGACATAACGGGCGTAAAGGCGGCCGGTCTGGCTGAGGTTCAGGCACGGATTGACGTTCTCAATGCTGCCCATCAAGGAGCTGAAGTAGACGATTTTGTCCGAAATGACCGGGTCGGACCAGATCTTTTCTCCCAGGCCCATTTCTCCCAGCTTGAGGGAGGCGGCCAGGTCCAGAGCGATCGGGTTCCCCAGATACCAGGCGACATCCGCTTTCGAACCCGTGTCGGTGACGGCGAGAAAAGCATAATAGCGGTCTCCCGGCGCCGCATCGTCTCCTCCGGTTCCAAAAAGGATGGTGAGAGGCGTTCCGCCCGACGTCGGGTCGGGAAAGACCGCCGGTTTGGTGACGATCGGATAGAAGTTCTCGTCGGTATAAATCGCCGAGGGGGTCCAACTGTTGGTGTTGGTGCTGGTGTACGGCACACGGTAGAGCCGGCCGTCCAAATCACCGAAATAGACGTAATCCGTCCGGCCGTCCCGGTTGATATCGACGGCCGAGGGGGAGCTGGGAATCGCATTTTGGATATTCGGATAAGGATTCGGGCACTTACTGCTCAGGCTGGTATTGACCTCGGCGGCGACGGCGGATTTCTTGAGAATCGCCCCGGTGTCCAGGCGGATCGTATAAAAATAGTTGCCGACCACGCGGGACGTGTCGTTATCATATCCGGATCCGACGAAGGCCACCCAGTAGGGCGTTGATCCCGAGAGGACCTTGCCGAAAGCCGGGATCGACCAGGTTTCGCCCATGGTCAGGGAATCCTTGGCTTCCCAGAGGGGAATGGGATTGAGCGGATCGGTCACGTCCAGGGCAAAATAATAATTCAAGCCGCCGGCCGTCGAACTGCCCTTGCCCGGGCCCTGTCCGCACATCAGGATGGTTTTCCAGGCTCCGCCGATATAGGCGTCCCCGACTGTCGGCACGGCATCGACAAAATAGTCGTGATTGTAGAGCCGGGTGCCCGAGGGATCCTTGACCGACATGTTTTTCAGCTTGGGGAGGAGGTTATAGGGAATGAATCCCCACAATTCGGCGCCGGAAGCCAGGTCGAAGCAGTGGAGCATTCCGTCATTGGCGCCGACAAACACGACCGGCGTTCGAGCGGCCTGAGCCGTCACGAACGCCTGATAGGACGTTCCCAGGGCGACGGCATCGCCCGAAGGCGGGCCAAGGAGAACCGGGCTGGAATGGAGGACATCCCCGAATTTCCAAGATCGCCCTTCCCCAAGGACGAAACGGATGAGTCCGGCATTATCGCCGTTGGGATCGGCGAGGAGCGACTTGAGCGTATTGGCGTTGGCTTCGGTGAACGCGATTCGAGTCATCACGCCCGAGGGTTTATAAGCCGTATAGACGGTCCGGTTCGAAAAGTCCCGGGCGGCCAGCATCGCCCCCGCATCCCAAAGCACCGATCCGCCGGTGACGACATTCCGGCCGGTCGTACTGGTGGGATCGGAAGTCGAGATCGTTCGGACCGTCGACCCGCCCGTCGAAGCCAGGGCGATATCCGTCACATCGTAGGCTCGGAGCTGGCCCTGGTATCCGGGAAAGATGAACGAAGCTGAAATGATCAGCTTGCGCCGCGTCCCGGAGATAATGGCCGCGGCGGCGGCCGATGACCGGGAATATTCCCGCTTTTCGACATAGACGTACTCGAGCCGGAGATTGTCGACCTGGGGAGTTTCGTAGGAAGACTCGCCAAAACCGGCGATCGCGTCGTCGGCCGCCGTCAGGACGGCTTTCCAACGCAGATTGGAACCAAACGTATGGAAATCGTGCCACGGCTGGTTGGAGACATTGGTGATCCCGGTGCCGGTATAGGCGCCGTAGTATTCCCAGGTGGCCCCGTTGTCGTTGGACAGGTAATACGCGATGCCGAGTCCCGCCGATGACGATCCGATGGTCGACTGGTCGATGACCGTGAACCGGGCCCGGGTGATGGCATACTGGGTATTCGGGAGGGTTTCCGTCAAGTTGGCCGAAACACCGATCCCCCTCAGGTTGTAGACGTTGGCGACCGAGTTCTGGAAGACGTAGTAGTAATCGGTGTGGTTTCCGTCGGCCATGAGGAAGTCGAGCTGGCCGTCGTTGTTGTAATCGAGGATCATGCCGCAATCGAAGTCGTAGACCAGGGGCGTGCGGGTCTGGCCGTTGAAGACCTGGGTGACGGAAAAGTTGGCGTTGCCGTCGTTCTTGAAGTAATAGGCCTTGCCCCCGTAACCGGTCGACTCGGCCGAAGAGCCGTCATAGCCCACCGAGCCGTTCCAGCACCAATTGTCCGTTCCGATGATGAGGTCCTGATCGCCGTCGCTGTCGAAATCGGCGTTGAGGCTGATGGTGGCCGCCCCGTCGAACATATTGTCGTTGAGGCCCCCGTCGAGATCGGTAAAATCAGCCAACCACTCGTAGCCTCCCAAACCGTCGCCCCGGTAATACTTGAGCTCGGGATAATCGCAGCTCCCGACTATCATATCCAGGCCCGGCGCCTCGTCGAAGGAGGCAATGGAAACGGTGCTGACGCCGAGGCCGCTCCAGCCGGTTTCAACCAGCGGCGCCGGATCGATCACGAAAGTCGAGCTGTTGACCAGGCCCGTTCCCTGGTTCCGGATCAGGAAGACCTTCCCTTCGGTGTTGCCGTAGGCGATGTCGATGTCGCCGTCGCCGTCGAGGTCCTTGGAGACCATGCTGGTCGAGGACCAGCCCAGGGTCTTCAGCGTCGGCCGCCAGGCCGCAAGAACATCGATGGCGGTGAAATTTAAAACGCCGGTGTTGACGCCGCCGGTGATGATCGTGTTCCGGAACAACCAGGCGTGGACCATGGTGAAGGGCGAATTGAAGACCGAAGAGACATAGAAAAAATCCATGTCCCCGTCACCGTCGTAGTCGCCGGCCGTCATCGATCCGTGGTAGCCGGATTCGAGGGCGGCCCCGCCGACTCCCGCCGTCGGCGTACCGGAGGCATCCCCGGTCGAGCCCCCGATCCACAAACCGGTGAGAAACGTCCCGATGTGACCATTGACCCCGTCGTTTTTCACGAAGAGGAGGGCGTTGGAATAGGCGCTGCTTGAGCCGACGTAGTCCACCCACCCGTCCAGGTTGAAATCGGCTTCCGAGAGAACGCTGATCCAGCCGGGGACGCTCGAAGGGCTGCTGACCGTGAAGTTCGCCCCGAGCTTGTTCAAGGTCATCGTATCCCGCATATCATGGGTGTCTTTGTACCAGAGCTTGGCCGAACACTGAGGCTCATCGATAAAGTTCCCGGTCATCAGGGTTTCGAAAAACGAGCCGGAGGCTTCGACGCAGGTCTGGCCGTCGGCCGGAGGGGTCCGGAGAAGAAAGATGAAGACGAAGGCCGGAACGGCCGCTCCCCAGGACAGACGACGGTTGCGCATCGAGATTCTCCCCTTAGGATCCGGCCGTATATTGCAGAACGATCTCCAGCCGGCTCGTGGCTAAAATCCGCGTTCCGGTTCGGACCACTCCGATCACGACCAGGAGGGCGTCGTACGGGTCGGCCGCTCCGCCGACCGCTTCATCGTTAATCAGGAACGCGGTGTAGGACAAACGGGTATCGGTCGCGCCGCTTTCATTCACGGCAAAGGTCTGGTTGAAAAAAATCAGCGGCCCGAAATCGGGGGTGCCGTCTTTGCCGGGATCCAGGGCCGAGAGGAGTTCCTCATCCGGAACCCTCCGAAAATAATTGGGATTGATCGCCTGGGAAATGAAGGCCAGGTCGAGACTGGAAGGCTGCGTCAGGTAATGGCCGGCAAAGCTCATCCAGGTCCCGGATCCGAAATAATTCTTGATCAGGGCATAAACGGTATTGAAGCCCGCCTCGGCCGCATTAAACGCTTCCTCCTGGGTTCTCAAACCGCCCGACATTTTCGGGCCCATCGAGGTCAGGGTCAGCAGGGTCATGCCGAGGGCGGCCAGGCCGGCGACGACGAGGATGACGATGAAAAGCCCCGAGCCCTTTTCTCTGTTTCGCCGAGCGCGGATGTTCATCGCAGCCCCGTATTGAACAGGTTCAAAGACGCGTTCCGAACGTTGGCCGTGGATTCCAGGAGAAAACGCTTGCGCCAATCGTTGGCCGTAGCGGCGGCGGTGTTGGCGACGGCCGGCCGCTTGTAAAGCCCGGCCTGGGTGCCGGTGTTTTTACCGACGGAGGCGAAGGGATTCAACGTCCGGCCGAGGATTTGCATCCGGATCTGCCGGATGCGGCCGACCTGGATCCGGGTCCAGGACGTGTTCCAGTTTGTGAATCCATCCAGTAAACCCTGGGAATCGGCGTCGAAGTCGCCGTTGTATTGGAATTGGATCGTTTCGATATTCTGAGCGAGCGGGAAGTGAACGCCGTTGAGGGTCAGGTAGAGGACTCCCCCCTGGCCGCCGCCGATATATCCGTTCGTTCCGGCGGTCAGTCCGGTGACGTTCCCGGTGACGTCCAGCCAGTATTCCCGCATGTCGCAGAACAACATCGCCCCGCCGATGAAATCATCCGACGAACAAATGTCCGAAAGGCCGCCCGGAGGGTTGATGTTGGGGGCCGGTCCGGGGGAGAAGTTCACCCGTTCGTTCGAACCGTCGGCGTTATGCGTGACATGGGTGATGACGCGGATGCCCGCCCCGAGGCAGGCCGAACCGGGATTGGGAACGATCAGGGCGACTTTTCCGACATAGAAGTTATCCGGATACGGATATCGTTCCAGGGAATAATCATCCATGGTCACGTCGACGGACGAACCCGAATAGCTTTGAATCGCCAAAACCAGCGGGTCTTCCATGTTCCCCAGAATGCGCAAACGGTCGGGAGTCTCCGTCGTCCCGGAGATGATTTCATTGTCGGTGCCGTCGATGGCATATCCCATCAGGTTGTCGCTCAGGCCCGTCCCCGCCATCCGGATATCCCGGGAAAGGAAGTACATCGCGCCCCGGACGTCGGTCTGGATTTCGATGTACTGCTGCTGATCGGCCGAAACCTTGTTGCTCCGGGAATAGATCTGGAGGGCTCCGATGACAACCACAAGCATGATCACGCTGCCGATCAGCAGCTCGATGAGGGTGAATCCCCGAAGACGGCGCGGGTGAACGACAACGGTGTCCACAGTTTCTCCTAACGGACGATGACCGAGCTGATGACGGCCCGGACCCGGTAATTCGCCGGCGCGGCCAGGAGAGCCGTGGACGTTTTCCCGATGGCGGTGGCCGGAAAAACGAGGATTTTGACGGCATAACCCGTCCCTCCGGTGGTCACCAAAGTGATCCGGCGGAAGTCGGGGAAGCCGTCGGCATTGGGATCCATGGTTTGATCGGCGGATTCGCCCCTGGCCGTCGAGGGAAAGGTGCTCAATTCGGAGGCCATCAGGGTCCGGAGGTAGTCCAGCTGCTGCTGGGCAAGATACGAAGCGTGGGCGATTTCCCCGGACCGGGTGTTGTTGTTGACGCTGACGAGAAAGGCCTGGGCCAGAGCCATCATGGCCACGCCCATGATCGCGATCCCGATCAGGACCTCGATCAGCGAGAATCCCGCCCCGGATTTCATCCCCGCCCGTTGAGCCCGGAACTTCATCTTCATGTGACCGTCTGCTTGATAAATTGGGTCGAACCGCTGGCAAAAAACCGGACAAGCCGGACGTTCGGCTCGCCCAGCAAGGTCAAGCGCGAAGACCGGAGCGAAATCTGATTTTTGGTGCTGTCGAAATTGGAGACAAAGCCGGTCGTCGTGAAGGCGACCGTTCCGTCGGCCGGGAGATTGAGGGTCAGGGTGAATTCGCCGGGAACACGCTTAATCGATTGGCCCCGCTTCAGCGTCCAGGTGCCGGCGGGCCGTTCGACCTCGATCCGGTAGGTCCATCCGGCCGCATCCTGAACGAAACGAACACGGTGGAAATAATTGGACGTCACGGCCTGCCACTTGGCCGACTGGAGGGTGGTGAGGAGGTCGCGGCCGGCGTTTTCAAATTCCCGGATTTCCAGGGCGTTTTTCACGCTCGGATAAAAGGAGACGGTGAGAATCCCGATGATGGCCAGGACGACGAGCGATTCGAGGAGAGTGAAGCCCGAGTTCCGGAAATCCCGGGACATCGATCCTTCACCTCTTTTTCGGCTCATGTCCGATCCCTTTAAATTGGCTTTTTCAGCAATACGCCGACTCTCAATATAAACCAAGGCTTCGCCTGGAAGCAATCATCAAACCCGATGAGCCGAGGGGTGATATGGCTGCGAGCCGCGACTAGCCGGAAGAGGCGGTAAGACACCCTCGGAAGAAAACCCGGCCCCGGACCGGGCGGGGACGGCCGAAGCGTGACAAGATGAGACGATCGGGCGGTTAGGAAGACCGAAAAGCGCTCGGGGTCTCCCGCCGCGGAGGGTTTTGGACGGGGAGAAACCGCCCGGAGTCAGCGGCCGAGCGGCCGCAGAACGGCGGCCGCTCCCCCTCCCGGGGAGAGCTTCAGGACGATCCTGTCGGATTTGGTCACCGTCTGCTTCACCCGCTGGAAATCATTGCCGTTTCGGTCGGCGTTCGGGCCGTCCCGGTAAAGCATCATCTCAAAGGCTCCCTCCCCCAGAAAGGAAAGGTCCAGGACAAGCTCCCGGGCCTGCTCGTCGGAGAGGGCTCCGACATACCATTCGATCCCGTTGCGGCGGGCGGCCAGGACATAATCCCCGATCCGGGCCTCGAGAACCCGGGTTTCGTCCCAGACCGAAGGGACGCGGGACAGAAATTCCAGGCAGGCCGGCTCGCGCCGGTAGTTGCTCGGGGTGTCGGCCAGCATCTGGAGAGGGCTTTCGTAGATCACGTACATGGCCAACTGGTGACAGCGGGTGCCCTGGCTCATCGGCTGGTTGAAGATGATCTGAAAATTCCGCAAGCCCCCGTTGACCATGGCCCCCGGCGTATAGTCCATCGGCCCGGCGGCCATCCGGGTGAACGGGAGCGTGACATCATGCTCCGGAGTGATATCCCGGCTCCATTTGTCATGTTCCAAGCCCATCACGCCTTCGGATGTCAGGACGTTGGGAAATGTCCGGTAGAGGCCGGTCGGTTTGTAGGCTCCGTGAAAATCCACCAGGAAATGACGCCGGGCGGCTTCGGCCGCGACGCGGTAATAATAATTGACCATCCAGGCGTCGTCCCGTTGCATGAAATCGACCTTGAGTCCGGCGATCCCCCAGGCGGAAAATTGGGTCATGGCCTTTTCGAACTGGTCGTCGAGCGTTTTCCAGACCGCCCACAGAATGATCCCGACGCCTTTCGCCTTGCCGTAGGCGACGATGTCGGGGACATTCACGGCCGGAACGACCGAGAGAAGGTCTCCCAGCTTATACCAGCCCTCGTCCAGAATGACGTATTCGATCCGGTTCTCGGCGGCGAAGTCGATGAAGTGCTTGTAGGTTTCGGTGTTGACGCCGGCCCGAAAATCGACGCCGGTCAGATTGAGGGCATTCCACCAGTCCCAGGCGACTTTTCCCGGTTTGACCCAGGAGAAATCCCCCTTCGAGGGTTTGGCCAGGCGGTAGACGAGCGGGCTTTCGATCAAGTCCCCGTCGCGGGCGGCGATCAATAAAACCCGCCAGGGGTAAGACCGCCGGCCGGATGTTTGAACGAGAAAAGGCGCCCGCTCCGAGACCGGAACATTCCGGTCGTTCTTCGCTTCCACCTTCAAGGGATAAGCCGGAAACCGGCCGACAAGCTTCCCCGGCGACCCGGCGGCTCCGGAGAGATACATCCCGGCGTAGTCTTCCAAGTCGGCTTCGGTAACGGCGACCTTGGGCCCCTCGGGAACGGCGACGACGACCGGACACGACGCAAAACGCTTTTCGCCGATCTCGCTCAGCGGAAGATACGGAAACTTTCTCTCCGAATGCGTTTGGAAGGTTTCTTCCTCCGGAAACCAGGCCATGGCCTTTTCGGAGAAGGCGAATTCCGCCTGTTCGGAAACCACCGTCACCGGAACCGAGAGCGACGTCTCGAACCGGTAGGCGGCGCCGTCGTCGTACACCCGAACGACCAGGCCGTAATCATCGGCGAAGCGGAGCGTCAGCTCGTTGAACCGGTCGGGAATCGCGGCCGCCTTCTGCCGGACGACGGGGGTCAGAACTTCGTCGACGAACCGGCGCTTCTCGCTTTTCACCTTCACGCCGCGCCCGAGGACGCGAGGCCCGGTTGCGTCGATGGCCATCGAAATCGACGAAGGCGCCACAAGCGGCCGGCCGTCGTAATGAACGGCGAAGCTGAGGTCCGGGCCCGCGGTCAGCTTGAATTCGATCTTTTTATCGGGCGAAAGAACGGAATAGATTTTCGCCGACGGCGCGGCGGAGGCCGGATCAACCAGAAAAAATCCGGCGACCCCCATAAAAACCGCTTTACCGCGAAAGAATAAGCTCCGTTTCATGACCGTCCTCCTCTCCCGGGCTTTCGCCCCGAATCGAGGCCAGTATACTTCAACGGGGTTCCGATGGGGAGCGCTCCGCCGGGTTTGAAATTCCCGGTGGCCCGTGATATAACGCGGGCTATGAGTGGAACGCCCCGGACGATGCTGATCGTCAATCCCGTCGCCGGACACGGCCGCGGCGAAAAAATCTTCGCCCGGATCGAGCCGCAGCTCCGGGAGATCTTTCCGGGGATCGAGGTCCGGACCTCGGAATTTCCCGGCCATTCCTTCCAGTTCGGCCGCGAAGCCGCCCGGGAGAGATACGACACGGTCCTCTGTCTCGGCGGCGACGGAACGCCGTTTGAAGTGATCAACGGACTGTACATTCATGGACGCCCGTCCTTTGTCCCCGAAATCGGACTGATTCCGGCCGGAACGGGAAACTCCTTCCTTCGGGACTTCGGAATCGAGACACCCGAGGAAGCCCTCCGTCGATTCACGACCGCCCG
Source organism: uncultured Eubacteriales bacterium (assembly GCA_964411395.1). Classification (GTDB taxonomy): domain Bacteria; phylum Acidobacteriota; class Aminicenantia; order Aminicenantales; family UBA4085; genus JAAZPG01. The sequence goes on along the minus strand of CAYPKX010000040.1, from coordinate 3,477 downwards.
TCGGGTCAAGGTCGACCTGATCGAATTCGAATTCCAGCTGGGCGGAAATACGGAACGACGGTATTCCCTGAACATCATCGGAGCCGGCCTCATCACCGACATCCTGAAGCTGACCAATGACTGGCTGAAGATTTTCGGCAAGCTGGGCTACAGCCTCGCCGTCCTCCTCCGCCTGGCCCGCGGGATGAACAATCAGATCGACATCGAAGCCGGAGGCCGGGCCTGGACGGTCAATGACAGCGCCCTTGTCGTTTCCAATTCCCAGTACACCGGCGGTCGAATGAAAATCGCCCCTTACGCCGCCACGGCCGACGGGAAAGCGGATCTGGTCATTTTCCGGGACGTCAACCGGCGGGAGATCCTTCAGATCTTCAAACGCGTCTTTTCCGGAACCCATGCCTCCCACCCCAAAGTGGACATCATCCAGGCCCCGGAGATGACGATCACCGGGACGCCTCCGCTCAAGGTCATGGCCGACGGCGAAGTCCTCGGAGAATCGCCGCTCCGAATCAAAGTCCTTCCCCAGGAACTGACCTTTCTCGGATGATCCATCTTTTCGAGATCACCCGCTCGGCGCTTCTGTGGATCGCGGCCTTTCCGGCCTTCGTCGTCGTCTGTCTGGCGATTCTGGCCACCGCTCTCGTCTCCCGGGGCCCCCGGCTCGAACGGCTCATCAAGTCCGGCTGCCGGGCGGTGCTTTTTTTAGCCGGCGTCCGGGTCCGACTTCACGGCGAGGAGAACTTCGTCGCCGGCCGCCGTTATATGCTGATGATGAACCACGTCAATCTCCTCGACCCGCTCGTCTTCTATGCCCGCTTCCCCGGGTACGCCCGGACGGTCGAGGAGGAAGGGCATTTCCGCTGGCCGGTCTACGGCTGGATGATCCGGAAGATCGGGCAGATCCCCATCAATCGGGTCAATCCCCGCAAAGCCGCCGCCAGCCTGGCCCGGGCGGGCGAATTCATCCGGTCGCAGACGGACTTTTCCTTCATCATTTTCCCCGAAGGCACCCGGACGCTCGACGGAGCGCTCGGCCCGTTCAAACGGGGCGGTTTTCTCCTCGCCCGGGAATCGGGGCTCGATATCCTGCCGATCGTCCAGGTCGGAAGCTACCGGATCATGCGGAAAGGGAGCCGGTTGCTCCGACCGGGACGGATCGATGTCCATATCGAGCCGGCCGTCGCTCTCGCCGGATCCAACCGGGAGGATATCGCCGAGGCGATGGGCCGGGTGCGGGAAATCTTTCTTCGCCGGCTCACGGTCTGAATTCCCCGGCCCGCAGGCGCTTGACGAACCCGGGCGCCTGGCATAAATTGAGGGCGCCTTAATCCCGTCATCCCGGAGGTTTTCGATGTCCCCGACCCAAAAAAAACCCAAACTCGCGACGGTCGACAAAAACACCCGCATCCTCGTTTGCGGAGCCGGAGGATTCATCGGCGGATCGCTCATCCGGTATTTTAAAAACAAGGGTTTTACGAACATCCGCGGTGTGGATAAGAAGCCCCTCTCCGAATGGTACCAGCACACACCGGGCGTCGAGAACCTTTGCTTCGACCTGAGCCAGGAAAAATACTGCCGCCGGGCGGTCGAAGGCAGGGACGAGGTCTACCAGCTCGCCGCCGACATGGGCGGCATGGGCTTCATCGAACGGTTCCGCATCGAATGCCTGCGGTCCGTCCTCATCAACACCCACATGGTCGAATCCGCCTGGAAAGCCGGCGTCAGCCGGTACTTCTACTCGTCCTCGGCCTGCGTCTACAACACCGAGCTGCAGAAAAATCCGAAAATCACCGCCCTGAAGGAATCGGACGCCTACCCGGCGATGTCCGAGCGCGGCTACGGCTGGGAGAAGCTCATCTCCGAGATGTTCTGCCAGGAATACTGGGCCGAGCGGGGATTCAAAACCTTCATCGCCCGCTTCCATAACGTCTACGGCCCGTGGGGGACCTGGGACGGCGGGCGGGAAAAAGCCCCGGCGGCCCTCTGCCGGAAAATCATCCAGTCGATCGACAACGGTTCCCGGGAGATCAAAATCTGGGGCGACGGCACCCGGACCCGGAGTTACCAGTATATCGGCGACTGCGTCAAGGGGATCGACATGATCACCCACTGCGACGAGCTGATCGCCACCCCGATCAACCTCGGCACATCGGAGCTGGTGTCGGTCAATGATCTCGTCTCGGTCATTGAGAAAATCGCCGGAGTGAAAGTCAAACGAACCTACGACCTGACCGCGCCCCAGGGCGTCGGCGGCCGCAACTCCGACAACACCTTCATCAAGAAGGTTCTCGGCTGGGAGCCGAACACGCCGCTTCGAGTCGGCCTGGGGAAAACCTACCCCTGGATCAAGGAACAATATGAACGGAAAAAGGCCGGGCTCCGGACCGTCGATTGATCTCCCGGTCTCCGGCTCTGTTCCCAAACGGAATCGGGGGCGGTCGTTCCGGCCTTCAGACTTGACCAAAGCGCCGCCGCTCGAATAAAAATGAAAACGGTCATCGCCTCCGGAAGCTTCGACGACCTCGGTTCGAGGCACGTCCGGTTTCTGGAAGAAGCCGCCAAACGCGGCCGGGTCCGGGCTCTCCTCTGGCCCGACGAGACCGTCCTTCTTTTAACCGGAAAACCTCCGCTCTTTCCGGAAATGGAGCGCCTGTATCTTGTCCGGGCCATGCGATTCGTCGACACGGCCGAGATCGGTCCGCCTCTCAACAGTCCCCACGTTCTGCCCGATGTCGGGCCTCCGGGAAACACGGTCTGGGCCGTCTTGCCCGGAGAGGATGCTCCGGAAAAACGGGCGTTCTGCCGCGGCGTGGGGCTCATTTATGCGCCGGTCACGGAGGACGAGATCGCCGGATTTCCCCTCCCGAAAGACGACCTGGCCGCTCCGGCCGCCCGGAAAAAAGTCATCGTTTCCGGCTGTTACGACCATTTCCATTCCGGGCACGTCCGCTTCTTCGAAGAAGCCGCCGCCTACGGCGAGCTCACGGTTTCCGTCGGCCGCGACGAAACACTCCGCGACCTCAAAGGGCCGGGGCATCCGAAATTCCGCCGGGAGGAACGGCTCTATATGGTCCGGGCGGTCCGGAATGTCTCCCGCGCGGTTCCCGGCACGGGCGACGGCTGGATGGATGCCGCGCCCGAAATCGAGGCCTTGAAACCCGATCTCTATATCGTCAACGAAGACGGAGACCGGCCCGAAAAGAAAGCGTTCTGCGCCGCCCGGGGAATCGCCTACATCGTTCTCAAGCGGGAGCCGAAGGAAGGGCTCCCCCGCCGGGACAGCACGACCCTTCGCGGATTTTAAACGGACCGGCCGAGCCGCGGTTCAGCCCGAAGAGCTTCGACTTCGTCGGCCGTTTTCGGTTTCGCCCGGCCCAGCCGCCGCCGGCCTTTCTCGGTGATGAGAAAGTCCTCCTCGTTCCGAACGCCGCCGAAGCCGCGGTACTTTTCGACGTTGTCGTAGACGATGAAGTCGGC
>CAYPKX010000039.1:18497-23664 GCA_964411395.1 uncultured Eubacteriales bacterium | reverse complement strand
TAAGGCTCACTAGCCCCTCAAGCTAGCGTGTCTGCCAATTCCACCACTTCGGCACATCGTTTCGAAGAGCTATTTTTTCTCAGCGGCCGGAGGAGGCGTCTGCTCGGCCTTTTTTTCTGTCGGCGTTGCGGCGGTCTGTCCGTCTTTCTTTTCGACCGGCGCTCCGGCTCCAGCCTGTTTGTCTTCAGGTTTCGGAGCCGTCGGCTGGGCGGTAACAGGAGCTTCCGTCTTGACCGGTGCGGCTACGCCTTTAACGGCCGAGGACGCTTCGCGGCCGGACACCAGCCACAAGCCAAGGGAGGTGACCATGAAAAGAATCGCACAGATCGTCGTGATTCTTGACATGATGGATTGCTGACTCCGCGGTCCGAACGCGGTCTGGCTTCCGCCGCCGCCGAAGGCGCCGGCCAGGTCGGCCGCTTTTCCGGACTGGAGAAGAACCGCGACAACCAGGACCAAACAAATCACCACGTGGACAATCGTCAATAAAGCCGTCACTTTACTTCATTCCTTATAAGCCCGTATCGATTCACGGATGATCCCGGCGAACACCGCCGCTTCCAGCGAAGCGCCTCCGACGAGAAATCCGTCGATGTCCCGTTTCTGGAACAACTCATAGGCGTTGGCCGGTTTGACCGACCCGCCATACAGGATTATAACACAGCCGGCAGCCGTTTTTCCAATTCTTTGTTCGAGCCGTTCCCGAATCGCGGCCTGGACCTCCTGGGCTTGCTCCGGTGTGGCCGTACGTCCGGTGCCGATGGCCCAGATCGGCTCATAAGCGAGGATCAGGCTCCCGATTGTTTCGGCCGAATCGTTGGCCAGCCCTTCCTCGAGCTGCGAGGAGACGATGTCCAGCGTCCGGCCGGCTTCGCGCTCGGCCAGGGTTTCGCCGACGCAGACGATCGGCTGCAGTCCGTTCCGAAGAGCTGCGGCGATCCGCCGGCGAACGGTTTCGTTCGTCTCGCCGAACATCTGGCGGCGCTCGGAATGGCCGATGACCGCATACCGGCCTCCGGCCTCGACGATCATGGGGCCGGAAACCTCCCCGGTGAAGGCGCCCGCATTTTCCCAGCCGATATTCTGGGCGCCGATCCGGACGACCGTCCCGGCCGCAAGACTCGCGGCTTCAGCCAGGGCGGTAAACGGAGGACAGACGACGACCTCGGCCTCAGCCGGGCCCGGGGCGAGCGGAAGAAAACCGGCAAACCAGGCCCGGGTTTCCGCAAGCGTCATGTTCATTTTCCAGTTGCCGGCGACAAAGGGGCGTTTTTTCATCGGTTTGCGCTCAGATTTCCAAAGCGTCCAGTCCCGGAAGCGACCCGTCGGCGATGAATTCGAGGCTGGCCCCGCCGCCGGTTGAGACATGGCTGATTTTAGCGCCGACGCCGGCCTTGGCGACGGCGGCGATCGAGTCCCCGCCGCCGATTATGGAAACGGCCGGGGAGGCGGCCACGGCTTGGGCGATTTTCATCGTCCCCTCGGCAAACGCCGGGTTTTCGAAAACACCGAGAGGTCCGTTCCAAAAGATCGTTTTGGCCCGGCCGAGGATTTCGGAATAGGCGGCAATGGTTTTCGGACCGATGTCGACGCCCATCAGCCCTTCCGGGAGGGGGTAAGCATCCGCCACCTGGTCGATTACCCCGGAGGCGATCGAGGCGGTTAGGACGTGATCGGAGGGGAGGCGGAAGGCGACGCCGCGCTCATTCGCCTTTTTCAGGATCGTCCGGGCGATCTCGAACTTTTCGGGTTCGACCAGGGATTTCCCGACGCCGAGCCCTTGAGCGGCCAGGAAGGTATACGCCATCGCTCCGCCGATCAGGATCTCGTCGGCCTTTTCGAGCAGGGCTTCGATGACCGGGATCTTATCCTCGGTTTTCGCTCCGCCCAGGACGGCGACATAGGGCTTGACCGGGTCGATCGCTTTTTTCAGGAAATCGACTTCTTTTTTCATCAGGTATCCGGCGGCCCGGACCGGGACCAGGCCGGCGATGCCGACTACGGAGGCATGGGCCCGGTGGCTCGAGCCGAAGGCGTCGTTGACGAAGATATCCACGCCCCGAGCGAAGGCCTTGGCCAGTTCGGGATCGTTTTTGGTTTCGCCGGCGTGAAAACGGACGTTTTCCAGGAGAAGGACCGCGCCGTCGGTCAACCCGGTTTTCAAGCGATCGACTTCGGGTCCGATGACATCGGGGGCCATGATGACGTCCTGCCCGAGAAGCTCGGCCAAACGAAAAGCGACGGGCTTGAGGCTGGCCGACGGATCGGGTTTTTTGGGGCGTCCCAGATGGGAGGCCAGCACCAGCCGGGCTCCCCGGTCGAGCAGGAATCGAATCGTCGGGAGCGAGGCCTGGATTCGGGTGTCGTTGCGGATGCGCCCCTGTTCGTCCAGGGGGACATTGAAGTCCACCCGGACGAAAACGGTCTTCCCGCGAACGTCGAGGTCTTCGATGAAACGCATGGCCGTCACCGGGCGATGAATTTCACGAGGTCGACGAGGCGGCAGGAATAGCCCCATTCATTGTCGTACCAGGCCATGACTTTGAGCAGGTCGCCCTCGATGACCTTGGTCATAAGTCCGTCGACGATGGCCGAGTGGGGGTTGTGGAGGAAATCGACGGAAACGAGCGGCTCGTCGGTGTATTCCAGAATGCCCTTGAGCGGGCCGGCGGCGGCTTTCTTGAACGCTTCGTTCACCTCCTCGGCCGTCACGGGCCGCCTCATCGTGGCGACGAAATCGACCAGGGAGACGTCCGGGGTCGGGACACGGATCGAGAGGCCGTCGATCTTGCCCTTCAATTCGGGCAGGACAAGCCCGACAGCTTTGGCCGCGCCGGTTGTCGTCGGGATCATGGCCACGGCCGCGGCTCGGGCCCGCCGAAGATCCTTATGGGGAGCGTCCAGGATCTTCTGGTCGTTCGTGTACGAATGGATCGTCGTCATCTGTCCCTTGACGACTCCGGCCAGCTCATGGACCACTTTGACCACAGGGGCCAGACAATTGGTCGTACAGGAGGCGTTCGAGAGAATGTGATGTTTGGCCGGGTCGTAGGTCTTCTCGTTGACGCCCAGGACGATCGTCGCATCCGGATCGGTCGCCGGCGCGGAAACGATGACTTTTTTCGCGCCGCCGGCTTCGATATGCTTGATGACATCGGGCCGCTTGGTGTATTTGCCCGTCGATTCGATGACGATGTCGACGCCGAGGTCCTTCCAGGGCAGGTCGGCCGGAGTCTTATTAACCAGGACCTTGACCGGCCGCCCGTCGACGACGACGGCGTCGGCGGTCGCTTCGACTTTGCCCGGGAAAACGCCCAGGACGGTATCGTACTTCAACAGGTGAGCGAGGGTTTTGGCGTCGACGATGTCGTTGACGGCCACGTACTCGATCCCTGCCTCGGGGGGGGTCGCCCGGAGCATGTTTCTTCCGATGCGTCCGAAACCGTTGATTCCGACCTTAATCGACATGGGCACTCTCCTCAATCCGGATGACCCGGGTATGGAATTGGTAAGGGGAAAAATACCACAATCTCCGGACCGAAGGCAACGCGTCCTCGAGTGTGCTAAAATCGAGCCGAGGGAGAGACGATGAAAATACTGACGGCCGGAGAAATGCGGGAGATCGACCGCCGGACGATCGAGGAATTCGGGATTCCGGGGGCCGTGTTGATGGAAAACGCCGGGATCGGGGCGGTCGTGATCCTTCAGGACCGGTTTCCCCACCTTCACGAGGAACGGATCGCGATCGTCTGCGGCCGGGGCAATAACGGCGGCGATGGATTCGTCGTCGCCCGCCACCTTCATAACCTCGGAGTCGGTCCGAAGGTTTTTCTCCTGGCCAAAAAGGGCGAGGTGAAGGGGGATGCGGCTCTCAATCTGGGAATCGCCGAAAAGCTCGGGCTTGAGATCGTCGAGGTTTCCGGCCCGGCCGGCCGGACGCGCTTGAAAAAAGCCCTGCGCGCGGCGACGGTCATCGTAGATGCGATTTTCGGGACAGGACTGGCCAAGCCGGTCGAAGGTCTTCCCGCCCAGGTCATCGAGGACATCAATGCCGCTTCCGGTTTCACGGTCTCGATCGACCTGCCCTCGGGCCTCTCCGCGGACACCTGCCGATTGATCGGCCCGGCCGTTCGCGCCGACCTGACGATCGCCTTGGGCGCTCCGAAAATCGCCCACCTTTTCCCTCCCTCCGAAAAATTTACGGGCCGGTTGGAGGTTGTCGATATTTCCATTCCGCCGGTTCTTTTCGAATCGCCGGATCTGCGGCTCTCCCTGGCCGGCCCGAACGAGGTCGGACCCTTTTTCCAGGAACGCCCCCGAGACGGACATAAGGGAACCTTTGGCCATGTCCTGATCCTGGCCGGATCCCGGGGAAAAACGGGGGCGGCCGTGCTGGCGGGCAAGGCCGCCTACCGGGCCGGCGCGGGATTGGTCACGATCGCCGCCCCGGAGAGCTGTCTCCCGCTTATCGCCAGAGCCATGTCCGAGCTGATGACCGAGCCGCTTCCGGAAACGCGCGAGGGCACGGTCGCGGCCGCGGCCCTGACCCGGTTGACGGCGCTGCTTCCCGGAAAAGACGTCGTCGTCATCGGACCGGGCCTCTCCGCCCAACCCGAGACGGCCGAGCTTGTCCGCAAGCTTCTTCCGAAAATCCGGGCCCAGGTCGTTATCGACGCGGACGGATTGAATATCCTGTCCGGCCATCTGTCCGTCCTCAAGGCGATGTCGCGGCCTCCCGTATTGACGCCGCATCCGGGCGAGTTCGCCCGGCTGCTCGGCCGGACCGTTCCCGAAATCCTGAATGACCGGTTGGCCCTGGCGTCCCGTTATGCCCTCGACCACAAGACGATCCTTGTCTTAAAAGGATACCGGACCCTGGTCGCCGGTCCTGATGGCCGCCTTTCGGTCAATCCCACCGGGAACCCGGGCATGGGAACCGGCGGATCGGGCGATGTCCTCAGCGGAATGCTGGGCGCTTTTACGGCCGGACAAAGGGACGTCTTCGGAGCGACGGTGGCCGCCGTCTATCTTCACGGCGCGGCCGGAGATGCGCGGGAGGTCCTGTTGTCGGAGCCCGGCTACCCATACGCCGTCCCCATGGCCTATCGGCTCAAGGTCCCGCGCCCGGGCATGAACATGGCCGTCGTGGGCGGCGTGCTGGTGGTGC
>CAYPKX010000039.1:15927-18487 GCA_964411395.1 uncultured Eubacteriales bacterium | reverse complement strand
TGGCCGGCGACCTGATCCGCTTTCTTCCCGAGGCCTTGAAATCGGTGGAGGATCTTCTCGTTTGTGAATGCGGAGAACACGAAGAGTGACCGCCTCTCGGGATCGGAAGATCGTGACGATCCGCACCCGCTCGGAGCGGGGGACGCGGCTTGCGGCCCGCCGCTTGGCGATGTCCTTCCGCGGCGATGAAATCGTTCTCTTGACCGGCGAGCTCGGCGCGGGAAAGACGGTCTTTGCCAAGGGAATCGCGGCCGGACTGGGCTTGAAGAACACCCGGCAGGTGGTCAGCCCGACCTTCACCTTGATCAACATCTACCAGGCGCGGGTCCCGATTCTCCACTTGGATCTTTACCGCCTTGGCAGCCGGGCCGAAATCCGGGACCTCGGTTTCGAAGACGCCATCGGCGAAGCGGTCATTCTGATCGAGTGGGGAGAACGGGCCGATTTCCCCCTGGAGGCGTTTCGGGTTCAGATCGATGTCGAACCGGACGGCAGCCGCTCGATCCGGATCGAGGAACCGGTCCGAAAGGGAAGAATCCGGTTTTCTTGACAAGCCTGCGGCCGGTCCGTATCCTCATAGCCATTCACAAGGCGGAAAGATGTATCGGATCCTGATCACACCGGAGATGAGCCTCTACGAGGCCCTCCGCACGGTTGCCGAAAAGTACCCGGCCCGTCCGGCGGTGACCTTCCGGGACCGGACAATCACGTACCGCGATCTCCTGGGCCAGGTCGAGACTCTGGCCCTCCGGCTGCAGAAGCGGAAACTCGAGCCCGGGAGCCGAATCGCCCTTCTTCTCCCGAACAGCCTGGGATATGTTTGCGCTTTTCTGGCTCCGGCCGCTCTTGGGGCCGTCATCATCCCTCTCGATCTCCAGGTCAAAGCCCGTGACTTGAACCATATCCTGAAGGATTCGGGATGTTCGCATGTCCTGGCCGATCTTGAGATCTTGGACTGTGATACCAGGACCGCCCTGCAGGAAGCCGGACGATCGGCGCCGGGCGGCCCCCGGATTTTCGGAACATCGGAGCTTCGTTTCGAGCCTGAGGGCGAAGGCGGATCGCAAAGCGGCAGCCAACGGGCCGGCTTCCCTCCCGTCTCCCCCGACTCCCCGGCGGCCTTTTTCTACACCTCCGGCACGACGGGAGTTCCCAAGGCCGTTGTTCATAGCCACCGAACGCTCCTTTCGGCCCTGACCCAGGGACCGAGCGTCCCTCCCTACGGAAAACTCCAGCAGATCGCCCGTTTCGGCCGGTTGATTATCAAGTACAAGCTTCGCGATCCGGGCGCGGTTTTCCGGCAGATCACCTCGATGTCCCCGGCTCCTTTCCATCTTCTTCTCGGTTTCGGCCCCCTTTTCGGCGCCCTGTTCATGGGCAGTCGGTTTGTCGTCTGCGACGGCTACCATCCCGGCCGGATCCTTGAACTGATCGAGAAGGAACGCGTGGGATTCCTGATCGCCTCTCCGACGATGCTTCTGGCCCTTTTGAAAAGCCGCGAATTCGGCAAGCGTGACTTGTCTTCGCTTTGGCTCATCATGATCACTTCGGCCCTGTGTCCTCCCGAACTCGCTGACCGGGTCGAGAAGGAGTTCCGGAGCGCGGTCATCATCGGTTTCGGGGCGACCGAGCTCGGGGGGAGCGCGGTTCAGACGAGTGTTTTCGATTCCCGGAAGCAAAGGCGGGAGACGGTCGGCCGTTCGACCGGACGATCTGCCGGCAAGATCGTCGATGAAGAGCGGCGGAGTGTTCCTCCGGGACAGATCGGAGAGCTGGCCCAGCGGATCCCCAGCGTCATGCTCGGATACCACAATGCGCCCGAACTCACGGCGGAAGCGATGGACGCCGACGGCTGGTATTACACCGGCGATCTGGCGGTGATGGATGAAAAGGGATTCGTCCGGATCGTCGGCCGGAAGAAGGATATGGTCATCCGCGGCGGGCAGAATATCTTTCCGGCCGAGGTCGAACGATTCGTCCTCGGATTGGAGGGAGTGAAAAACGCGGCCGGAGTCGGTCGTCCGGATCCCGTGCTGGGAGAGGGCCTCTGGCTTTTCGTCGAACTGGAACCCGGCGCCGCCTGGACCGCGGAGAGTCTTCTGGCCCATTGCCGCGGGCATCTCGCCCCGGCCAAGCGTCCGGACCATGTCAAGATCGTCGATTCCCTGCCGCTTACGGCTTCGGGAAAAGTCCGGAAATTCCTTTTGAAAGAGATGGATGTTTCCCATGAATGATATGCGTGAGATGGCGTTTCCCGAATTCCGCTCCTTCCTGGCCGAAGCCCTGGGCGTGGCCGAGGAGGAGATGAAACCGGAGACGCGCCTGTTTCTTGACCTCCATGTCGATTCCCTGCGGATCCTCGAGCTGGTGGCGAAACTGGAGAAGCTCCTGGGCCGGGAGTTGCCGAGCGACTTGGCTTGGGAGATTCGGACCGTCGACGACGCCTACCGCTTTTATCTCCAGACGGCGCGGGAACGGCCGTCTTGAAGCCGTTCGTCGTCTTCAATCCTCACGCCGACCGGGGCCGCTGCCGCCGGCTTCTCGGGCCGCTCCGGGATGC
>CAYPKX010000039.1:0-15917 GCA_964411395.1 uncultured Eubacteriales bacterium | reverse complement strand
GGCCGCACGGGAGAATTCGAGATGGTTCTCACGAAAGCGGCCGGTGACGAAATCGGGCTGACCAGGGAGGCGATCGCCTCGGGCTACCGGACCATCGCCGCCGTCGGCGGCGATGGCACCTGGAACAACGTCGGCGCGGAAATCTTCCGGTCCAGGTCCGGGGCTTGCCTCGGGTTGATTCCCGGAGGAACGGGCTCGGATCTGGCCCGGACGCTGGGGGTTCCGTTCGGCAACCTGGACGGGTGCGTCCGAATCATCCGCCAGGGGCGGACCCGGGCGATCGACGTCGGCCTGGTGGACGGCCGTCCGTTTTTCAACGTCGCCGGCTTCGGCTTCGATATCGCCGTGATTGAAGATTCCCGCAGGAAGCGTTTCTGGCGAGGGCATCTCGTCTATCTGCTGAGCGCCCTGCGGCAGCTTCGCTCTTATAAGGGATTCGATCTCCGGATGACGGCCGCCGGGCGCGACCTGGGGAGCCGTCCGAGCTTGATGCTCATCGTCGCCAACGCCAGGCATTTCGGGGGCGTCTTTCGGATCGCGCCCGAAGCCGACCCGGCCGACGGCCTGCTGGATGCCGTCCATTTCGGCAACGGGAATCTCCGGCGCCGCCTGGCCGTCATGAAAGCGCTGATCGCGGGAACCCATCGGCGCGCTCCGGAGGTGACGATGGTCAGAGCCGGGACCCTGACCCTGTCGTTTGCCGCGCCCCCCGCCTTCGAAGTTGACGGCGAGTGGATTCAGTCGGAAAATAAGGACATCGAGATAACGGTCGCCCCGGGAGCTTTGCCGGTTCTTGCGCCTCCGGGACCGTGATGAAGCCATGAAACCGTTTTTTTCCGCCGTCCGCGGCTTTGTTGCGGCTTTCGTCCTTCATGTCCTGGTCCTCGGGATCGGCGGTCCGCTTTATTGGATCCTGGCCCGGCCGTTGGCCCGGATCATTCCCGAACGGATGAGATCCGCCTGCGGCCCGCTCTCCGGCCAATTCCATGGATTTCTTCTGTTTTTCGTCCGGCTCGGCGGCGGGAGGATTCGCCTGCGGGGCCGGATCCCGGCCGATCAACGCTGTTTTGTTCTCATGAATCACCAATCCGTCCTCGACATTCCGGTGGCCGTGCGGATCGCCCGTCCGCGTCTTCCGGCTTTTGTGACTCGGAAACGGTATTCCCGGGCGCCGATCATGGCTTCGCTGCTCCGGTTTCTCCGGTGGCCCGTTGTCGATCCGGACGGAGATCCGGCGGAGGCGATGAAGGTCCTGGCCGGAGCCGTGAAAATCCATCCCTGCCTTTTGATCTATCCTGAGAGCCATCGGACGAAAACCGGCGACATCGGGCCTTTTTTTCCGGCCGGGCTCTGGATTCTCTTCAAGGCGGAACGTCGGCCCGTTTATCTGATCGTCGGCGACGGATTTCGGGCCTGTTCCCATTGGCGGGACTTGTTCACGTCCCTCGGCGAAGTGGACGGTGAATCGGAAGTCCTGGGCCCGTTCTTCCCGCCGCCGCCGGACGAGTTGAGAGGCTTCATCAACGAGCTTCGCGAAACCATGGTCGCAAAACTGGCGGAAATGAAGGAAACCCATGGCCGGCGGTGACGGGCTCCGGGACATCCTCCGGGCCCAGGCTCTTCCGTCCCCGGGTCATGCGGCGGCCACGGCCCTTGCCGCCCGGCTGGCCGAAGCCGGAGGCCGCTCTGTTCTGGCCATTCTCTTTTTCGGCTCGCATAAATCCGGCGCGGGCCCTACCCCCGAAAGCGCCTATGATTTTTTTCTTGTCGTTTCGGAATATGCCGAGTTCTACCGGGCGCTCTTTCGGGCCGGGCTCGGTTTCGGAAATCCCGTCCTGGCCTCGTTTCTCAACGTTTTCCTGCCGCCCAATCTCATCTTCGCCGCTTTCGAGGCGGAGGGCGTCCGGCGCCCGGTCAAGGCGGCCGTCCTTTCGATCCGGGCTTTCGAGCGGGAAACGTCCGGTGCCCGCCGCGACCATTTCCTCACCGCCCGCCTTTTTCAATCCGCAGAGATTGTTTATTTCCGTAACGGCCGCATCCGGGATCTTGTTCTTGACGCCTTGACCGGCGTCGCCCGGAAAACGACAGCCTGGGGAAGACCGGATCTGCCCGAATCCTTCAGCCTTGAGGATTATCTTCGGACGCTGTTTCGGATCTCGCTTTCGGCGGAAATCAAGCCGGAAGGGGTGGAGCGGGGAGAATCGCTGTACTTCGCCCGGAAGCACGACCTCGACAGGGTCTATGAGCGGGTTTTGACCGAAGCGGCCGGTCGGGGAGACGTGCGTCTCCTCGGCCCGGGCCGGTATGGATTTTCCACTCCGGCGACGGCCGGGGAACGAAGACGGTGGAGATTCTTTTTTGTCCGGTCGAAAATCCGGGCGACGGCCCGCTGGCCGAAATATCGCTGGACGTTTTCCGGCTGGCGCGATTATATCGTTCGAAAAGTCGAGCGGCGGGGCGAGCCCGAGCTTCTCGCCTTCCTTGAAGAAAAGAAACGGCCGATGATCCTCCTCTGGCCCCGCCTCTACCGGTCCCTCCGCCTCCGGCGGAAAAAAGAAACCGGAGGCGGTATTCCGGGAGGCCCCTCATGAATTCCTGGTCCGAACGCTACCGGGTTCGCCGGGAAAGGAACGCCCGGCGATTGAACAAGGCGCTCGATCCGTTCGAGTCTCTGCTTCTCAAGCTCCGGATCGGCCCGGACGCGATGAATTGGGCCGGCCTGGCCTTTTCCGCCGCGGCCGGGGCTTTGATCGCCGCGGGCCGCCTCGCGTTCGGAGGGGCGGCGCTTTTGCTCGCCGGGCTGTCTGACATGCTCGACGGCCGCCTCGCCCGCAGGTTGGGGCGCGTTTCGGCGTACGGGACTTTTATCGACAGCACGCTGGATCGGTTCGGCGAAAGCTTTGTTTTTCTCGGCCTGCTGTTATTCCTTCAGCGCGGGAGCGTCTCCGGTTTCTGGCCGGCGTTCGCCCTGGCCGGGGCATTGCTGGTGAGCTATACCCGGGCCCGGGGTGAATCCGTGGGTGTCCTTTGTCCTTCCGGGTGGATGCAGCGCGGAGAACGCCTCTTCCTGATCATCGCCGCGTGTTGGACGATTCCTCTTCTCAGCCGATTTGCCGGGAGGGATGAATTCCGGGCCGTCCAAGTTTTTTCAGCCGTCCTTGGTTTGGCCGCTTGGCTGACGGCCGCCGTTCGGACGGCGACAATCGCCTCCCGCCTGCGCCGGAAATGAGCTGCCGATCCGGTCGCAACCTTGGCCGGAAGGCCTTACCTGCGGTATCATCATCCCGACTTTCATGAACACGAAAAAGGCGTCGAGCCGGAAGCTTGCGGCGATTCTGCCGGCGGTCCTCCTTTTGTCCGGAGTCGTTTTGGGCGGGCCGGAAAAAGCGACGCTGGCCGGGCGAATCCTCGATGCCGGAACCGGAAAGCCGATTTCCGAAGCTGTGATTGAGATGCGGGCTCCGGGCTTGAAGGCCAAGTCCGAAGCCGACGGGCGGTACGAAATCCGGAACTTGGAGGCCGGACCGGTGACCGTCGTTTTCTCCTGCCCCGGATTCGTCTCCCAGACGAAAGAGGCGGTGATGTCCGCCGGGGAAATCTTGAATCTGGAAATCGCCCTGGCCCGGATCAAGTATGACGCCGAGGAATTCGTCGAGCTTGTCGCCGATACCCGGCCGAAGGAAAAAGCGACGCTTGTCGAAACGGTTCCCTTGAGCGGCCGGGAAATTCTCCAGATGCCCGGAACGGCCGAGGATCTGGGCCGGGCCCTGGCCGTCCTGCCGAGCGTCGCCCAGTTGGGCAACCTGTCCAACGATTTGATCGTCCGGGGCGGCAGCCCTTTCGAAAACGGATACTATGTCGACAATATTCCTCTCCTCAACATCAACTTCTTTCAGAGGGAAGGGGGCAGCGGGGGGACCTACGGCATTCTCGGCACGGATGTCATCCAGGACGTCCGTTTTTCGGCCGGCGGATTTTCCGTCCAATACGGCGACCGGCTTTCGTCCATCGTCGATATCCGCCTGAAAGAGGGCAACGCCGAGCGGGTGAAATCGAAAGTCGATCTGAACGTCGCCGGATTCGGAGCGGCGGCCGAAGGTCCCGTTCCCGGATGGAATTCCACGTTCCTCGTCTCCGGACGGATCAGCTATTACGGCCTGGCGGCCCGGATGGCCGACTTCGGTATCGAGCCCGACTTCGGCACGCTTCAAGCCAAATGGACCTGGTCACCCTCCCCCCGCCATAAAATCACGTTTCTGGATATTTACGGAGCCTGCCGGTTGTCGATGGATCTGGATGCGGCCGTCGATTACAGCTTGAACCACTATCTCGACAGCTGGACCCGGCAGAACACCGCCGGAATCGATTGGCAATGGACCTGGGACGACCGGGGCGTGTCCCGGACTTCGCTTTCGACCACGGCCGTGAAGAACTGGGACCTCGTCCGCAATGTTCAGACCGAGGCGAAATACCTCGGCCGCGACGAGACGGAGTGGACCACCGTCCTGCGCAACGTGAACCTCTGGGATGCGGGGGAGCGGATGCGCTTCGAATTCGGCTTCGAAGCGAGCTCCAACCGGGCGGATTTCGGCAGCTACTTTGCCAGCTACCTGGACAAGTACGGCAACCTTTTCTCCGGATTCGGCCTGGACGGGAATTTCCGCGCGGAAAAAGCCGGCCTCTTTCTCGGCGCGACCTTTCAGCTGACAAGCCGTCTGGCCGCCACGGCCGGGCTTCGGGGGGATTATTTCTCCTTCAACCGCCACCTTCTGTTCTCGCCCCGCTTCTCCCTCTCCTATTCCTTGACGCCGCGGTGGACGATCATCGGAAGCTTTGGCGTTTTCCGGCAATTTCTGTACGCCCTGATGCTGGCCCGGAATCCGAACAGCACCGGCCTTCGGGATCCCCGGGCGTTTCATGCCGTTCTCGGGACGGAATATGTCTTCAATCCCTCGACCCGCCTGACCGTCGAAGTCTATTCCAAGGAATACCGGGATTTTCCCCTGACCCCGGACGACCCCTACCTCTTCCTGGTCGACAACAATATCGCCCTGAGCGGCTTTACCTATTACAAAGACGTCGTCGATTCGGGGCGGGCCTCGGCGCGAGGCGTCGAGATCCTGCTGCACAAGAAGCTCCGGGAAAAATTGTACGGGCTGGCCGGTGTGTCGATCTTCTCTTCCCGCTACCGGGATTTGACGGGGATTTGGCGAAACCGGATTTCGGATAACCGCGTCCTGGTCAGCCTGGTCGGCGGATATGCGCCGGGTCATAACTGGGATTACAGCTTCCGTTGGAGCTACGGGGGAGGGATCCCTTATTCGCCATTCGACCCGGTCCGATCGCTGGCGGAAAATGTCGGCATTGTCGACGAGACGCGGATCCAGGCCGAACGGCTCCCCGCCTACCACTCTCTGGCCCTCCGGGTCGATCGCCGTTTTCACTTCCGCCGTTCCGTGCTCTCGGTGTATTTCAGCGTCAGTAATGCCTATAACCGGAAAAACGTCGCCCGCTACTACTGGAACCGGACGAACCATGTCATCGAGCCGGTTTACCATCTCCCGATCCTTCCCATCCTCGGGGTCGCGTATGAGTTTTGACCTAAGCCGGCCCGGATCGTTCCGGAAGAAGATTGCGGTTTTTGCCCTGGCCATCGTTTTCTTCCGGCTCGTCGGGCCCGCCCCGGTCCGGGCCGCAGACGAACCCGATCCGGAAAAAACCAAAAAGACAATCCTTCGCTTCGCCGCGTTGCTCGGTCCGCCGCTGAGCATGCTGGCCTACGGCCGGTTCGCCTGGAAATGGGGGGAGACGTCGACGTGGCGCTGGTCGACGGAGAAAAATTGGGGTTATCGCTCCGATTCGGGCGGGTCGGACAAGTTCGGGCATGCGTTCGCTCATTATGTCCTGGCCCGGACGTTTTACGATATTTATCATTACACGGAAGACGGGCGTCCCCGCAAATGGCTGTATGCCGCCCTCTCGACGGCCGTCATCGGGACGCTGATCGAAGTCGGCGACGCCTTCACCGACGAATACGGCTTTTCCTGGGGGGATATGGCCGCCAATTTCACGGGGATCGCCTTGGGACTGTTTCTGGAAGCCAGTCCGAAGGCGGCCGGCCTTGTCGGTTTCAGCTGGGAGTACTTCCCGTCGGAGGGATTCCGGAAAACGTCCCGTTCCTGGTTCCGCCACTTCACCGTTGATAATTCCGGCTGGCGGTTTCTTCTCAATCTCAAACCGTCCGGCCTCGAGGCTTTTAATGTCCGCGTCCCGAAATTCCTTCGTTATGTCACCCTGGATTTGGGATTTTTCGTCAAGGGATACACCGAATTCGACCGGTCGCTCGGTCTCGCCGACGGCCGCTTCTTGTTTGTCGGGGCGTCGGTGAATGTGTCCCAAATCCTTCGCGATCTTTTTAAAAACAAAGGTTTCTTCGGAAGGGGGGTCCCGACGTATTTTGAGTTTGTCCACCTTCCCCTGGGCCTGAAATTTCCCTGGGGCATTGACGACTGAGCTTCATCCGGGTTGACTTCTTTCGATCGATCGATTTTAATGAGACCCGGAAATTCTTTGCCGAGGTTGTCATGACGCCCGAACATTTGAAAAAGTGGATTTACGAAGTCAAGGATTTCCCCAAACCCGGAATCGGATTCAAGGACATCATGCCGCTCGTCCTCGATCCCGAGGCGTATCACTACACGATCGACCGGCTTGTCGAGTGGGCCGCCCCGTTGAAGCCCGAGGTTATTGTCGGGATCGAGGCCCGGGGATACATGTTCGCCGCCCCGGTCGCCCGGGATCTCCGTCTCGGTCTTTCGGTTATCCGGAAAAAGGGCAAGCTGCCGCGCAAGACCATCTGCGTTCAGGCCCCCAATGAATACGCCGTCGAATATTTCGAAAAACACGAGGACGCCCTTGTTCCCGGCCAGCGGACCATCGTCATCGACGACCTGATCGCCACGGGATCTTCATCGATCTGCGCCTTGAATCTGGTGAAGATGTTGAAAGCGAACCCCGTCGGCTTCGGCGCGGTTGTCGATCTGGCCTTTCTCCAGGGCATTCCGGCCATCAGGAAGGCGCACCCCGAGGTCGACGTTTTCCACCTGGTCCGTTACGAATAGGCGCCGGGAAATCCCGGCCAAGCAAGGCGATCCCTGCTTTAGCGCTTCGGGCGCGGCCGCGATTTTTTTCCGGGGGCCATCACCTTCTCTTCAAGCTCCCCCCAGATCCCGGCCCGATAACCGGGCCGGTCCGACAGCCGGCACTCGTCGATCGAGGCCACCTCGGCTTTCTCCCGGAAGATGGTCGCCAGAAAATCGGGCGACCGCCGGATTCCTTCGCCGACGTTGATCAGCACCCGGTCTCCATTTCGAATCGCCCCGTTTTTCAAGGCTTCGAAGAACCCGCCGAGGCCGATGGCGGCGGCCGGGCCGATCCGGACCGAACGCTCGAAGGCCACGATCCGGGCGATGAGCGGCGTGGCCTCCTCGTCGAAAGCGAAGATGTCGCCGCCGCTCTCCCGGACGAGGGGAGCCAGAACCGGATAGGTTTTCGGAAAACCCGCCGCCAGGGTGGCGATGCGTGTTTCCGGATTATGGTAGATGGGATAGGTTTTTTCCCAGCCCTCGGGGAAGTTTTTGGCTTTGGCGTCTTTCCAGGCGGCGGCCATCGGGGCGCAGCGGCTGGACTGGCAGAGAATGAATCGGGGCATCCTGCCGGCGAGGCCGAGCGGAGCGAGGTCGCGGCAGCCCTTGGCAATCGCCATCGGCCCGGTGCCGCCGCTCAGGGCCTGGATATAGACCGTCGGGAACTCGTCCATGATCCGGATCCATTCCAGGAGCATCGTCTTCTTGGCCTCGATCCGCATCGGGTCGAAGTTTCCTCCGGCCAGGGGCATGCCATGTTTGCGGGCGAAGGCCATGGCCATTTCCTTGGTCCGGGTGTAATCGCCCCGGACTCGAAAAACGTTCTGGCCGAAGCAGCCGACTTCGGCCGCCTGGGTGATGGAAGCGTTTTCCGGGATGAAGGCATAGAAGGAGATCCCGGCCGCGGTCAGGTACCGGGCGTAGGCGACGGCCGTGTTCCCGGTGCTGGAGGCGACGAAGTTTCGGATGCCGTTTTCCCGAAGCACACTGGCCACGATCGATCCGGAGAGATCCTTGAAGGTCCCGGTCGCGTAATTGTCGTCCTGGCGATGGGCGTAGACACGGCAGCGGACTTTGAAACGCCGGCGGGCGTAGTCTTCCAGGAATTCCCAGCGGTCGATCGGGACGAGTCCTTCTCCGGCCGTGACGACATTTTTGCGATCGTTGACCGGGAGGATGTCGAAATAGCGCCACATCCCGGGCATCCCGTTGGGCGGGCCGTCGAACAGGCGGCGGATTTTCGCCGCCGGGGTCCGGTAGACGACATCGGCCCGGTCGCTCCCGCACTCCGGGCAGCGCTGGTTGGAAGCAAACCACCGGGAGAACCCGTCGACTTCGGCTCCGCAAAGGACGCAGCGGAGAACGAATTTCCTCCCGGTCACGGCGGCGGCCGGCTTGTTCACTTTTCGTTTTTGAGATGGCTGTGGAGACCGCATTCGACTTTTCCTTTCCCGGCCCAACGGCCGGACCGTTCGTCGTTCCCCGGCTCGGATTTCGAGGTGCAGCAGGGGGGGAAACACCCGATGGAGGCGTATCCCTGGTCGTAGAGGGGATTGGTGGGCAGGCTGTGAGCGTTGATATAGGCCCAGACCTTTTGCCTGTCCCAGTTGAGCAAGGGATGGATCCGGAGAATGCCGTTTGTGTCCTTCATCACCGGCTTGAGGCTTTTTCGAGTTTCGGCCTGGTCCCGGCGGAGGGCCGAGATCCAGCCTTTCAGCTCGATCTCCTTCTGGAGGGCGTCCAGCGGCTCGACTTTATTGAGCCGGCAGCAGAGGTCCGGATCCCGCTCGAACAGGCGGGAGCCGTGGACGCGAAACTGCTCGATCTTGGGCATCATCGGGACGATCGTGTGGACGTTGAGCTTCCATTCCCGGACGAGGCGATTTTTATAATCGACCGTCTCCGGGAAATGGTATCCGGTGTCGATGAAAAAAATCGGGAAATCGAAGGAGATCTTCCGGAGCATGTGAATGAGGACGATCCCGGAAGCCTGGAAGGAGGAGGTCATCGCCGTCTGGTAGGGGAACGAGCGGATGGCCCAGCCGAGGATCTCTTCCGGTTCGGCCGCGGCGAGTTGTTCGTTGAGTTTCTGCAGTTCCGGCAACTTTATTTCCCTTCACCGAGGTGGGCGAGTATAGAACGGCGCCGGCGGTTCTGTCAAACGGCGGTCCTGATTCCGGGTGTGCTCCTGGAATTCCCAACCGGGGGCGAGGCTCTGCCCGGTCCTACGCAGCCTTTGGCTGCCAGGGCGCTCGCCGGGACCTAAAGATATTTGCTTCTCGGACGCGCTGTTTTTCAGCGGCGCTCAATCTCGCCCGGAGTCCCCGTTCACTCCATCCTGCTTGAGTGCTCTTTTAGTCGCTTTTCCCACTCAGGATTCAGGCCCTGGCTCCGAAGCGTCGCGTAGGACTTCCCCTTCGGGGTCGCTCTGTTGTGAACGCCGCCCCTCTTGGTAAATAGGGGTCCCTGAAAAACAGAGCTGTCTGCCACTTTTGATGGCTGCGCTCCCCCCGGCACGGAATTCCAGAGCACGGATCGATATGCGTTTCGTGAATATCGCTAATCCTTCTGAACCGGATCGACAACCGCCGCATCAACGAGCGTCGGCTCGAGGATGCGCCGGATTTCCGCCGGGCTCATTTCCGCCAGCTGTCCCCGTTTTCCGGCGTTGATGAAGACCCGGGGGCAATCGGCCAGTGTCCGCTCCATGTAGACCGGAAGCTTTTTCCGGGTCGCGAACGGCGAGATGCCCCCCACTTGATACCCGGTGTGTCGCTCGGCCGTGGCGGGAGGGCAGGGGAGGACGGATTTGACCTTAAGGATGCGGGCCAGGTTTTTGGTCGAGACTTCCCGGTCGCCGTGCATCAGGACGAGAAAAGGTTGGCGGGAGTCCGTCTCGAAGACGAGGGTTTTAATGACGGCGTGCTCGTCTACTCCCAGCTCCCGGGCGGCGACCGCCGTTCCGCCGCGCTCCTCGTATCGGTAGAGGAGGATGGTGAAGTCAGCTCCTTTGTCCTTGAGGAAACGGACGGCCGGGGTTATCGAGACGTCGGCGCTCATAGCTTCATCGCTCGATCTTTTTGGCCCGGCGGGCGATTTTCTTCCGGATCTTGTCGAAGGACGGGGGAGGGCCGGTCCGGACGGCTTTGCCGTCGATAAACAGGGCATCGGCGATGCCCCACTCGAGAAAGACCGACCGGTCGGCCGTTTCGACCGGCCGGAATTCGACTGGGCCGCCGACCTCTGCGGCGGCCCTCTTGGCCCGCTCGAAGACCATGTTCATGGCCGGGCACCATCCGTTGACGTAAGCCGAGACCGTCACTTTCCCGTCCGCAAGCTCCGGCTTTTTCTTTTCCCGGATCCATCTCGGCGCGATGGCTTCCGGGACGAACGGCTTCCAGAGCAGAACCGCGACCGCATTCTTGTCGACCTTCCGGTATCCGTGTTTTTTGAACCAGGACGCCCGCATGAACACCGGAAGCGAGACGCCCCAGGCGGCCATGCCCTTGGCTCCTGAGGCCCGGGCGTCTTCCTCGGCCGCGGCCAGGAGCGCTTTCCCCAGGCCTTTCTTCCGCTGGTCGCCGACGCCTTTTCCCTTGTGACCGTGAACCCAGAGGCAGTGAATAAAATACGAGTCCCGGCCTTCGGCGAAGCCGTGCTCGATAGGGACGTACTGGATCATTCCAACCGGACGTCCGTCGACCAGGGCCAGCTTGACCCGGAGCCCTTTCTCCTTCATTCGCCGAAGCCAGGCTTCCTTTCGGTGGCCGGCGTCCTTCATCTCTTCGGACCAGCTCTCCAGGCAAACGCAATATTCGCCTTCGAATTTGTCTTCGAGGTCGATGATGTCCATGGGCCCTCCTTCCGGGAATTATATTCCATCCGGCGACGGTCTCTCAAATTGAGGATGATTTCCTGATCGTTGGTCAGACCCTGCAAGAGCAGGCGACAAAGGCCTTGTAACCGGAAAATCTTCAGGAGAGTCTGTTTCATGCGGCGGGATCCTGCGCGTGAAGAAAAATTTGCCTGGAAATCGCCGGAAATCCGCTGGAATCCTGCCGCTCTTCCCCCTAAATCCCCACACGATTCGTTGTAGAGCCCTCCGCGCGTTGACCGGCGCGGGCGGTTGTGATACGTTTCCCTCACTTTGCGCGCGAAAAAATGGTCGGTCCCTTCGGACGTTTTTTCGCCGCTTTCTCTTTCAATTCCATCACCTTTCAGAGGAGGACTTATGCGTCGCTTGTCTCCCGTTTTGAGGCTGGCGGCGGCTTTAACCGCCGCCGCTTTTCTATGCGGAATTCCGGCCGCCTTCGGCCAAGCGTCCCCCGCGGACGTTGTAAAAACCGTGGTCTATAGGAATATCGGTCCGACCCGGGACGCCGGGCGGTTCGTCGATTTCGCCGTCCCGCTGCAGCAGAAGCACACCTTCTATGCCGCCGCGGCTACGGGCGGAGTCTGGAAGACGGTCAATAACGGTCAAACGTTCACTCCGCTCTTCAGTTTCGAGAAGGCCTTCTCCATCGGCGACATCGCCGTGGCCCCGTCCAATCCCGACATCCTCTGGCTGGGGTCGGGTGAGGCCAATAACTCCCGGACGACCTATTACGGCGACGGCGTCTACAAGTCCGTCGACTCGGGCCTGACCTGGAAGAACATGGGTCTCCCCGAGTCCCACCACATCGGCCGGATCGTCATCCACCCGACCAACCCCGACGTCGTCTATGTCGCCGCCCTGGGACACCTTTACTCGGCGAACCCGGACCGCGGCCTGTACAAGACGACCGACGGCGGCAAGTCCTGGACGAAGGTCCTGAACGTCGTCGAGGGCAGCCGGGCGATCGGCTGCACCGATGTGGTCATGGATCCGTCCCATCCGGACGTTCTGATCGCCGCGACGTATGACCGCCTCCGGTATTTCTGGACCTACAATATCGGCGGTCCGGGCAGCGGCATCCACAAATCGACCGACGGCGGCAAGACCTGGAAGAAGCTGACCGCCGGGCTCCCCGGCGGCCTGCTCGGCCGGATCGGATTGGCCGTTTCCCCGAAGAATTCCAAGACTCTTTATGCCGTGGTGGAAAACGTCAACAAGCCGAACATGTCGGTCGAAGACCGTTGGAAAGAAATCCTGGCCGGTAAAAACAGCGCCGGCATGATCGACGGGGAGGTCTACCGGTCCGAAGACGGCGGCGAGACCTGGGCCAAGGTCAGCCCCGAGAAGCAGAGCATCGGCGGAAACCCGGGCTACTACTACCAGCAGATCTACGTTGATCCTGCCGACGACCAGCACCTCTACACGCTGTCGGTCGGCGTCCTCGAATCCAAGGACGGCGGGAAAACCTGGAAATCCCCCTTCAACTTCGGCGGCGACAACCACGCCCTGTGGATCGACCCGGCCGATTCGGCCCACATGCTCCTCGGTTACGATCACGGCCTGGGTGTGACCTGGGACGCGGGCAAAAACTGGTATCATCCCGACAACATGCCCATCGGCCAGACCGTGGCCATCGATTATGACTATGCGATTCCCTATAACGTGGCCACCGGCCTGCAGGACAACGGATCGGTCATGGGGCCGTCCACGAAAAAGGGCGGAGCGGCGATCCGGATGGAAGACTGGACCTCGGTCGGCGGCGGCGACGGGATGATGAACGTCTTCGACCGCAAGTCCAACCGGTACCTCTACAACGAAAGCCAGTTCGGCACGCTGCAGCGGACCGACCTTGTGACCGG
This sequence comes from uncultured Eubacteriales bacterium, assembly GCA_964411395.1. Lineage (GTDB taxonomy): Bacteria > Acidobacteriota > Aminicenantia > Aminicenantales > UBA4085 > JAAZPG01. The sequence continues at coordinate 3,039 of CAYPKX010000039.1, read as the reverse complement.
CGAGCGGAAGAGCATCATGTACCGGAAAGCCGGCCTGCGGAACAACTGGAATTCCCCGATCATCGTCTCGGCTCATGACCCGGCCGTGATTTACCACGCCGGGAATATCGTCGTGAAGTCGGCCAACCGGGGCGAATCCTGGACCGAAATCAGCCAGGATCTGACGACGAACGACCCCGCCAAGACCGCCAACCGCGGCGGCGGCGACGGCAACATCCAGGCCTGCACAATCACCTTCATGGACGAATCGCCGCTCGCGGCCGGCGTGCTCTGGGTTGGGACCGACGACGGCCTGGTCTGGGTGACCAAGGACGACGGCAAGAACTGGGCCAAGGTCAGCGACAAGATCGCCGGGAATCCGGGTTACTGGGTCAGCCGGGTGGCCGCCTCGCCGAGCGATCCGGCCGTCGGGTATGTCGCTTATTCCGGTTTCCGGAACGACGACTTCCGGCCGTTCCTTTATAAAACCGGGGATTACGGCGCCACCTGGACGTCGATTTCCGGCAACCTCCCCCAGGAAACGGTCAACGTGATCCGCGAGGATCCGTATAACGCCGACCTCCTGTTCGCCGGGACGGACCGGGCGGTTTATGTTTCCTTCGACGGCGGAAAGGCCTGGACGAAGATGCAGGCCAATATGCCCACCGTCCCCATTCACGACCTCCAGATCCATCCGCGGGAGAAAGACCTCATCGTCGCCACCCATGGCCGGAGCGTGTGGATCGCGGACATCTCGGCTCTCGAGGAAATCAACGCCCAGGTCCTGTCGCGGGATGTCCACCTGTTCGACCTCCAACCGGGATATCTCGGCTCGGAGGTCCTGCCCAAGGAATCCTATTCGGCTTCCGTTGCCTTCTCCGGAAAGAGCGAACCGGTCGGGATTCCGATCAACTATTATCTGAAGAAGAAGCCCCAGGGCGAGGTCACGATCCAGATCCACCAGGGCGCGGTCAAGCTGGCCGAGATCAAGGGAACGGACGAGCCCGGGCTCAACACCGTCCTCTGGCCGATGACCAAGGAACGGCCGGCCGGGGCGCAGGCCGCGGGTCGCCAGCGCCAGGCTGCCGTGAATATGGATGATATTCCCGAAGAGTACCGGGAACAGTTCCTCAGGATGCGGAGCGGCCCGCCGGTCGGTGAAGGCGTCTACAAAGTCACCTTGATGGTCGACGGCAAGGCGGTCACCGGGACGGCCGAAGTCCGGCGCGACCCCGGAGCGGCGAAATAAACTTAACGGATCGCTGCGGCGTATTTTTTACATAACGGGCCGGCTTTCCGCGGTTTCCCCCTGAAAGGGGAAACCGCGGAGGCTGGCATGTTTGTTGCTCTGGTTTTTATCGGGATTTTTCGGACGGATTCGGAGAGGGGGCCGACATGTTGGAGCTTCAGGATGTCACCAAGCGATATGCCTATGACCCGGCCGTCGATCGTGTCAGTTTCACCGTCGGTCCGGGAGAAGTCCTGGGATATCTCGGCCCCAACGGCGCGGGGAAATCAACGACGATCAAGATGCTGGCCGGACTTCTGGATCCAACCAAGGGAACGATCCTCTATCAGGGGCGGAGCATCGCCTCGGACATCATCGGCTATAAAAAGCGGCTGGGTTATGTCCCCGAACAATCCGAGATCTATCCTCATCTTTCGGGAATGGACTATCTCCTCCTGGTCGGCCGCCTCCGCGGCCTCCCGGAAGCGGCCCTGAGGGAGAAAGCCCGGTCTTTTCTTCGGGTTTTTGACCTTGATTCCGACCGGGACAATCCCGTCGGTTCGTATTCCAAAGGGATGCGTCAGAAAGTTCTGATTTCCGCGGCCCTCCTCCACGACCCCGAGATCCTCCTGCTCGATGAGCCCCTGTCGGGACTGGACGTGACGACCGGCTTGGTGGTGCGCGACCTCGTCCGGCGGCTGGCCGAAGAGAAGAAGATCGTCATCTATTCCTCCCATGTCCTTGAGGTCACCGAGAAAATCTGCACGCGCGTTCTCATCCTGGACAAAGGCCGGGTCGTGGCCGATGATTCGGTCGAACAGCTCCGGTCGCTGATGCATCTTCCCTCCCTGGTCGAAATCTTCAGCCGTCTGGTCTCCCACGAAGATACCGACGTTGTCGCCCGGAGCCTCGTCGAAGTGATGAAAAGCTGATGGCCCTCCGGGACGGGATGCGCTTCGAATTCTTGTGCGAACGGCTGTCGGCGCGCCCCCGGCGGTTCGCCGTCCTGGTGAGGCACTTCTTCATCCGCTTTTTCCAAAACGACGTTTTTCCCTTCGAGGAGCAGATGAAGGAGAAGCTCTATGTCGTCCTGGCGATGATCGCGCCGCTGGGCTGGGTTCTCACGTCCTCGCTTTTTTCCCGTTATATTTTTCAGCCCGATCACGGCCAATCCTGGTACGAGAAATGCCTCCTGATTTCCTTCTTCATGGCCTTGATGGTTTTTATCGCGATTCTGGAGTGGGACGTGGTGTTTATCGACCGCCGCGATTTCGTCAACCTGGCCGGTCTCCCGGTCCGCCCGGGGACGATGTTCCGGGCCAAATTCGTCTCCTTTCTTTTTTTTGTCGCCCTGTACTCGGCCGCGGTGGTTTCTCTGTCGGGGATCGCCGTCGGTTTCTATCTTCCCCAGTACATCGGCAATTCGATCGGAGCTTTTTTCCTCTATCTGATCGCGCATGCGGTCGCTTTGAGCCTGTCCTTCTATTTTACTTTTTTCCTGATCCTGAGCCTCCAGGCCGTTTTGCTGCTGGGCCTTGGGCCCCGCCTTTTCCGGCCGGTTTCTCTGGCCGTTCGTTTCGTTCTGGCGGCGGCTGTGTTCGCCTTTCTCATCCTCTATCTGGTCGACCACGGCGCCCTCAACGCTCTTTTCGATGGCCTGGCCGTCCGGCGCGAGACCGACCGGCCCTTTTTTCTGCTCATTCCTCCGGTCTGGTTCACCTCGATCTATGAAAAAATCATCGGCCGAGGCGGCCCGGTGTACGACAGTGGAATGTGGCGCGGCCTTCTGGCGACGGCCGGGCTGGGATTGTTTTCCTTCCTGGCCCTGGCCT
>CAYPKX010000038.1:4005-24224 GCA_964411395.1 uncultured Eubacteriales bacterium | reverse complement strand
GGGCGTCCATTTGCTCGTCGCACATCCGGATGCAGAGGCCGCAGTAGACGCATTCTTCGTTGCGGGGGGGGAACCGTTGCTGCGTCACCCCGAACTTGCTGGCCAGGTCCTGGATCGTTTTGGACATGGGGGCGGTCGAGAGCATCAGCTCGATCATCATCCGCCGGGCGTCGATCACCCGCTTGGTGTCGGTGCGGACGATCAGACCCTTCTCGACCGGATACGTGCAGGATGATACGAGCCTCGATTTCGGCGGCTCCCCGATTTCGACCAGGCAGAGACGGCACCCGCCCCACGGGGAGAGCCCTTCGTTGTAACACAAGGTCGGGATCTCCAGTCCGTAAAAGCGGGCGGTGTCGAGGACCGTCCAGTGCTCCTCGGCCGAAACTTCCAACCCGTTCATGATGAATGAAATCATGATTTCTCCTTCATCGCCGTGACGGCCGCTTTTCCGTCTTCGGTTTCCAGGTCGCAGCGGAGGCAGCGGCGGGCTTCTCGAATGGCGGCTTTTTCGCTCAATCCGAGCTCGACTTCCCTGAAGTTATTCGTCCGGTCCCTGGCCGAGAGCCGGTTGCCCTCCGGGCGGCGGGCCTTCTGGATTTCCTCTTCCGAGAGAGTCGGGGGCGGAACGTAAAGCGATGGCCGGGACAGGGCGTAATCCGGCTTGAGCGTTTTCCCTTCGACGTACTTGGCGATCATTTCGGCCGCTCTCTTGCCGGCGGCCATGGCGTCGACGACCATGTTCGGACCGGTCACGGCGTCGCCTCCGGCGAAGACTCCGGCCCGCGTGGTCATGGCCGTCTCTTCGTCAATGACGATGTTTTCCCCGTGCCGGTTGATCTCGTCGCCCTCGCCGATATACGACGTGTCGGGGCGTTCGCTGATGGCCAGGATCAGGGTGTCGAGCTTGTGGACGAAATTCGATCCCTCGACCGGGACCGGCCGGGGCCGGCCGCTGGCATCGGGCTCGCCCAGCTTCATCTTGAGGCCTTCGATGCCGACCGCTTTGCCGAAGCTCATCAGGACTTTCACCGGTGTGACGAGCAGGCGGATGTCCACGCCCTCCTCGATCGCCGCCTCGACGTCCTCGGCGATGGCCGGCATTTCGGCTTTCGTCCGGCGGTAAAAGATCGTCACCTGTGCGCAGCCGGGATCACGGAGGGCGACCCGGGCCGCGTCGATGGCCGAGTTGCCGCCGCCGACGACGACGACCCGCCGGCCGATCGGAACGCGCTTTCCCATGTTGATCTGGCGCAGGTACTCCAGAGAATGGAGGACACCTTCCGCATCTTCTCCGGGAATGCCCATCCGGAGGGATTTGCCCGCGCCCGTCGCGCAATAGACCGCCTTGTAACCGGATTTGAACAATCCGTCGATGGTGATGTCCCGGCCGAGGGTCTTGTTCAACCGGATCTCGACACCGGCGCTCTTGATCTGCTCGATTTCTTTCTGGACGAGCGGGCCGGGGAGCCGGTGGTCGGGGATCCCCACGGCCAGCATGCCGCCGGGAACGGACAGGGCTTCGAAAACCGTCGGCCGGAATCCTCTCTGGGCCAGGAAATAGCCGGCCGTCAGGCCGGCCGGCCCCGCCCCGATGATGGCGATCTTCTCCCGGTTCTGCTCGACCTTCTTTGGAACGTAGCGGATCTTGTTTTTATCCGCCCAGTCGGTGACGAAGCGCTTGAGGCTTCGGATGGAGATGGGTTCCCCGTTTTCGCCGGCCCGGCAGGACAGTTCGCAGGGGTGGTGGCAGACCCGGGCGCAGACCGACGGCAGGGGATTGTCCTTCATGATGACCTTGTAGGCCTCTTCATATCGTCCCGAGGCGATCAGGGCGATGTAGGTCGAGGCCTCCTGGCCGATCGGACAGACATACTGGCAGGGGGAGGAAACGATTTCCTTGCAGACGTGGGCCGGGCATTTTTTCCGCCGGATATGCTGGCGGTACTCGTCCTTGAAATAACGGAGAGTGGACAAAACCGGGTTGGCGGCCGTCTGCCCCAGTCCGCACATGGAGGCGTCCTTGCAGGCCGCGGCCAGGTCTTCCAGAGTGCCGATATCCTCCTCCCGTCCTTGGCCGTCGGCGATCCGGGAGACGATTTCGTACATCCGCTGGGTGCCTTCGCGACAGGAAACGCACTTGCCGCAGGATTCGTCGCGGAGGAAGTTGAGGAAATACCGGGCCAGGTCGACCATGCAGGTCTTTTCGTCCATGACGATCATGCCGCCTGAACCCATGATCGACCCGGCGGCGGCCAGGCCTTCGTAATCGATGGGCAGGTCGAGCTTGGCGGCCGGGAGACAGCCGCCGGACGGTCCGCCTGTCTGCACGGCCTTGAAGCGTTTTCCTCCGGGGATGCCGCCCCCGATGTCGTAGATGATCTCCTTCAGGGAGATTCCCATCGGGACTTCGACCAGTCCGGTGTTGTTGATTTTCCCGACGAGGGAAAAGATCTTGGTTCCCTTGCTGCCGGGCGTGCCGACCTTGGCGAAGGCGGCGCCGCCGCCGCCGATGACGATCGGGATGTTGCCCCAGGTCTCGACGTTGTTGATGACCGTGGGTTTCCCGTTGAGGCCCCGGACCGACGGGTACGGCGGACGCTGGCGGGGCTCGCCCGTCCGTCCCTCGATCGAGGCGATCATGGCCGTTTCTTCGCCGCAGACAAAGGCCCCGGCGCCCTTGACGATTCGGAAATCGAAGGAAAATCCGGTGCCCAGGATGTGTTCGCCGAGCATCCCGCGTTTGCGGAGGGCTTCGATGGCGATGGTCACATGCTTGACGGCCAGGGGGTATTCGTCGCGGACGTAGATGATGCCCTCGCCGGCCCCGATGGCATAGGCTCCGATCATGATGCCTTCGAGAACGCGGTGGGGATTTCCCTCAAGAAGACTCCGGTCCATATAGGCCCCGGGATCGCCCTCGTCGGCGTTGCAGATGACATACTTGACCGGTTCGGATTGTTTGCGGGCCAGGTCCCACTTCAGGGCGGTGGGGAATCCGGCCCCTCCGCGTCCCCTCAGGCCGCCGGCTTTGATCTCGGCGATGACGTCCTCCGGGGTGCATTTCTTCAGGACCTTGGCCAGAGCGGCGTATCCGCCGATCGAGAAGTAATCGTCGATCGAAGTCGGATCGATCCGGGCGTTGTCGCCCAGAACCAGCCGCTTCTGCTTGGCGTAGAAGGGGATATCCTTTTCCCGCCTGGCCGTTTTGCCGGTTCCCGGATGATGGAAGAGAAGGGCCGGGACCGGTTTCTTTTTCCGAATCGTCTCGGAAACGATCAGAACGGCATCCTTCGGGTCGACTTTCTGGTAGAACAGATCGTGCGGCTGGACGATGATGTTCGGCTCGGCTTCGCAGTATCCGTGGCAGCCGGTGACCCGGATTTTGACTTTCTTGTCGAGCTTGGCTTTCTTGAGCGAGGTCCGCAGGGCGTCGACGACCTTGGCCGCCCCCCGGGCCCGGCCGCACGTTCCGGCCGAAACCGTCAGGACGGGTTTTTTGTCGTTTTTGCGAAGGCGTTGCTGAGTCGCGATCGTCTGTTCCAGAGCGGCGAGCGTTTTGAGTTTGGGGATTTTCATGCGGCGTCTCGCTTTTTCGCGTACTGTTTGATGATGGACGACACCTTGCGAACCGATGTCTGGGCGTGGAAGTCGCCGTCGACGACCACAACCGGCCCGATGGCGCAACAGCCGAGACAGGCGACGGTTTCGAGGGTGAACTTTCGGTCCGCCGTCGTTTCGCCGGCGCCGACGCCGAGCTGCCGTTCGAATTCCTCCAGGATTTTGGGGCCGCCCCGCACGTGGCAGGCGGTTCCCGAGCAAACCGTGACGACATGGCGGCCGCGCGGCTTCAGGCTGAAAGCCCTGAAAAACGTCGCAACGCCGATGACGTCGATGAGCGGTAAGCCGACGGAGCGGGCCACCTGCCGCAGGGCTTCCTGGGGCAGGTAGTTGTACTCCGCCTGGACGTCCTGGAGGATCGCGATCAGGGCCTTTTTCTGGTTTTGGTGCTTCCGGATAAAGGCGTTCACGCGGTCAGTTTGGACATCCACGTGTCATACCTCCTTATGAAAATTTCCAGGAATGGAAAGCCGAAATACGGGGGACGAAGAACCGTTTAAGCGCGGGCGGAAGGATGGTTTTTCCCCTGGGGCGGGGCCGGAGATCACAAGCCCGGGAGCCGAAATGATGAAGGTATGACTCCTCAAAACCTGATGACGGCGCGATTTTCATAACACACGAAATACCCCTTGTCAAGAAATATTAATAAAATAATGACTTGATTTAAAAACGACAAGTGTCGTATTATAAAGACGTCTTCAAACCCTTTCCGGACGGAGGGCGGCATGCGCCACGAGATTCTTTCGGACGAAAGCCTGGAGGTCATGCGGGAAATCTGGTCCCGTCCCGAAGCTTCGGTCAACGACGTCTGGAAGGCCCTGAACGCCTCCCGCCGCAAGAAGGTCCGGCGGACGACCGTCCAGGTCCAGATGACCCGCCTCGAACGTTACGGCTGGCTCAGCCGCAGAAAAACCGGACGGGAGTACGTCTATACCGCCTTGTACGACAAGGAAGAGACCGTCGGCGATCTTCTCAGCTCCCTGGCCCGCCGCCTCTACGGAGGATCGTTTGTCGACCTGGCCCGGCTCCTCCATGCCCGGGCGGGTTTCTCCCCGGCGGAGCGGCGCAAGATCAAGGCGCTGTGGCGGAAGAAACGGCCGTCCGCCGCGGCCCCGTCTCCTGGTCCCGAATAAAATGGAAAAGGAGGCGCGGTCTGGAAACGGCCGCGAAATCCGGATAGAATGTTCGCATCCAACTCCAACTGAAGGGAGCCGAACATGGACGACAAGACCTCCGGGCCGTTGGTTCCGGCCGAATCCAGCATGAAGGAATTCACCCCGCGCGCCGTTCTGCTCGGCGTGCTTATGGCCGTGTTCATGGGGGCGGCCAACGCCTACCTCGGCCTCAAGGCCGGGATGACCATCGCCGCCACCTACACGACGGCGGTCATCGGCATGGCCGTGATCAAAGGCCTCAAAGGAACGCTCCTTGAGGAAAATACCGCCCGGACGATCGGCTCCATCGGGGGAAACGTGGCCACGGGGGCGATTTTCACCCTGCCGGCCTTTTTCATCGCCGGGATCTGGTTCCCGTTCTCGAAATTTGAACATTACCTGATCGCCACGGTGATCCTGATTCTGGGAGCGGTTCTCGGGATCATGTTCGTCACCGTCACCCGGCGCGTCCTGATCGCCGATAAAGACCTGCCCTTTCCCGAATCCATCGCCGCTTCCGAGATCCACAAGGCCGGCCAGAAAGGCGCCGGCGGCACCCGCCATCTCCTGGCCGGAGCGGGCCTGGGAGCGCTCTTTACGATGCTGACGGAATTTCGGTTCGTCGCCCTGAAGTGGGAATCGGTCTTCTCCGTCGGCAAGGGCTCGATGCTGCTCCGCGGACCGGAGATGAGCCCGGCCTTTCTCGGCGTCGGTTACATCATCGGGCCGAAGCTGGCCGCGATCAATTTCAGCGGCGGCGTGCTGGCTTGGGGCCTCTTGGCCCCGGCCCTGGCCTTCTTCCTGAATTACCGGGATCTGGGAGCCGTCGGCAACTGGGCGGCGGAAATTGCCCGAATCTGGAAGGATTATGTCCGGTTCATCGCCATCGGGGCGATGCTTGTCGGGGCGTTCTATACCCTTTTCAAGATGCGCAAAAGCCTGGCCCAGGGCATCGCCCGTTCGCTCTCGACCCTGACCGGCGGCCGGAATGCCCGGAAAACGGTTCTTCCCCGGACCGACCGCGATATCGATATCAAGCACGCCCTGGCCGCGGTCATCCTGATCGCCCTGGTCGTCTTTTTCGTCTTCAACCGGTTCGCCCAGAGCCCGCCGGCCTCGGTCGTGGCCGTCGTCCTGATGGTCGTTCTGGGCTTCGTCTTCGCCGCCGTGTCCGGCTACCTCGTCGGCATCATCGGCGTCAGCTCCAATCCGACCAGCGGTCTGACCGTTTCGGTCCTCATCATCGTCGCCTTCATCATGGCCGCCATGGGTTTAAAGGGAACGGTCGGCATCGCCGCCGTCCTGATCGTGGCCGCCTTCACCTGCGTTTCGGTTTCCGTGGCCGGGGAAATGATGCAGGACCTCAAGGCCGGGCACATCCTCGGCTGCACGCCGAAAAAAATGCAGATCGGCGACATTTTCGGCATCGTAGCCGCCGCCTCGGTCATGTTCCTCATCCTCTCCATCCTGCACCTGGGCGACATCAAGCAGAAGACGGCCGCGAAGCTCGACACGCTGGCCGCGTCGGGCGTCACCGAAGTCGTTTATGACGGCGGCCATCCGGCGGTCGAAGCGAAGACCTACCGGCTGGACGAAATCAAGGTTCTCCCGCCCGAGGCCCAGAATGAAATCCTGAAGGCCAATGCCGGTTTCGGCGGTGAGAAAATCGCCGCCCCCCAGGCCAGCCTGATGGCCGTCGTGGCCAGGGGCATTTTCGAACGCAAGACTGAGTGGATTTTAATCGTCGTCGGGATGTTTTTAGGCCTGGCCTTCATCCTGATGCAGGTGAAGAGCCCGATGCTGATCGCTGTCGGCATGTACCTGCCGATCGACACGTCCTTCGCCATCTTCCTGGGAGGCGTGTTCAAATCGATCCTGGAGAAGCGTCTCGAGGCCCGAAAGGTTCCGGCCGAGGACAAGGACCGGAGCATGAATACCGGGACGCTCCTCGGTTCGGGTTTGATCGCGGGAGAGGCGATTGTCGGGATCTTGTTCGCCGCTCTGGCCTTCGCCGAGATCAAGCTCTTCCATGTCTTCGAGAAGCCGTCGTATCTCGTCGGCCTGGCCGGAATCCTGGCCATCGGCGCCTTCCTGGTCGTCCGGGCCCTGGGCGCGGCCAAACCCAGGGAGAGCTGATCCGGTTTTTTCTGGGGTTTAGTCCCTTTTAACTCGTCCGAGTTCGAAAAGCGGCTTACCCGCATTGGCCGGCGGTGTCCCGATGGTGTCGAAAAAAAGCCTTCTTTCGGATACCGGTGATCAGGTTTTTCCAGGGAAGGAAAACATTTTTGACCTTTCCGGAAAAAATTGATATGAATGAGGCCTTCCCATCCGGGAGAGGAGGACAATCATGATCGTCCCGCGCTTTAAAAAGTTCCGTTTCCTTCCTGTTTTCGGCCTTCAGGTTCTTTTTCTGGCCGCCGCCGCCTTCCCCCAAGGCGTCGATCAGAATTACACCAAAAAAATCCGCGATTTCACTACGGACAAAAGCTTCCTGACCAAGTATGTCGATTACCTGCCGGCTTCGTCTACGGTGCCGACACCGGAAGCCGTGCTCGGCCACATCGTCGGGGCTCCGGATATCCTCAGCTATTCCAAGGACGTTTATCGATATTTCGATGCCTTGGACAAGGCCTCGCCCCGGGTCCAGGTTTTCCGGGTCGGAAAGACCGAGGAGGGCCGGGATTGGATCGTGGCCGTGATCGCCGATGAGGCGACGCTTGATAACCTGGCCAAGTTCAAGGACATCACGGCCAGGCTGGCCGACCCGCGAAAAATCACCGATGCCCAGGCCCGGGAGCTGATCGAACAGGGCAAACCGATTTACTGGGCGACCGGCGGCATGCATTCCTCCGAAACCGGCTCGGTCGAGATGCTCATGGAGCTGGCCTACCGCCTGGCTGCGGATGAAACGCCGTTCATCAAGACCATCCGGGATAACATGATTGTCATGATCACCCCCATCCTCGAGGTCGACGGCCGGGACAAGTATGTCGACGTGGCCATGGCCCCCCGCAAGGACCCCAAGACGACCACGTCCTCCCGCTTGATCTACTGGGGCAAGTACGTCTCTCACGACAACAACCGGGACAATATCGGTTTGTCCCTGGCCCTGTCCCGGAACATCTTGAAGGTCGCCCTGGATTATCATCCCCAGGTCATGCACGACCTGCATGAATCGGCCGGCCACCTTTACATTTCGACCGGTTCCGGACCCTATAACGCCTGGCTCGACCCGATCACGATCGATGAATGGCAGATGATGGCCTTCCATGAAGTCAACGCCATGACCCGCGAGGGCGTGCCCGGGGTTTGGACATTCTCCTTCTATGACGGTTGGGCCCCCAATTACGCCTTCTACGCGGCCAACGGCCACAACGCCATCGGCCGGTTTTATGAAACCCAGGGAGCCGGCGACGCCGCTACCCGGATTGTGACCAACAACACCAACCGGTTCTGGTACAAGCCCAATCCGCCCCTGGCCCAGACCGTCTGGTCGATTCGAAACAACGTCAATCTCCAACAGAGCGCACTGATCGTCGGGATGAACAACGTCGCGGCCAACCGGACGCGATTTCTGGAGAACTTCTATTTAAAAGGAAAACGCTCCGTGGCCAAGGCCAAGGCCGAAGGGCCGGCGGCCTACGTGATTTCGGCCGATGACCCGCGCCCGGGTCAGGCGGCCCGGCTGATGCGCATTCTTCAGGCCCAGGGTGTTGAAATTCATACCGCCGACAAAGCCTTCAAAGCCGGCGAGACGGAGTTCCCGGCCGGATCCTATGTCGTTCGCATGGATCAGCCGTATTGCCGGATGGCTGACATGCTCCTGGACACCCAGTATTTCAGCACGGCCGAAGCCCGGCCTTATGATGATGTCGGCTGGACGCTCGGTCCGCTGTTCAACGTCAAGACCGTCCGGGTCGTCGATCCGGCCGTCCTGACCGCACCGATGACCTTGGTCAAGGGCGAAGCGGCCGCTCCCGGCGGGCTGACCCGCTCCGGATCCGGGGCTGCGGCGGCCTTTCTCATCAACCATAACGCCGACAACGCCCTGGCCGCCTTCCGGTTCAAGCACAAGAGTTTAAAGATCGAAGCGGCCGAGAAGGATTTCGAAGCCGGCGGCCGGAAGTTCAACGCCGGCACGTTCGTCCTTAAAACCGCCGGAAACCCGTCCGGTTTGGACGCGACTCTCGATTCGGCCGGAAAAGCTTTCGGTCTTCCGGTCCTGGCCGTGCCGGCCGTCCCCGATGTCCCGATGCACGACCTTGGCGTCCCTCGAATCGCCTTGATGCACACCTGGCAGAACACCCAGACCGAAGGCTGGGTCCGCGTCGCCCTCGACGAGTTGGGCGTTCCGTATGACTATGTTTCGATCCACGCCGCCCGGGACACGGCCAGGCTTCGGGACAAATATGATGTCATCCTGTTCGGTCCTTCCTCGGGCGACGCCATGAGCCTCGTCAACGGCGTGACCGGCGACAAACCCCAGTCCTGGAAGAAAACCGAAATCACCCCGAATATCGGCGTCGTCGATTCGAGCGACGACATCCGTGGCGGCCTGGAGCTGGAGGGGATCCTCCATCTCCGTGATTTCATCAAGGACGGCGGCTTGTTTATCACCTTGACCAACACCTCGGCCCTGCCGATTCATTTCGGCTTCGCCCCGGGTCTTGCAGTCCGGCAGACTCCGGATTTGATTGCCGGGGGGAGCGTCTTCCGGGCGGTCGTGGCCGACAAAACCAGCCCCGTGGTCTACGGCTATGGCGAGTCGCTCGGCATCTATTTCAGCCAGGCGCCGGTCCTCGGTTTCGGGGGCGGAGCGGGCTTTGGGGGCGGATCGCGCGGCCAGGCGCCGGGCGGCCGGACATCGGGGCGCGGTTCGTTGACCGATCCCGATATCGCCCAGGGGCGGCCCCGCGACCTGGGGGTCAAGGAGGTCGAGGAATTTCGTAAATCCCTCCCATCTCCTTCGGAGATGCCCCGGGGGATGGCGGCGGCCTCGGGACCCCGGCCGCGGGTCATCCTGAATTTCTCCTCCAAGGTTGAGGACCTGCTGATCAGCGGCGGGTTGGCCGGGGGACAAGCTCTGGCCGGGACGCCGACTCTCATTGACGCTCCGTTCGGATCAGGCCACGTCCTGATGTTCGGCTTCAATCCGATGTGGCGGCATCAAACGCACGGATCTTTCGCCCTGGTGACGAACGCCATGCTGAACTGGAAGAACCTGACGCCGGCGCCGGAGAAAAAATAACGGAAAAACCCCGCGACATCCTGCGGGAGTGGGAAGAGGTTTGATGAGAGGAGGACTTTGATTGGGGGTCCTCTTCGTCTTTCTCGTCCTCGCGGCCGGAAGCGGCGGCCGGACGCGCGCAGACGACGAGCGCCCGAGGGAGGACGCTTCCCGCTTCAAACTCATCCAGGGATGGGTCATTGGTTACGATCCGACCGAGACCGCGGTGATTCTGCACACCGGCGACGGCGGGAGTGCCGGGGTCGAGCAGGGCGACCGCTCCCTCCGGACGGGGTTCATCGGGTTGGACATCAGCGCCGTAGACGGGCAGACCGCCTGGGCTGTCAGCCTTGGCGGGACGGTTTTGCATACCGAAAGCGGCGGGGCCCGATGGAAGGTCGTGGAGCACCCCTGGATCCCCATCACCCAGGTCAACCGTATGGACGTCCTGGGCCTGGTGAACGCCGACATCCGTATCGTGGACTTCCGGGGCGGACGGTGGAGGATGATTCACTCGCCGAATAACGGGAGGATCTGGAGCTGGAAGGTCTCCTTCGTCTGGGTGCGAAGGTGAGGACGTAAGGATTTTTGGGCCTCCGAAAAATCCTTATCCCGTTAGTATGGGTAGCGCAAGCGAATTTATGACGGCCTCCGCTCACGCGTCCGGATCTTCATGGCTTTTCTCGATTGGCCTGGCCCTGCCCCGCCGGGTTCTCGTGCTCGGTCGGCCTGGCCGACAAGTGCCGGCTTCTCCGAGCCGGCTTCTCAGGCAACCCTGATTCGCAAGGCTCATGGAGGACGGCAAGGCCAGGCATCGAGAAAAGCCTCATCCGGACGATGTTCACTCCGGCCGTCATAATCTCTTCTCTCGACCCACACCAAATGGAAGAGAGCCAAATATATTAACGATTGTCGCTTGATAACCTGATGCTTTCCGCGCTCGATAAGAAAAAGTGACCGGACGGAACCGTCAATACCGGGCGATAATGACGACAGTGAGAATCGCCGCTCCATAGACAGCCGCAAACAGGAAATGGGAGATTCGGCCTCGTTTTCCGAACGACCGGAGAACCGGGCTTTTCCGGACGATCAGTCCCAGGGAAACAAGGGCCGCGGCCAGGACGAGAACAGAGAGACCGCTTACCCAGGGAGCGAGGGTTTCGACGATTTTCCCGTCGACTATGAGACGGCCTTCGGTGACGGTCCGTGCGGTTTCATATCCCGCGGGATCCCGGAACGCCAGGGGATAATACGGAAGACGGGAAACGATCCGGATCGCCGCTTTGACCAGGTGGCCCAGGGCGGCCATAGGAAGGAACAAGAGCCCGAAGACTTTCATCGAGCCGAGAAGAGTCGTCCGATTCAGGAGCATTCCGACGAGGCCGGGCAGAAGATAGAGCAGGGCGGGATAGATGACGAAAAGAATGAGCGCCTGGACGAAATTCGCGGCTTCCCCGGAAAATCCCAGGCCCGTGTTGATGGCTTTGGGGACGGATTCGAGAATTGTCCGGGCCGGTCTCCACTCCTCGGCCAATTCGTAGACGACCAAGCCGGAGACGAAGACGAGGAGAAAGACATCCAAGGCGCTCAGCCGCAGTCCCGAGAAAAAGTCGGCCATCGGCCGGCGGAAGCTCCAGCGGAAGTTTTTCGACGGGCAGGCCTTCAGGCAGTGCGTACAGACGAGGCAATCCCGATTATTCGAGAGGGACGGGGGATAAAGGCCGCTCGCGCAGCCGTCCACACAATCCTTGGTCCGGCAGGCTTCGCAGACACTCTGATCCCGGACCCGCCATTCCAAAATCGAGCATGAGGCGTACAGCCCCAAGATCCGGCCGACCGGACAGAGAAAACTGCAGAAGGCCCGCTTTTCGTAGAGCAAACCGGAGACGAGCGCGGCTCCGAGAAGAAACAGGAAAAAAATCGACATCCGTTCCGGATAGCGGTGAGCCCAAAACGTTCGGATGAATCCGATCAGGGCGAGAGCATAAAAAATCCCGGTTCCCCAGCCCGACCGGAGGAAGCGCGGGACGCGTTTTTTCTGTCCGATGCCGGAGGCCCTGGAATTGACCAGTTCCATCGGACAGATCTGGCACCAAACCCGGCCCAGAACAACGGCTCCGATGATGACCAACGGCCACCACAGCGACCAGACGACCAGCGCGGCGAGATTCGTGTTGCGGAGCGTTCCCGTCAT
Organism: uncultured Eubacteriales bacterium; assembly: GCA_964411395.1. Taxonomy (GTDB): domain Bacteria; phylum Acidobacteriota; class Aminicenantia; order Aminicenantales; family UBA4085; genus JAAZPG01. The sequence goes on along the minus strand of CAYPKX010000038.1, from coordinate 12,028 downwards.
ACCGGCGGGGACATGGGGAACGGTCAGACCGCCGGCGATCAGGAGAAGAAAAGCGCCCAGGGTAAGGACACGGGCCGCTCTGGGATATATACGGGAAGCGGCGAGGCGGGGGAACGGTTTGATCTTGAGGAGATCGATCCTCATTTCAGAGCTTCGACAGGGCGTCGCGGGCCGCGTCCCGGAATCCCTCCGAAAGACTCGGGTGGTGGTAGATCGAGTAAATGAAATCCTCGGCCGTCGCCCCGGTTCTCATGGCGACCACGAGGTTATGGATGATCTCGGCCGACTCCGTCCCGAGAATGTGGGCCCCGATGACCTCGTGGGTCTTCCGGTCGAAGAGCATCTTGATGAAACCGGGATTGAAGGATTGGAGGCTGCAGGCCTTGACCAGCCCGGCATAGCTGCAGATCCCGATGACGAAGGGGATCCCCTTCTCGAGGGCTTCGTCTTCGGTCAATCCGACGGATCCGATTTCCGGCTGGGTGTAGATCCCCCCGGGGACGAAGCGTTCGTCGACCGTCCGCGAACCGCCCAGGGCGTTCTCGGCGGCGACCGCGCCTTCGAGAATGGCCGTCGAAGATTGCATCCGCCGGGCGATCACGTCGCCGGCGGCGTAGATTCCGGGAGCCGTTGTCTCCAGCAGATCGTCGACGACGATCTCTCCCCTCCGGCCGAGGGAGACACCGGCCGCTTCGAGCGCGAGTCCTTCGGTCGCGGCTCTCCGGCCGACGCTGGCCAGGACGAGATCGGCTTCGAAGGAGAGGCCGTTATCGAGGACGACCGTCCGGCCGCTGTCCGTCCGCTCCGAGCACGACCGGACGGTTGTGCCCGGATGAAAGGCGACGCCCCGGCGTTTCAATTCCTTTTCGATCGCGGCCACGACGTCTTTGTCCTGGCCGAGGAGGGCGTGAGCGGTTTTTTCGATCAGGGTCACCTCCGCCCCGAAGGTCCGGAAAATGAAGGCGTATTCGCAGCCGATGATTCCCGCGCCGACGATGATGATCCGGCGGGGGCTCTCGGTTAAAGCGATGATTTCATCGGTCGTGATGACGGTGGTTCCGTCGATCGGCAGGACCGGAAGCGCCATCGGCCGCGACCCGGCGGCGATGATCGTCCTCGGCGTTTGGATCTCCGCCTCCGTCCCGTCGGACTTCGCCACCCGGATCCGGTCCGGAGCGAGAAAAGCGGCCCGGCCCTGGATGAGCTCGACCTTGTGGGTTCGGAGATGGGAATGGATGACGCCGATGTCGCATTTCATCAGCTTGTTCCGGCTGACCACGACTTCCTTGAAGTCCAGGGTGATCGGGCCGTCGATCCGGACGCCGAAATTTTTGGCTTTCTTGACGCTTTCGTACACCCCGGTCGAAATCGAGAAGGTTTTGCTCGGGAGCGTCCCGGTGGCGACACAGGCGCCGCCCAGCTGGGAGGAGCTTTCGATCATGGCGACGCGGGCGCCGAGCTCGGCCGCCTTGACCGCGGCCGCAATCCCGGCCTCGCCTCCGCCGATGACGGCGATCTCAAAAGGAAGGGTTTCCATGGCCTCATTCTACCCGAACCGGGACTCGGGGCCAAGCCGGGGAAAAGTTCAGTCCGCTGACCGGCGGATGAAGATCTCCTGGATCGACCAGGGCAAAGTCCGGTGGGGATAAGTCAGCCGGATCCGGATCGAGCGGACGGTCCGGGGAGGAAAATCGATTTGCATCCGGTAGTCTTCGAAATTCTCGATATTTTTCGCCGTGATATCGGGAACGCCGACCGGGACATCGAGCAGGAGAAACCACTCTTCTCCGCCGAGGCGGCCTTCGACGATAAAAGATCGGGGATAATCGAGGGGCAGCTCCTTCCCTTGCCTGAGCTCGATTTGCGAGACGGGGGCCTCTTCGCCCAGATCGACCTCGAAATATTCGTCGACGACCTGGGTTCGGTTCGAGGCCCAGCTCGTTTGGGGATTTCCGTCGATCGCCTGGGCGGCGCCCTCGGAATTGGAGCTGGCCGTGGCTTTCCAGGCGGACCGGTCTCCGATGTCCCGGCCGGGTTTGGGCGCCGGCGAAGAAAGCGCGGGAAGGAGCCGGTAGAGGACGGATCCTTCGATCCTGGAGAGAAGCTCGGCTTCGTGAGGAAGCCCGGACAGGGCCTTGACGATGGCCTGTCCGTCAAGGGTCCGGTGAGCGTCGGTGTGAACGAGGACGTGGGTGATTCCCAGGTCACGCAGGAGCTTGAGGGCGCGGGGAGCGGGAAAGCCCTCCATGGCATCGCGAACCAGTTTATGGCCGGGCGGATAATACCCGCTATAGCCGTTCGCGATCCGCTTTCCGTGGAACGTTGAGTAGTACATCCGCAAGGCTCCCCGCCAATCTTCGAAGGACCAGTTCTGGCCGGGCATCGGCAGTTCGATCAGGGCGGCCGAGTCGGGCAGATCGCGCACTTCCCGGTAGATCGGCGGGATCTCGGGAACCTTGGCCATGACGATCGGGAAGGCGGAAAAATCGGCCAGGATGAGGAGCCCGATGAGCCCGGCCAACCCTGCTTGAACCGCGAGTTTGCGGAGGCGAGACGTGACCCGGGCGAAAGCCCAGGCGGCGATGACGGCGACGGCCAGCATCATGACGACGGCGATCCGGCCGGGCGCCCGCAATCCCCGGAAGCCGGGGAAAAAATCATAAAAGAGGATATAGGGCCCGGCCAGGAGCGGTTTGAAGTTCAACCGGATCTCGGGGCCAAGCGACAGCAGGACGGCGGCCGCGCCGATGAAAAGAAAGAACCGGACGGCCAGGCTCGAGGTCGGAGGAACGGTCCGTTCGGCCGTCCGCTTCTTCCAGGCCCAGACCGACCGGGCGGCGAGGAGAAGCCCGGCAACGAGACCGAAAAGCGGCCAGTTTGGTTCGGTCAGCCCCCCGCCGGGCCGGGGAATTTGAAGCAGGACAAGGAGGGCCAGGAGGATCAGGGCGTCTCCGACCGCCACGAAGGTCTTCTTTTCCTCGATCAATTCTCTCCGGTAGGTCCGCCGATAGATCCAGGCGCCGATCAGGGTCAGAAGGACGGCGATCATCCCGGGATACAGAATCCATTCCGCCGACTCCTGGCTGCGGAACAGCCATTTCCAGGGAATCGTCTGTCGGGTGACGGAAATAAAATACTGAAGTTCGGCGGAGTAGCGAAGGACTTCATCCAGACCGCGGGAGAAAACCATTTTTTGATGCACGAAGATGAACGGCAGGTAGAAGGCCGCGAGAAGGGGAACCGTGACTGCGGCCAGGAGGAGGACGTTCTTCCAGAATCCCGGACGCAAATAGGCTTTGGTTTTCACCCCGAGATAAAGCATCCCCGCGCCGACAAAGGGCGCGAAGTAGGCTCCGTAGTAGGCGCAGCACCAGGTCTGGAAGACGAAAGACAGGCCCATCCCGAGAACGTGGCGCGGGGCGGGATGATCGATCCATTTGAAAAGCGAGAGAAAAAACAGAGGCAGAAACCCGAAGGTCAGAAGCTCGATGTGGCTGAGGTGGGCGAAGCGATAGGTGAAAAAGGCGAAGATGAGACCGGCCAGGAAAGCCGCTGTCCGCCTTTTAAAAAGGTAGAGCACCAGGCGGTAAGCCCCCCAGGCGCAAAGGATGAACGAGAACAGGTAAACGACATTGTAGGCCAGGATCATGCTCCCGGTCAGGGCGTAAACCGGAGCCGTCATGAGGGCCAGTCCGGGAACCCAGTCGGCGTACATCAGGGTTCCGGTATGGGGAAAGAAATTGTTGGCGTTGAAAAACGAGTCGAAGCCGCGGGCAGCCTGCTTGATCTCCCAGTCGAGAAGCCAGATGGTGTAAAGCGGGTCGCCGAGGTCGGCGGCGACGGAATGGCCCATCTGAAAGACGAGCGGGTAGGTCATAACCAGGGTGAAGACGAGGAAGAGTCCCAGAACAACGCCGTCGGCGGCGGTGACGGAACGGAATGGATTTTTCACCGGAGCCGGAACCTCCCGGGAAGGCCGCACGCGGCCCGAATGCGACCGGAATCATATGCGGCCGGGGGAAGGAGTGTCAAGGACAAGGCGGGTTGACGGAAAAAATTCCGCATGGTACGTTGACCGGCGAGATGGGTCCCGAATTCATTTTAACGACGGCTTCGGCCGGATCCGGAAAAACATACAAGCTTTCGCTCCGGTTCGCCGAGTTTCTACTGACGGAGGCCGGGGAGGGAGAAATCCCCCGGGGATTGTCCCATATCCTGGCGATCACGTTCACCCGGAATGCCGCCCGGGAGATGAAAGTCAGGGTTTTGGAGTGGCTTAAGGAAGGTTATCGAGCGAAGGGGACGAAGGCCGAAGAGCTCCTCGCCCGTTTGGAGATCAAGCCGGCCGGCCTTTCGCGGCGGGCCGAGGAAGCCGTCGAGCGGATTCTGGCGAACTATACCGATTTCCGGGTCGACACGATCGACAGCTTTGCGGCCATGGTCTTCCGGGCCTCGGCCGTCGATTTGGGGTATGGCCCCGATTTCGAGATCTCTCTCAATCCGCGCGAGCTTCTGGATTACGCTTTTGCCCGTTACCTTCGCCGGGTCTCGCCGGACAGCGAGGAAGGCGGCCGTTTCCGCCGGATCCTCGAATACCTGCTTCTTCAGGAGGGGGATCAGGCAAAATTTCTCTGGGATCCGGGACCGAAAATCGGGGAAAAGCTGGCCGCGTTTCTCAAGAAGCTGGCCGGCCGGACCGGCGAGCTTGTGCTGGACGATTGTCGCCGGGAGAAGGCCGAAATCGGGGATCAAATCCGGACGACCGCGGACCGGTTGAAACGGGCGGTTCAAGCCTCCGGTCTGGAGGTCACGACGACCGGGCATTACGCCAAAAAAATCCTGCCGGCCGTCGAAGCCGGAGATTTTTCCGGCTTGATCGACTGCAGCTTCAAGACGTTCCCGGTCAAGGCCAGGGGCAAAGCCAAAGGAGCGGCGGCGGGTGCGGTCGAGGAGATCGGGACGGCCTGGACGGCGCTCGAGGATCTCGCGGGCGAGTATGCCCGCTGGCATGCCCGTGACTTTTTCCTGCCCTATCTCCAAGCCTACCGGGACGTCCAGGAGGAGATGGATTCGGCCAAACGCGGCCGGGGCCTTCTGTTTCTTGACGATGTCAACCGGAAGCTCTATCGCTATCTTGAACGGGGGATCATCCCGGACGTCTATTTTCGGCTGGGCGACCGGATCTTTCACTACCTGATCGACGAATTCCAGGACACGGCGCCCATCCAATGGGCGATCCTCAAGCCCTTGATCGAAGAATCTTTGGGTCAAGGCGGGAGCCTTTTTCTCGTCGGGGACCGGAAACAGGCGATTTACGGATTCCGCGACGCCGACTTCAGGATCATGAGCCGCCTGGAGCGGGGCGAGGAAGCTTTCGAGTCGGTCCCGACATCGGTCCGGGAGCTCTCGGTCAATTTCCGGAGCGAAGGCGAGATCCAGGCGTTCGTCAAAGACATCTTTTTGGGTTTGAAGCCGAGACCGGAGGCCGATGAAGCCGGTGTCGACGACGAAATCGATTACGGGCGCCTGGCCGAGCTCTCGGGGCTCAATCATTTCGAGCAACATGTTCTCCCCGAACGCGAGGGACGCGGGTATGTGAGGTACATCCTGTTGGACCAGGGCGGAAAGGAAAAATCCGAGCCCGGACAACGCGCCGGTGAAGACGCCGCCGGCGAAGGGCCCGACCGAGACGCTCCCGAGAAAAAGGAAATTCAGGATCTGGTCGCGGAGCTTGCCGCCCGGAAATTTTCCTGGTCCGATATCGCCATCCTGGCCTACCGCAACGACGAAGTCGCCGAGGTCGCCTCCTGGCTCAACGAGAGAGACATTCCGATCGTCTCCTTCAGCAATCTCGACATCCGCCGCCGCAAGGTGATCGGGGAGATCCTGTCGTTCCTCCGTTTTCTCGACGCGCCGCCCGACGACCTGGCCCTGGCCGGATTTCTGCTGGGAGATTTATTTTCCAGGCTCGCCGGAGCGGATTTCGGCCTCGAGGCGCGGCGCGAATTCCTCAGGACCTGCTACCGTGAGGAGACCCGGCCCTGCTACACGGCCCTTCGCCGCCGGTTTCCCGGCCTCTGGAAACAATTCTTCGAGCCGATGTTCAACAGCGTCGGCTACCTGCCGCTCTACGATCTGGTGACCCGGATGTACCGGGAATTCGACGTGTTTCGCCTGTTTCCTGGCGAGGAGGCGGCTCTCACCAAGCTCCTCGAGGCGATCAAAGGCTTCGAGGGCGAAGGACGGAACGACCTCCGGGAATTTCTCGAGTTCAGCGCCGGCGAGGAAGATCCCGACAGCATCTGGACGATCGACGTCCCCCGGGAAACCGAAGCCGTCAAAATCATGAGCATCCACAAGGCCAAGGGATCCACGATCCCGGTGGTCATCTGCCTTCTGTACGGTCAGGCGTTTAAAGGCGGTGAATTTTATCTCGACGACGACGAGGCGGGCGTCCATGTTTATAAAATCAACAAAGCGTCGGCGGCCGCTTCGGCCGAGTTAGCCCGGATCTACGGGGAAGCCAGAGACCGGGAATGGGTGGATCGGCTCAATTCGCTCTACGTCGCCCTGACCCGGGCCCAATATGAGCTGTATATCGTCGGCGTCAAAGGGAAAAGAGGCCGCTACCCCTTTGACCTTCTGGCGAAGGCTTTTGATATGGAGGACCCGGATCCGGAACCAGATCGGGAAATCATTCGCCGGGCGGGCGAGCGCGGAAAAGCCGCCGGTCTCGAATTCTACCGTCCCCCGGCGAGCGGTCGGACGGGCGGTGAAACCGGCCTGCGTCAAAAGGTCGAGCACCGCTCCGGATTTACGGAACCGACCGTCGACATCCGCGAGTCGCTCGACCCCTCCGGGATCCGGAGGGGCGAATGGATCCACCGGATTCTGGCCGGTATCGAGTTTGCCGGGGCCGGCTGGAGCGAAGACGTCGCCGCGTCCCTGGCCGCTCTCGCTCCTTCTCTCCGGGAAAAAACCCTGGCTGACGAAGCCGGCGAGGCCCTGGTTCGGGCCGCGGGCCGATCGATCGATCCGGCCTGGTTTGCCGCCCTCCCGGGCCGGAGCGTCTCCCGGGAACTCGACGTCTGCGATGCCGGAGGGGATGTTTATCGGATGGACCGGGTCGTCGTTGATCCGGAGACGGTTCTTGTCGTTGATTTCAAGACGGGCCGCCGGCCTCTCTTCGCCGAGGAGTACCGCGAACAGATCCGCAGATATTGCCGTCTCATGAAGGATGTCTTTCCGGACCGGACGGTCCGAGGCCTTTTGTCTTTCCTCGACCAGGATCGGATCGAGGAGGTCCCATGAGCCCCGCCCGGATTCGTCTGATCCCGCCGCGGGAGAGCCTGATTGCCGCTGCGGCCGACGGAATGACCGGCGCGGGGCGTGACTACTCCCGGAACTGGGTGCTGTTCCCCGAGCGCCGGCCGGCGTACTACCTCCGCAAAGACCTGGCCGCCCGCGTCGGGGCGGGATTCGTTCCGCCGAAAATATTTTCGCTGGATGCGTTCGTCGACCGTGTGTATGTCGAGCGCCTCGGCCGCCGGGACCGGATGATCGATTCCCTTGATGCGGTCGCTCTGCTTCTGGAGATCCAGCGGAGTGCTCCCGATCGTCTCGGCCGGTCGTATTTCCTCACGGCCGATCATTTTTTTCCCCTCGGCCTCAAACTCTACCGCGACCTGGAAGAATTGACGGCCGCCGGGGTGCCGGACGAAAAGCTCCGCAACGTCGATACCGCCGTCCATGACGCGGTCTCCGGCCTGATGACCGAACAGTCCAAATCCCGCCTTCAGGCCCTCTCGCTCTTTCATGAGAAATTCCTCGAAGCGGTTTCCGCGGCCGGGTTTTCGACGCCCGCTCTTCGGCTTCGGGCGGTTTCCGAGGCCGTTTCCCGGGACATGTTCCCGGAAGCCGAGCGCTTTGTCCTCGCCGGATTCTTTTCCCTGAATAAAGCCGAGGAGAATCTCGTCCGTCGGATGGCCGGGTGGAAGGAGACGACCCTCCTCTTCCATCAAGC
>CAYPKX010000038.1:2350-3905 GCA_964411395.1 uncultured Eubacteriales bacterium | reverse complement strand
TGGGCGTCATCCACCGGGCCTTGATCGAGCCCCTCCGGTCGATCGCTTCGGTTGGAGATTTTGCCGAAAAGCTGATCCGCATTCTGCATTTTGTCTATGAGAACGGCACGGCCCGCCGCCACTATTTCTTCCATCCCTACGCCGAGGCCTTCATCGCCCGCCTGGAACAACTGGCCGGGTCTCTTCTCCGGGACGAAAAATTCCAGGAGAGGGAAGGGTACTTCAACTTGTTCCGCAAGGTGGCCGCGGCCGGGACCGTCCCGTTTTTTGGAACGCCGCTCCGCGGCCTCCAGGTGCTGGGATTCTGGGAAACGCGCGGGATTCCCTTTGAAGACGTCTATCTCCTGGACGTCAACGAAGACATCCTTCCGGCGTCCCATGCCGTCGATTCCCTGCTCCCCCTCGGCGTTCGCCGGTTCTTCGGCCTCCCGACCCATCGGGACCGGGAGCGGGAGATCGAGCATTTCCTGGATGTTCTCATCCGCGGGGCCCGGCGGGTTCATCTCTTTTTCGTTGAAGGCCGGGATCGGGAACGCAGCCGCTACGTTGAACGGCTCCTCTGGGAGGCCCGCAAGCGCGATCCCGAAAAATCCACGGAACCGCCCGTCCGGACCGTTCAATACGCTCCCGATCTTCGGCCGTTCAGCCCTCCGGAAATCCCGAAATCGGAGGAGATCGTCGACGGCCTCCGACGTCTGACCTACTCGGCGACGTCGTTGGATGCGTACCTGAAATGCTCGCTTCGCTTCTACTACCGGTACGTTCTCGGATTGAAAGAGCGGGAGGAGCTGGATGAAGAAATCGAAGCCCGGGATGTCGGCACGATCGTCCATCGCATCCTTGAGGAAGAATTCACTCCGCTGATCGGCCGTCCGCTCCGGCCGGATGATTTCCCGGCCGGCCGGATCGAGAGGCGGGTCGAAGCGGTTTTTCGGGACGTCTTCGGGGAGAATTTAAGCGGCCGGGCTTACTTGATGATGCTCCAGACGCAACGGCATCTGAAGGAGTATACGACCGCCTGCCAGGCGGTTGTCGTTCGCCAAGCCCTGGCCGAAGGGAAGGACATTGTCGTCCGGGCTTTGGAAAAGTTTCAGAATATCGAATGGGCGGGCTTTCGTCTCTCCGCCCGCTTCGACCGTCTCGAGACGCGAGGCGAAGACGTCTTCATTCTCGACTATAAAACGGCCGCCGATTCGGCCAAGTATGGTATCCGTTGGAACAAGCTCGTTCTCGATGACCGCTCGAGCTGGTCGAAATACGTCGGCAGCCTCCAGATGCCGCTGTATTCGATTCTCGCGGCCGAGTCCGAAGGGAAAACGGCCGGCGAGGTCCAGGGGCGCTTCGTCATGCTTGGAAAAACGAGGATGAGCCCGGAGATCGAGGTCTCGCCCTACGACGCCAAGGACGCCCGCAAGGATGTCACCCCGGGGAAGCGGGCGGAGCGGGTGGCTTTGATGGAGGTGTTGATCACCCGGCTGCTCGGGGAAATCGTCGATTCCGGGGTTCCTTTCCGGCCGGCGCCGGAGGGCGACCGCGTCTGCATGTATTGCGACTT
>CAYPKX010000038.1:271-2250 GCA_964411395.1 uncultured Eubacteriales bacterium | reverse complement strand
TCCGCAGTAACCGACATAATTTCGCCAGCCGTCGATAAACGGCTCGGGATAATTCTTCCAGGCGTTGTCTTCCCAGATCTGGGTATAGGGGGACCCGACGGCATAGACCGTCCGGGTCGTGTCCCCGTATTCGGGCCGTTCTTCCATCCGGAAGACGGCGTCCATAAAAATCCGTCCGGACTTGGAGATGGACAGATCATGGTTGGAGATGACCTCCTTGGTGATATCGGTCCAGGTTAACGGCCTTCTTCCCTCGATGTCGCTCCCCAGCCGGTAGGTCGACGCTTCTCCGGTCCCGCCGGTTTTGATGAACCATTGTTTGAATTCCGTTTCGATGACGCCCAGGAGCTGGGCGGATTCGTACCCCGGGGCCGGGAGCTCCCGAACCGCGGTCCCGCAGCTGGTGAAATAATCCAGCTTCACCGTCGTATTCCGGCCCGAGCCGAGAAGAAGGATGTAGTTGCCCGGACCGAGAACCATGCTGTTGATCGAGCCCAGCCGTTCAACGGGGGGCCGACGGTCGTAATAGGCCCGGTATTCATAGACGTCGCGGCCTTCGGAGTTGCGGATGAGAAAGGTTGTCTCGTCCACATGCTCCGGGCCGGCGCAGGGCTGCCAGGACGAGTCCAGGCTGAAGCGGAAACCCAGGGCGGTGCAGCCGGGATCGACCCGAAATCCCCCGGGATAAAGGTTGCAGTCATTGTCCCGGTACACCGTGACCGGTTTGGATTCGGCCGCCCCCGCCGGAATACTCGCACCGACGGTCAGGGCGTAGGAGAGGCGGACCGTCGTGTTTCTTCCCGAGATGAGATAAACCGTGTAGGTTCCCGGGGCGAGTATCAGGGCGGCGGCCGGTCCCGGAGTTTCCCGGGCCGGGCGGCTGTCCCGGAATTCCATACATTCATATGCGGGAGTTCCCATGGAGCCGCGAATGCCGAAAATGATCCAATCCATCCGATCCACGCCCTGGCAGGGTTGCCAGGACGATTCGATGGAGGATTTGAATCCCGAGGCGGTCTGTCCTACGGGGACGATGAACGTCTTCAGGGAAACGTTGCAGCCGTTATCGCAGAGGACCGTCAGGGTTTTCAATTCGACCGGCTGGGCCTCGGCCGGCGACGCGGCCAGGCCGGCGATCATCACGGCGGCGGAAACGAGGACGACCCACCGTCGGCGGGGATGCATTTTCATGGCGACCCTCCTCTCTTCTGTTGATATAGAAGTAACGAAAGGCGCCGGGTTTGTCAAATGTCGCCGATGGCGTTCTGCGGTTTGCGGGCGGCTTCGTTGACAAATCGGCATCCCGGCCAAAAAATGGACGCAGAGAGCCCGGAAAGGGGAGGTCGCCATGAGTCAACAGATCGCGGCGAGAATGGCCGGCGTGGGTTCCATTCTGACGGGTCTGGTTGTCGTGTTCTTTTATTCTCGCGGCGTCCTGCCGCTGACCGAGGTGTACGTTGCCGAAAGGGAAATGGGGAATTACCTGATTTCCCGGGGGGCGACGCTCTCCCGGGCCCGGCGGGGCGTCATCCGGGGCGAAGAATTCTCAGGAGCGGATCCCCAGGGCTGTTTTGAGCCGCCCCGGCTCGAAGCCCGACTTGCGTTCGGCCGAACGCAACCTGTCCGCGACGGCGAACGCCCGGGCGATGGCCTTGGCCGTTCGAGCGGGCAAGCCTTCCTGAGAAGCTTGGACGGCGGCGACGGCCACAATCAGCCAACGAAGCAGGTCGAAGGCCTCTTCGCGGAAATATTCGAGGCCTTGGAAGACATTGATTCCGAGGGCCGAGCGATAAGCCGGATCATGGAAGAAGAGCCCGGCCGCCCGGGCGGCATTCTCCGCCGCGGAAATATTCGGGTCGAGATCGACCGGCCGGGCGGCCAGTGCCCGGACAATCCCGGCGATGTCGGCCTGGATATTCGCCTCGAGACCCGAACCGGCCAGGGCTTCGGCGAGAATCCCGCCCAGGCCTCCCTCGTCC
>CAYPKX010000038.1:0-261 GCA_964411395.1 uncultured Eubacteriales bacterium | reverse complement strand
GCCTTGCTCCCGCCGTTGAGCCGCCCGATCGAACGGACGGCCGCCCAGCAGAAAAGCGCGGTCCAGGCGGTTTTCGGATCGAGGCCGGCCCCGGTTCGGGACGTGTGGGGCCTGGCGGCTCCGCGCCGCGGCCGGGTTCCGGCCGGTTCAGCCGCGGTCAATCCCGATTTCAAAAAGTCCAAGGCATCCTGCAGCGTCTTCGCTCCGGCTTTTCGCGCCCGGGCATCGACGACCGGGAGCTTGAGAACCGCCTCAAAATCG
>CAYPKX010000037.1:0-24238 GCA_964411395.1 uncultured Eubacteriales bacterium | reverse complement strand
CGGGCATTCAGGTTGTCATTGGTGATGATTTCCTGGGGCTGGGCGTCGACCATGACCTCGGTCACATTGATCTGATAGAGACGGTCGATGACCGGAATGACCCAATTGAATCCGGATTTGGCGAACCGTTTGTATTTCCCCAGCCGTTCGATCAACCCGCGATGGGTCGGCCGGACGATCCGGATGCCGCTCAGAAAGATGAAGAAAACGACAACGGCGGCGACAATGATGATTTCCGTCTGAGTCATGGGTCCCTCCTTCCCGGGTGAACGGGCCTCTCCATTATAGCGCGAGGGCGAAATCAATCAAGGGGGTTGTGTTATGATTCCGCCGATGACCTCGAAAGAGAGGATGATGCGGGCCCTGAACCGGGAAAAGCCCGACCGGCTCCCGGCGACGGTCCACCAGTGGCAGAAATTCCACCTCGATGTTTTCATGGGCGGCCGGGACGACCTCTCGGCCCACAAGGCCGTGGGCCTCGACGCCCAGATCCAGTATTGGGAACCGACCGCTCCGTTCTGCTCCCTGGGCGAGGAGCTGGCCCGGTTAGACACGCCTGAATGGCGCGATGACGCCGTCGTCCTTGATGACTCTCCGGACCATCGGGTGATCGGCCACACGATCACGACTCCCGGAGGGACGCTGACCTATCAGACCGAAAGCGATCGCCGGACGACCTGGATATCCCGATATCTCCTCAAACGCGACGAGGACCTCCGCCTGCTCGAAGCTTACATGCCCGTCCCGCGCCTCGACCTGGCCCGGATTTCGGCGCGCTACGACGAAGTCGGAGACGCCGGGATTTTGCGGGGATTCGTCTGGGGCGACCAGGGCGGTTGCTGGCAACACGCCGCCTGTCTGATGAACATCAATGACTTGATCATGGCGGCCATCGACCGGCCGGACTGGGTCCATGCGCTTCTCCGGATCCTGCTTGAAAAAAAGCTCCGCTTCATCGCCTCGATGAAAGGGGCGAAATTCGACCTGGTCGAAACCGGCGGCGGCTCCGCTTCTTCGACCTTGATCTCGCCGAAGATGCATGCCGAATTCTGTCTGCCCTATGACCGGTCGATCCACGACGCCCTCCACGGCCTGGGCTTCAAGGTCGTCTACCACACCTGCGGCGGAACGTTCGGCCTGGAGGAACTCCTGGTCCAAAACGGCACGGACGTGTCGGAAACGCTCGCCCCCCGGTCCATCGGCGGCAACCAGGAGCCCGGGGAGTTCAAGCGGAAAATCGCCGGCCGCCTGGCCCTGATCGGAGGCCTGGACCAGTCCGGGACGCTGACCTCGGGGACGCCGGACGATGTCCGGCGGGACGTTCAAGCCCTGTTTGAGAATGTGGGGGACAGGGGCGGATATATCTGCTCGGCTTCGGACCATTTTTTCGATGCCCCGGTCGAAAACCTCGAGGCCCTGGCCGCCGCGGCCCGGGACTGCGTCTATTGAAAGGACCGCCTTGATGAAATCAAAAAAAACGGCGGCCTTGTCGTTTTTTATCGTGATCGCTGCGGCCGTCCCTCTGATGATTTTTCTCCTCGGCCGGGAACAGAAGGAATCCGGGACGCGGCCGTCCCGGAATTTCGTCCTGATCGAGCCCGGAGAAACACCCGAGGCCATCGCCGCGAAGGCCGCCCAGGTTGTCCCTTCGCCCCGGCAGTGGGACTGGCAAACCCGCGAATTCATGGCCTTCGCCCATTTTGGGATCAATACCTTCACCGACCGGGAATGGGGCGAAGGCACGGAAGATCCCCGGCTTTTCAATCCCACGGATTTTGACGCCCGGCAATGGGTCCGGGTCGTGAAGGATGCGGGGATGAAAACGTTGATCCTGACGGCCAAGCACCATGACGGATTCTGCCTCTGGCCGACCGCCCTGACCGCCCACAGCGTGAAAAGCAGCCCCTGGCGTGACGGGAAAGGCGATGTCGTCGCCGAGGTCGCCGCGGCCTGCCGGGAGGCGGGCATCGGTTTCGGCGTCTATCTTTCGCCCTGGGACCGCCATGAGCCCTCGTACGGCGACTCTCCTCGATATAATGAATTTTTTCGAAGGCAGCTCCGGGAGCTCCTGACCCAATATGGTCCTGTGGCCGAGGTCTGGTTTGACGGCGCCTGCGCCGAAGGGCCGAACGGCAAACGGCAGGAATACGACTGGCCGTCTTATTACCGTCTCATCCGCGAGCTTCAATTCGAGGCGGCCATCGCCATCATGGGCCCTGACGCCCGCTGGGTGGGGACGGAATCGGGCTATGGGAGGGAGACGGAATGGAGCGTCCTACCGGTCGACGTGCCTGACCCGGCGGCTGTGGCGGCTTCAACCGCGGCGGATCCGATGGATGGAGCCTTTACGCCCATCGACCGGATGGCCGAAGACCTGGGAAGCCGGGAGAAGCTCGCTTCGGCCCGGGCCTTGATCTGGTATCCGGCCGAGACTGATGTCTCGATCCGCCCGGGTTGGTTTTACCATCCGGCTCAGAACGCCGAAGTGAAAACGCCCGAGAAGCTTCTGGATATCTACGAAAACTCGATCGGCCGAAACGGCGTGCTTCTCCTCAACATTCCGCCCGATACGCGCGGCCGTATCCATGAGAACGACGAGCGGGCCCTGATGGGCCTGCGCGGACTTCTGGACGGGACCTACGGGACGAATCTCGCCGCCGGGGCTCGAGTCCGGGCCTCGGGCGCGGCGGTCGGTCGCGGGCCGGAATACGTCCTGGACCGGAATCCCGATACGTATTGGAGCGCGCCTGCGGGAAGCGAAGCCGGGGAGCTTGTTTTTGACCTTCCCGTCCCGGTCGTTTTCGACCGGCTCGTCCTTCAGGAACATATCCGAACCGGCCAGCGGATCGAGGCCTTCTCTCTCGAGGTCGAGGAAAACGGAGCGTGGCGGACGGTCGTTCGGGGCACGACGGTCGGGTCCAAGCGGATCCTGCGTTTTCCTCCGGTCAGCGCCTCCCGGCTTCGTCTCGTGATCGAGAGATCGCGAACCGCCCCGGCTTTGTCGTCGTTTGGCCTTCACCGTACCCCCGTTAAAGGAGCTTCCTCATGAAAAACATCGAGCTCAAAGCCCGTGTCCGGGACCTCGAGGATTTCTCCGCCCGGCTTAAAAAGCTGAAACCGAAGAAACCCCGTGTCCTCGTCCAGGAGGACGTCTTTTTTCGTGTCCGATCAGGACGGCTCAAGCTCCGGACTCTGGGTCACAAGTCCGGGGAGCTGATCTTCTACGAGCGGCCCGACCTTCCCGGACCGAAGACTTGCGAATACCGCATCGTCCGCACTTTGGAGCCCGCCGCGTTGCGGAACGCTCTTTCGGCCGCTCTCGGAATCAGAGGGATAGTGAAAAAAGTCCGTTTGGTCTGCCTCGTCGGACAAACGCGGATCCATTTGGACGACGTCGGCGGCTTGGGGCTATTCATGGAGCTCGAGGTCGTGCTCAAGCCCGGGCAGAAATCCTCGGAAGGGACGGCGATCGCCCGGGACCTGGCGAAAAAGCTCGGCCTCGGGAAAAGCGACCTGATCTCGGGCGCATATCTGGATCTCTTGGAAAAACGCTGATGAAAATCGGCCGGCGCGAGTTTTTGGTCGCGGCGGGAAAAGCCGGGGCGGGGGCGGCGGCCTTGTCGCTGGCCGGGTCGTATTTCGGCTGTTCCCGGCCTGTCCGCAAGCCGAACATCGTCCTGATCCTGGCCGACGACCTGGGCTGGTCGCAGCTCGGCTGTTATGGGGAAAAACGGATCAAAACGCCGTCGATCGACCGGCTGGCGGACGGAGGCGTTCGGTTCACCTCGGCCTATTCCGGAAGCCCGGTTTGCGCGCCCTCCCGATGCGTCCTGATGACCGGGATGCATTCGGGCCATGCTCAGATCCGGGACAACAAGGAAATCCAGCCGGAGGGGCAGGGCCCGCTGGCCGAAGGCACGGCGACCCTGCCCGCTCTGCTCAAGGCGGAGGGGTATGCTACGGCGGCCGTGGGCAAATGGGGCCTGGGTTTTCCCGGATCGACCGGCGATCCCGGCAAACAGGGGATCGATTTCTTTTACGGTTACAACTGCCAGCGCCATGCCCATAATCATTACCCGGCCTACCTCCGGAGGAACGGAGAGCGTGAGGCCATCGCGGGAAATGACGGCGGGCCGACGGGCCGGACATATGCCGGGGACCTCTTCGAAAAGGAAGCCCTCGATTTCATCAAAAAAAGCAAGGATGTTCCCTTTTTCCTTTATATCGCCTCGACCATTCCCCATCTGGCTCTCCAGGTGCCGGACGATTCCCTGGCCGAATACGAGGGCCTTTGGCCGGAGACGGCCTACGACGGAAAAAAAGGTTATCAACCTCATCCCAAGCCCCGGGCGGCCTATGCCGGGATGGTCACCCGGCTGGACCGGTCGGTCGGCCGGATCCTCGACCTCCTGAAAACGCTCGGCCTCGAGGACGATACGATCGTGCTGTTCGCCAGCGACAACGGAGAGACGTTCGACGTCGGAGGGTACGATCCGGATTTTTTCCGGGGCTCGGGCCCTTTCCGCGATTTCAAGGGCTCCGTTTATGAGGGCGGGATCCGGGTTCCCCTGATCGCCCGTTGGCCCGGCCGGATCCGGGCCGGGCGGACGACGGACCATGTCTGCGCCTTCCAAGACTTGCTGCCGACCCTGCTCGACGCGGCCGGAGCCCCTTCCCGCGTCCCGGCGAACGTCGACGGACTCTCGTTCCTGCCCGTATTGAAGGAGAAACCGGCGCCGAAAGCTCATCCTCATCTTTACATGGAGTTTCCGGGTTACGGCGGACAGCAGTCGGTCCGCCTCGGGAATTGGAAGGCCGTTCGCCGCGGTTTGATGAAAAATCCGGACGCTCCCGCGGAGCTTTACGACCTGGCTTCGGACATCGCTGAAACGGCCGACGTTTCAGCCGCTCATCCCGAGATAGTCGAAAAGGCCCGGGAAATCATGCGGGCGGAACACCGTCCCTCGGCGGAATTCCCCTTCCCGGCCCTCGACCGGTAATCAATCCTGCTGCCAAGACGGTTTGTGGTCGTACACCCAGCGGTAATAATCGGCCCGGCGGAGCTCGGAGGCGGCCTCTTCGTCGACGATCACGATCGCGGCCGGGTGCATCTGGAGAATGGAAGCCGGGACCATGGCCGTGATCGGGCCCTCGACGGCCTGGGCAACGGCCGTCGCCTTTTTCCGGCCGAAGGCCAGAAGGAGGCAGACTTTGGCGTCCATGATCGTCCCCAGCCCCATCGTGATGACGTGGCGGGGGACGTTCTCTTCGCCGCCGAAGAACGCGGCGTTGTCCTTTCGAGTCCGGTTGGTCAGGGTTTTGATCCGGGTTCTCGAAGCGAGGGATGAGGACGGCTCATTGAAGCCGAGGTGTCCGTCCGAGCCGATGCCGAGGATTTGAAGGTCCATTCCGCCTGCGGCCCGAATCAGCTCCTCGTATTCCCGGCAGGTCCCGGCGATATCCGCCGCCAGGCCGTCGGGGAGATGGACCCGGTTTCGATCGATGTTGATCCTTGAGAAAAGCTTGTCTTCCATGAAAGCATGGTAGGAGGCCGGATGCTTCGGATCCAGACCGACGTATTCGTCCAGGTTGAACGTCGTCACCCGGCTGAAATCGAGGCCTTCGTTCTCGTGATATTCGACCAGCCGTTCATATGTTTCGAGCGGAGTCCGGCCCGTGGCCAGGCCGAGGACGGAGGAAGGCTCTCTTCGGATGAGAGCGGCGATTTTCCGGGCAGCCAGGCGGGCGGCCGAATGGGCGTCGGGCTTGATGATGACTTCCATGGATTTCTTTCCCTCGTCCTTGATTATATTCGAAGGCGATCAGGTTGTGAAAGCGGTTCTCAAATGTCCCCCTGCTTCGGGTCCTGCCGCAGAGTCTCCATCCTCGCGGCACCCATCCCCCCGTGGGGAACCCCTGCCGCTCCGGGTGGAGACTCCGCGTCACCCGTGCGCCGAGGGGACATTCTCGATTTTGATCTGTTCATCATGGAAAAAAATTTCAGCTCTTCATATCAGCCAGCAAGGTGCGGACGGCGTTGCCGTAATGGAGGCCGTCGGCTCCGGCGCAGATGAGGGAAAATCCGTCGGCGGCCAAAGCGCGGGCGGAAGCCGCATCGCGGCAGAAGATGCCCGAGGGCACGCCCCGGACGGCGCAGGCGTCGTGGATATGGCCGATCGCTTCTTGAACACGCGGGTCGGCGACCTGGCCCGGAATCCCCAGGCTGGCCGAGAGATCGAACGGTCCGATAAAAACCGCATCGACGCCGTCGACGGACAGGATGTCCTTGATGTTCAGGGCAGCCTCGACGTGTTCGGCCTGGGCGATGAGAACGATGTCCTTGTTGGCCCGATCGAGGCAATCGGAGACCCGGAAGCCGTAACCCTGGGCTCTCGCCAGGCCGATGCTCCGGGTTCCTTCGGGCGCGTAGCGCGCGGCGGAAACGGCCGCCCGGGCTTCCTCGGCCCGGCTGATGTGGGGGAAAATCAGGCCGTCCGCGCCGGAATCGAGCGCTTTGACGATGGCGTTGGGTTCATTGACCGGGACGCGGACGATGCACGCCGACCGACCGGCCACGGCCTGGATCATCCTCTGGACCGATTCGGCCGTCAAAAGCCCGTGTTCCATGTCGATAAAAAGCCAGTCGAATCCCGCCTCCGCCGAAATTTCGGCGATTTCGGGCGAGGGAAGAGAAAGCAGAATGCCGGTCAATGGCACCCGGCTTTTCAGCCTCTCCTTGAAGGTCTGGGCGGGGGACGGGGTCATGGGCGATCTCCTCGGGGGCATTATACCCGTTTTTGTGGAGGGAGGTATTTAGGCCGGAGAACAACCCCCCTGGCCGGCTTGCGCCAAATTGACGCCCCTCCGGCGGCTGTGCTATATCAGACCGGAAAGAGAGGGCCAAAGCGAAATCCATGTCCGATATCGCCAAAGGCGTCCGCGCCTTCACCGTTGGAACCGGCCTCAGCCGCATCTCCGGACTTCTCCGGGAACAAGTGCTGGCGTATCTCTTCGGGGTCGGCGTCGCCTCGGATGCGTTCAATGCCGCCTTTCGCATCCCCAATATCTTCCGCGACCTGTTCGCCGAAAACGCCCTCAGCAACGCCTTCGTTCCGGTTTTAACCGGGGCCCGGGCGAAGAGCAAGGAAGAGGAAAACCGGTTCGCCAGCAACATCCTCAACGCCCTCCTTCTGACCGTCGGTCTCATCGTCGTCCTGGGCATGCTTTTCGCTCCGGCGCTTGTCCGGATCGTGGCTGTCGGTTTCCGGTCCGTCCCGGAAAAAATGGGTTTGACGACCGAGATGACGGTCATCATGTTCCCTTTCCTGCTGTTCATCGTCCTGGCGGCCTGGGCGATGAGCTACCTCAACACCGAAAATGAATTTTTCGTCCCGCAGTTCGCCTCCGTCGCTCTGAACGCCTTCGCCATCGCTGTTCCGATCGCCCTGTTCGGTTACTATTTCGACCGGGGCCGGGATCCGATCCTGGGGATGGCCGTCGGGATGACGGTCGGGGCCTTGGCCCAATTCCTGGTCCAGATCCCGCGGCTTATGCGCAAGGGCTTCGTCTACCGGCCGGTCCTTGATTTCAAGGATCCCGCCTTTAAAAAATCGATGCGGCTGTATGTTCCGGTGGCGATCGGGCTGTCCGCTTCCCGTCTCAACCTCTGGGTCAGCACCATGCTGATTTCGTCGATCGCCGGCGGAATCAGCTGGCTGAATTATTCCTACCGGATCTTTTTTCTGCCGTTGGGCCTGCTCGGTGTTTCCGTCGGACAGGTCTCCCTGACCTCCTTCTCCCGGCTCTTCCATGAAAACCGGCTCGAGGACCTCAAACGAGCGTTGTCCGAATCCCTGCGACTGGTCCTTTTTTTAACAATTCCGGCCTCGGCCCTGATCGCCGTCCTGGCCCAGCCCCTCACCTCGGTGATCTATGAGCATGGGGCGTTCACGGCCGGCGACACTCAAAAAACCGCGGCCATGCTGATTCTGTATATGATCGGGGTTCCGTTCGTTTCGGCCCTGCGCAACATCGCCAACGTCTTTTACGCGGCCCAGGACGCCCGCCGGCCGATGATCGCCAGCTTTATTTCCATGGCCGTGAATATTCTCTTCTGCCTCGCTCTGCTGCCGCTCCTGCGCCATCTGGCCTTCCCCCTGGCTTCTTCGCTGGCGGCGGTGATCAATATCGCGTATCTTTACGCCGGGCTGCCCAAAAAATTCGGCCGGTTTCCTCTGGCCTCCCTCCTCAAATTCAGCGGCCTCCTGCTTCTGGCCTCGGCCGCCGGCGGGGGAGCGGCCTGGGCCGGCGCGGCGGCGATCGCCCGGTTCGCCGGGACTTCGTTTCTCGTCAAGCTGGGCGCCATCGCCGTCTGCGGTCCGGCCGGGCTGTTGATTTTTTACGGCGCCTGCCGCCTCCTGGGCCTGACCGAAGCCCGCGATTTCGCCCGCCGCTTGCTTCGTCGGAAAGGCCGGAGCGGTGAACAGCCGGAGATCCCGCCGCTTCCTCCTTCGCTTCCCGGGGGCGACGGGCCTTCCGTTTAATCCGGCGCTTCGGCTCGTCGGCGGGGCTTTGAACCGGAGAGGGAGGCCGCGGGTTCTCGCGCTTTTCCGGAGTTGGGACTGAACGGGCCTTGCGCCCGGGAAAAAACATCGGGAATGTTTTATGATCTTCCGGACGAACAGGACGCGGGCTGTGTTGCGTGAGGCGACGGCCAACGCGCCGGATCATGAGGACATCAAGGCCGTGAAAAAATGAACATGAAACTGATCGCAGCGTGCGGCATGAATTGCGGGATATGCCTGGGGTATCTCCGGGAGAAGAACCGGTGTCTGGGCTGCCGGGAGAAGGATGAGAACAAACCGAGATATTGCTCCGGCTGCGTCATCGCCAATTGCCCAACCCTACATGAAAAAAAAATGAAGTTCTGTTCCGATCAATGTCCCCGGTATCCCTGCCGGCGGCTTCGGGATCTCGATAAGAGATACCGGACGCGCTACGGGATGAGTATGCTGGAGAATCTCGCGAATTTCCGGAAGCGCGGGATCCGAAGATTCGTTCAAGACGAAAAAATCAGGTGGACGTGTCCGTCTTGCGGAAAAGTCCTGTGCGTCCACCGGAAGATGTGCTTGAGCTGCGGCGAGCCCCGGCCGGGAATCAGCACTTAAAATATCTCGTTTTCGATAGCAAAAACGAGCTTCCAGGAACGGCCGGCTCAGCCAGCCTTCCCCAGCTCGGGGGCCGGGCGGCGGCCGAGGAAGGCCGGAATGAGCTCGATGAGGATCTGGCGGGACAGGCTCCGCCAGATGAAGCGCAGGTCGAAGCGTCCGGCATGGCGGACGAGCGAGAGGTCGACGTTGCCGATCCGGTTCCGGTAGAAGTCATAATAAAGGAGGGTTTGGAATTCCCAGTTCCGGATCAAGCCGACGGCCAGATCGGCGTACCCCTGCTTCCAATCGCCGGATTTGGGATCGTATGACACCATCACCCAGCCGTTGAGCCGTTCGTCCGGATCGATCCGGAGCAGGGCGCTGAAATCCTGGCTGGTCGTTCCTTCGATGAGCCAACCCCGGGTTCGTCTCCGGGATTGAAGGCTGTAGAATCCCTCCAGGGTCACGGCCGGGGCGATGTCCCATACGGTTCGAAAAATGCCGCCTCCCGAGGTGAAATTCCGGCCCTCTTTCTCTAGAAATTGCTCGACGGTGGCCGAAATCTGGAAACGGAGCCGGGGCCGGATTTGGATCGGCTGGACCGCAAGGTTGAAGGCCGTATTGTTGCTGAAGGTGCGGGAGGTCTCCGAGCCGGTCCGCAGGTCGTTGGCCATGAAGGTATTCCGGAGCGAGGCTTCGAGCAAGCCGCCGTAAAGCTTGAACGGCCGGAGTCCGACGCGGAGCGTCGGCTGGCTCAGCCGCTGGTCGCCGACGAGGTCCCGGTTCAGGTAATACTCGGCTGCGGCGGTCACGCGCTCGGTGCCGTACGAGAGGGAAAAATTTCCGGTGAAGATGTCCGATCTCCCTCCGGCCGAACCCAGCCGGAGGCGGGAATATCGCGAATTCAGGGCGAAAAGAAATCGTTGGCCCAGCGGCAGGCTGTAGTCGACGGCGGCCAGCCGCTGGCCGTGCATCTCCGTCCTCCCGGAGAGGTTGAGCGAGCCGGCTTTCGGAAACCGGAGGGACGATTGAATCCCCAGCCAGGCTTCAAACGGCCGCCCCAGCGGTTTGTTGAAGGCCAGGTCGAAAACGACGCGCCCCCGCTCCTCGGGGAGAGTCCGCTCGCCGGAAAGACGGGCGTTCCACAGCCCGGCCGAGTTATAATCGGCCGCCAGGCCGAAGTCCAGCCGCTCGGCCGCCGTCCATTTCGTATCCGTCTGGATGTCGATCTGCCGGGGGAGGCCGGTATAGCTTTTCAGAAGGCTGTGTTCCTCATAGCGGGCCTGGGTCAAACTGCGGACGACATTTTCCCTCTCGTAAAGATATCCCAGGTTGGCAAACAGCCCCTGATTCCGGTTGAACCAGACCTTGTCCAGGGAAAATCCGCCGGTCCTCTGTTTTTCTCCGAGCGAGAGCTTGAACCGGGCGAAGCCGACCGATTCGAAACCCTCGACATACATCACCACATCCCGCCCGATGACTTCGAACGACCGGGTGATTTCGACTTCACCGGCCGTGGATGAAATCAGCGACCTTTGAATGGCGCTGACGGTCAAACCGTCCAGGGCCGCCGCCCGGTCCCGGGCTTTTCGGGCGTCTTCCTCGGAAAGGGCCACCGCTCCGGGCAGGCCGAGGAGTTCCATTTTTTGACCGTAACGAAAACCAACCGCGACGGAAGCCCCCGGCTCGAAAAGCAGGGCATCAAAACGGAGGGCTTCCGTATCCTTGAGCAGAGTCACGTCCCC
This sequence comes from uncultured Eubacteriales bacterium, assembly GCA_964411395.1. Taxonomy (GTDB): domain Bacteria; phylum Acidobacteriota; class Aminicenantia; order Aminicenantales; family UBA4085; genus JAAZPG01. The sequence goes on along the minus strand of CAYPKX010000037.1, from coordinate 13,344 downwards.
CAGAGCGAAGAATGTCCGGGAAGCGATATCGGCTTTCAATGTCCGGCAGGAGACGTCGTATCCCAGAAAACGAAACGCGACGGCTTCGCCGATGATCCGGTTGAGGTCGAAGCTATAGCCCAGGTATTCTCCTTTGACGCGAAGAAGAAGACGTTCGTCCTCCTCCGTCCGATCCGGCCGAACGGCGTCCGCCGAAAACGCGCCGGCCCCGGGACACAGAAGGACGGCCGCCAGAAACGCGGCCGCAAGTCGAATCCGTCCCGTCCTCACGGCCGCCTCAACTGGTAAAGATGCAGGTTCGCGTCGGCGTTCCAAAGAAACCGGCCGTCGAAGGCCAGGCCCTGGGGCGACGAACCGGGGGAAAGAAATTTCCGGATCAGCGTTCCCGTGGAATCGACCTCGTAAATCGAGATGGTCGCCGGGTCCGAGATCCAGAAATGAAGCCCGTCGAAGGCCAGACCCGAGGCGCGGGTTCCGGGATTGACGAAGGAACCGAGCACCTCCGCCGTCTCGGGATCCACCCGAAGGATTTTGTTCGAAAGCGCGTCGGCCAGCCAGAGCGATCCTTGGGCGAACTCGCAGGCCGTAAAAGACCCCCTCTGAAGGCTGAGACGCTTCATGATGTCCCCGTTCAGGGCATTGATCTTGAAAACGTCGGTGCTGCCCTCGCCGCAGACCCAGAGATCGGGCCCGTCGGCGGCGGCATCGGCGGTCTGGGACAGGGGCGAGCTGAGACTTCGGATGAGAGCGCCGCTTCCCGGATTGAGACCGGCCAGGGAATGGGAGGCTCCGTCAACCATCCAGAGCAGCGAGCCGTCCCACGTCAACCCCCGGGGCGCGGAGGCGGGGGCGACCAGAGTCTGCATGACTTCGAAGACGACTTCGCCGATATCGGGATCGAAGGGATTGTCGAACAGCCGGTCCCGGCAGGCGGGCAGGGCCGCAAGGCTAAAAACGACAATCGATAGACAGACGGACTTCGCGCGGGGCGACATGGGGAATTCCAATGGCCAGGGAAAGAGAACCCGATTCCGATTTTTTGTTGGTGACGAGGCCGAAGACGTCGAATAAGTTCACCGCCCACACGGCCGCGCCGGCCAGAAGGAACGCATTCCGGCGGCCGTCGTGGCGTTCGACGAGACGGCGGAATCGGGAGGCCGAATCCGCGTCGGTTGCGGTTTTGTACAGGTCGTAGTTTTCATTTCCGAGGCGGTTCTCCAGGGCCGCGCCGATCAGACAGCCAAGCTCGGCGGCGGCAAAAACGGCTCCCTTGAGAATTCGTCCTTCGGCGATCTGGCCCCAGCCCGGGAGCAGAAGCGATTTCTCCATCGGTCCGAATTTCGGGACGGGGGGCGAGTCCTGGGCCGCGGCGGAGGAGAGGCCCGAGAGCGGGAGAAAGAGAATGAAAACGGCCGGGAGAAGGGCGGCCCCGGCCCCCGTTTTTTTCACCCTCGTCCTCTGGCGCAGCATCGGTTTGAATCCACGAATATCACATCTCATTTTTCTTGACAAGCTGCGGGAAAATCACCTATGTTATCCTCAAGTCGCAGCCCGAGAGGAGGATTTCCATGTTCGATCTTCGCCGGTGGACGGTCTGTAAGGCCCTCGCGGTCATTTTGTGTATCTTTTTCGTGATGGAAGCCCACGCTCTTGCCGCCCAGCAAACGGCGGCTGTCGCCGAGCAGCAGCAAGCCCAATTCAACGCCGCCCGGGACGCATATTTTTCCGGGAGTTATGAAGGAGCCCGGGCCGGTTTGGACAAGCTCATTGCCGACCTGGAGAAAATCGACGGACAGGACACGTTCAAAGGGGAAACCTATCTTTTGGCCGGAGCGACCTACGAGAAGCTCGACCAGCTCGGGTCTTCGGTCAAGTATTATTGCCGGGCCAAGAAAATCCTTGGAGAAGGCAAGACGATCGAGGGATTGGACCTGAAAAAGCTCAGATACTACAAAGCCGATTGCGCGGCGATCGCCGCCGTTCTTGAGGGCGGCGCGGCCGCCGGGTCGGACGATCTGGTCGCCCAGTACAACCAGGCCAAGATCGGTTATTTTGCCGGGGCCTATGAAGCGGCCAAGGCGGTGGCGGAGTCGCTCATCACGTCCCTCGGGGCGATCGACGGCCGCGACACATTCAAAGGCCAGGTCTATCTTTTGGCCGGGGCGATTTATGAGGTTCTGGAGTTCAGGGAGCTGGCCATCAAGTATTACTGCCGGGCCAAGGCCGTCCTGGGCGAAGGAACGACGATCGAAGGCCTCAAGCTCGATGACTTGAAGTGGTATAAGGAACCCTGCGGCGGCGCGGCGGTGGCCGGAGCGGCGGCCCGGACGGCGGGCCGGAAAAAAAGCTGGTTCGGCGGGCTGGTCGGCACGCTCCTCGGTCTGGCCCTCGTCGGAGGAATCGTCTGGTACCTCTTCTTCTCCAAGAACGCCCCTCTCGGCAAGAAGGGCAAATACAAAAGCATCACCTTCCGGCTCAACGTGACCTACCGGGGATTCAACTCCACCGGCCACCGGACTTTTAAAATCGGCGGAGAAACCAAAAACGACGAGGATTTCATCTATCCGCAGGATATCAACTCCGACCTGGCCTGCTCCCAGGCGACCAAAGTGGAAACCTATTCTTATACGTACACCATCACCGGGGACAGCGTGGCGATGAATCAGGCCTGGACCAATTGGGACTACTTGAATTTCGGCCCGGGCGAAAACTGGAAAAAGCTCTGCGCCGATTATACGATCGATATCGATTCATACGAGTATGAAGACGGGAAGGATCCGGGCGAACCGTCGGCTTCCGGATTGGAGCAGCTCCAGATGTCCTCGTCCTCGGATTGCGTCGAGGTGACGGAGCGGGTTCATAACTGTTCGATGGATGCGACGATCACCTTCAGCGCTCCGTCGAGCGTCCGGGGCGTATCCGCGGCGACCGTGGAAAAGGTCGTGAAACGCTGACGACCGGTTGACCGGGATCGACGATGGAAACGCCCGTCCCCCGTCGGGGGACGGGCGTTTTTTTTTCGAAGGGCGAAAGGGGGACAAGACCGCCGTCTCCTGATAGAATAGCCCCGGAGGTGGGCCATGCCGTTTGTTCAGAAGAAAAACCCCCTGGTTCCGACTCTGGGTGTTTTTGTGCCCTGCGATCCCCGGATCGACGAGGCTTCCCGTCGGCGGGCTTACGCCCTCGGGGTTCGAACCGCCCGCCTTTTGGCCTCCGGCCTCAAGCTTCCCGATGGCGCCCGGCCCAACGTCTTTTATGCCTCCAGGCTCGTCGATCAGGAAAGCTCGGCCGATGCGGCGGCCCGGGAGCTTCTGGAGGCGGGGGCGGCCGGATTGATGATTGTCCCCGACACCTGGTTTTTTCCGGGAAAAACGGCCATGGCCGTGACCGCCCATTTTCCGCCGAGCGCGCCCCTGGCTTGTGTCGGCGGGAACAACGCTTCCAAGCCCGGAGTCGTCGGTATCGACGCCCTCGTCGGGGCTTACGCCCAGACGGGCCGCCTTTGCCCGATGGTGATCGGGACGATGCCCGAGACCGGCGAAGATCCGGATTATGAGGAGACGTCCAAGATCGAAATTCTCGACCTGGCCTATGCCGTTCTGGCCGTGACGGCCCTCCGTGGCCGCCGCTACCTTTCGGTCGACACCGACTCGATGCAAATGGAAACCGCCCTCAACCATGTCCATGCCGCCCGCCGGACGTTCGGGCTGGAGTCCACCCGGGAATCGATGAAGCTGTTTTCCGATATGATCCGAAAAAAGGGGGGGTACGATCCGAAGGAGCTCGCCGCCCTCCGCGAATGGGCGGTCAACGGGAAATTCCGCGGCCGGATTTTTAACAACACGGCGGACATCCGCAAGAACGGCCTTCATGTCTACACGGGGAAAAACGTTCGTCCCCCGGCCCTGACGGCGGCGGACCGGCAGAAGCTGGACGAGGGACTGGCCCTGTACCTGATTCTTCGCGATTTCATGCGGGACATCAACGCCGTCGGCGGCGGTTGGACGAATCAATTGGCCTGGGGCTCGGACGTTCGGGGCTTGCCCCTTTCCACGGCCGATATTGCCGAGTCGCTGTTCAATTCGACCGAAGACCATACCGGCCGGAAGCCGGTCCTTCCCTTCGCCACGGAAAACGACATCCAGGGGCTCCTGACCATGATCGCCCACTGTTACCTCACCGGCGGGCGTCCCACGCTGTTTATGGACTTTCGGAAAGTCTATGAGCCCTGGGAAATCGAAAAAAATGCCCGGGCCCTCGGCCTTGATATGGGATTGCACCGGGGCGCCGCCTGGGCCGAGCGGGGCTTCATCGACGGGAATAACTCGGGAAGCGCCTCGCTCGACTTTGCCGAGCGGGCTTTCCTTTTCAAGGCCGACAAGGACTATTTTCCCGGCGGCGGGTTTTCCGTCGGATTCGTTTCTCCCGGAGGCTTTCGCGGCCAGGCCGGGCGCCTCGGCTTCTCCGACCTCACCGGGATGTACACGATGATCCAGGCCGAGGCCGAAAGCCAGGAGCTTCCTCCGGCCCTGGCCGAACGGATCTGTCACGCGTCGGATTATTCCTGGCCCCATACGTTCCTGACGTTCGACCATGTTCCGTCGGCGTCGGCCAAGACCGGGATCCCGGCCAACCATCTCCACATGGTGACGGGATTGCCCCGCCGCCGCTGGCAGCATTTCTCCGACTATGCGCTGATCTTAAACTCTCGCTGGGAAAACACCCCGGAGCACACCCCCGGTCTGGACCGCCCGCAGCCGATCCTCTGGCGGCTGAACGGCGGCGAGACGGCGGCCAAGATGATGATCGGCGGCCGGAAATAAGAATCCGCCGCCCGCCGCGGAAATCCCCGGCGGGGATTTCCGAGCCAAGGAACCGTTAATCGATCAGGTCGAGGATCTCTGAAGGTTTTGCGGCCAGGGCGTTCGCCCCGCTTTTCCGCAGCTCTTCCGCCGTCCGGAATCCCCAGAGCACTCCGACGGCGTACATACCGGCCGCCGCCGCCGTCCGCATGTCGGTGTGGGTGTCGCCGACGTACAAAATATCGGCCGGCGGAATCTCCAGCTCCCGGGCGATGGCCAGGGCTCCTTCGGGATGGGGCTTGACCGGGACGTCCTCGCGCGCCCCGAAGACAAGGCGAAAGGGAACGTCCGGGAAATATTTACCGACGACTTCCCGGGTGGAATCGTCGGGCTTATTGGAAAGAATGGCCAGCGGAAGCTCCCTTTGGCTCATCGCGGCGAGCATCTCCCGGATTCCGGGGTAGGGCCGGGTTTTCGAGGCATTCCGTTTCCGGTATTCGGACCGGATGAGCTCCCGGAGCTTCCGGCAGGTTTCGGGATCGTCGGCGCGGGAGGAGGGGAGAGACCGGCTGATGAACGTTCCCAATCCGTCGCCGACCAGGATTTTGCACTCCTCCACGGTCTTGGTCGGGTAGCCCATCTGCGCGAGCGAGGCGTTCATCGAATCGGTCAGATCCTCGATGGTGTCCAGCAGGGTTCCATCGAGATCGAAAATGACGGCTTTAAATTTCATCGGATTCTCCGGAGGGACATTGTACAGGAGCCGCCGGCCGGCTCCAACCCCGAGCGTTGACAGGGCCGAAATCGCTCTGTTACGATGGGGTCATCCGTTCAGGGCGAATGCCGTTTCGAGGAGGAGGCGATGCTGACCGTTCAGAAAATTCTCTGTCCTGTGGATTTCAGCGAACCGTCGCTTGCCGGACTGGCCGCCTCCGTCGACCTGGCCGGCAAATTTGGGGCGTCGATCGAGGTCCTGTATGTCCTGCCGATCCTGCCGCCCCAGCCGATCGATCCGAACTATTCCTTTCAGGTTCCCGAATACGAAATTCTCCTTCAACAGGACGCCGAGACCCGGCTGGCCGCCCTGGTCAAGGAAAACGTGCCCGCGGAGATTAAATCCACTTCGTCCGTCGTCCACGGGAGCGCCGGAAAAGAGATCGTCAAATATGCCGAGGAGGCGAAGGTGGACCTGATCGTGATCGCCAGCCACGGGCACAGCGGCTGGCATCATCTGGTCATGGGTTCGGTCGCCGAGAAAGTCATCCGTCATTCGCCCTGTCCGGTCTTTGTCGTTCGCGAAACGCGAAAATAACCCGGGTTGGGGAATCAGGCGTTGGATTGCGGCGCCGGTCCTTTCGGCCCGAAAAAGGCTCGTTTTGGTTGACGCGGCCCCTGTTTTTTGCTATCTTTTCGGCTCCCCGGCGCTATCGTCTAGGGGCCAGGACGGATGGTTCTCAGCCATCAAACCGGGGTTCGATTCCCCGTAGCGGTACTTCATTCTTTCTCAAAACTCCCTGGGTGGGACATAATCAGGTCAATTATTTTAAGAAGCGACGATATCGATATCATTTGTCAACCTCGGCTCTCCAAAGGCGATCGAAGCCGGCGCTCCCGTGACAAAATAATCAAGCCCGAGCTTTTCAAAGTTCCGCCGCCGCCATCTCCGTCCGCGATAATCGCGGCCGGCGATCGAGAAAGTCCTTCTTAACGCCATACGGGATTATGAACGAATTCGGGGGTTGGGTAAGTGTCGTTCCCCTGAGGGACCCTGGCCCCGAAGGAAATGCCGTTCGGCCTCTCGTTTGACACGACCGGCACCGCTTCCCTATAGTATCGCCATGCCTTTTCTCCCGCCGCGGGAAATTCCGTTTTCGATAAATGAGGTGCCTTTATGTCCGTCAAACGATTGAGCCTCCTTTGGCTGGCCGCCTTTTTGACCATCGGAGCGGCCGGTTCCTTTGTCTTTGCCGGGACGTCGAACCCTGTCCCGGCCGATTCCCTGGACCTCGGCTGGCTTCGGTATCCGGCCGTCTCACCCGATGGAACGACGATCGTCTTCACCTACAAGGGCGACCTCTACCGGGTTCTGGCGGCCGGCGGCGAGGCCGTCGCCCTGACAAGCCATGAAGCCCAGGACTACATGCCCGTCTGGAGCCGGGACGGAAAGTCGATCGCCTTTGCTTCCGACAGGTACGGCAACTTCGATATTTTCCTCATGCCTGCCTCGGGCGGCGCAGCCGCCCGCCTGACCTTCCATTCGGCCGACGAACTCCCTTTTTCGTTCACTCCCGACGGGGCCGCGGTTCTTTTCGGGGCGGCCCGGCAGGATCTGGCCTCAAACCGCCAGTTCCCAACCGGCTCCCAGCCCGAGCTTTACCGGGTTCCTGTGGCCGGAGGCCGGGTCAAGCAGGTCCTGACCACACCGGCCGAGGACGCCAAGTACAGCCGGAACGGCCTCTTTTTGATCTACCACGATAAAAAGGGCGGTGAAAACGAATGGCGCAAGCATCACCGGTCGTCGATTACCCGGGACATCTGGATTCAAGACGTCCAGGCGGGAACCCACCGCAAAGTCACGACCTTCGCCGGGGAAGACCGTTCCCCCGTCCTGACGGCCGACGGCAAAGCGTTCTTTTACTTGAGCGAAGAGAGCGGGACTTTCAACGTCCACCGGATGAGCGTGGACGGAGGCGCGTCGCAACCGGTCACCCGGTTCAAGAAGAATCCGGTGCGTTTTCTCAGCTCTGCCGACGACGGCTTACTGTGTTTCGGTTATGACGGGGAGATCTACACCCAGAAGGGGACCGACGAGCCCCGGAAGGTTCATGTCCGCCTCGCTGTCGACAACCGGTCCGGCCTCGAACGCAGCGTGGCCGTGACGGGCGATGCCTCCGAAATGGCCGTGGCCGCCGGCGGCAAGGAAGTCGCCTTCATCAGCCGGGGCGAGGTCTTCGTCACCAGCGTTGAAGGCGGCGTGACCAAGAGAATCACCGACACGCCGGCTGAGGAATCGGGCCTGACCTTCTCACCCGACGGCAAGGCTCTGGTCTACGGCTCGGAACGCGGAGGGCATTGGGCGATTTACGAATCCCGCCGGACCCGGGCCGAAGAGCCCTATTTCTACGCGGCGACCGTTCTCAAGGAAAAAATTCTTATCGACGATCCCAAGGGAGTCACGCAGCCCCTCTTTTCGCCCGACGGGAAGGAAATCGCTTATATCGAGGGCCGGATGACCCTCCGGATTTTCAACCTCGAATCGGGCAAGTCCCGCACCCTTCTCTCGAAAAAAGAGCTCTTCGCCAACGGCGAAAACGACCAGTATTTCCGCTGGAGCCCGGACAGCCGCTGGATCCTCTTCGACTACGCCGTCCCCGGGATCGCTCCGGGCGAAGTCGGCCTGGTCGCGGCCGACGGGAAAAGCCCGGCGGTCAATCTGACCCAGAGCGGCTTCAGCGACGGCCGGGCCCGCTGGGCCCTGGACGGAAAGGCCATGCTCTGGTTCAGCAACCGCGACGGATTGAACTCGGTCGCCCAGGGCGGCGCCTCGCAGCAGGACGCCTATGCGATGTTCTTCACCCGGGATGCCTGGGACCGATTCCGCTTGAGCAAGGAAGATCTGGCCCTGCTCAAGGAGAAAGAGGAGGAAGAAAAGAAGGCCAAGGATAAAGACAAGCCGAAAGAAGGGACGGAGGCGGCCAAGGACAAGGAACCCAAGGCGGAACCGCTGACCATCGACCTGGAGGATATCGCCTTCCGCAAATCCCGGCTGACGATCCACTCTTCGGCCCTGGGCGACGCCCTGCTCAGCAAGGACGGGGAGACCCTCTACTATCTGTCCCGGTTCGAGCGGGGTTTGAACCTCTGGACGACATCGGTCCGGACCCGGGAAACCAAAATGCTCCTTTCTCTCAATGCCGGAAGCGGACGGATGGAATGGGACAAGGACCAGAAAAACATCTTCCTTCTGGCGGACGGATCGATTTCCAAGATCGAGCCCGGCGGAGGAAAGCGGGAATCGGTCTCCTTCCGCGGCGAGATGCGGCTCCGGCCGCAGGAGGAGCGCCTGGCGATGTTCGACCATGTCTGGCGCAAAACCCGCGACACGTTCTACACGGCCGGTTATCACGGCGCGGATTGGGCGTCTCTTCGGACCGTTTATGAAAAACACGTTCCCCACGTTGGAACACCGTTCGAGTTCGCCGAGCTTTTGGCCGAGCTCCTGGGCGAGTTGAATATCAGCCACAGCGGAGCCCGGTATTCACGGATGGGATCGGACGGCGAGGCGACGGCGGCCCTGGGGGCCTTCTATGATGGGGCGTACGACGGGCCGGGCTACCGCCTCGAGGAAGTCATCAAGGGCGGACCGCTGGATAAAGCCGAGATCAAGGTGAAGCCCGGGATGATCCTGACGTCGATCGACGGCGAAGAGATCCGGGCCGACCGCGACCTGGCTGTCTATCTCAACCGCAAGGCCGGCAAACGGGTTCTTCTCGGGCTCAAGGACGGGGCCGCCCTGCTCGAAGTCGTCGTCAAACCCGTCAGCACGGGTGAGGAAAGCCGCCTGCTCTACAACCGCTGGGTTCTGAGAAACCGCGAGGAGGTCGAGCAGGCCAGCGGCGGCCGCCTGGGGTATGTCCATATCTCGGGGATGAGCGACGGTTCCTATCGGTCGACGTTCGAAGACGTTCTCGGCCGGTATGCCCACAAGGACGGCCTGGTCGTGGACACCCGATTCAACGGCGGCGGCGATCTGGTGGCCGACCTGGCCATGTTCCTCAGCGGCCGGCAGTTCTTCGATTACACGACCGATGACCGGAGCATCGGCTACGAGCCGAACTTCCGCTGGACCAAGCCCAGCATCAGCCTGGCGGGCGAATCCAACTACAGCGACGCCCATTGTTACGCCGCTGTCTACCAGGAGCTCAAGCTGGGCAAGCTGGTCGGCATGCCCGTTCCCGGCACCTGCACGTTCGCCGGTTGGGAGTCCCTGCCCGAACCGGGCATCCGGTGGGGCGTGCCCCCGGTCGGAGTCAAGAATCCGGCCGGGCAGTACCTGGAAAACCGCCAGACCGAGCCCGACATCCTCGTTCGGAACGAATATGAAACGGTGGCCAAGGGCAAGGACCGGCAACTGGAGACCGCCGTGGCCGCCCTGATGAAGGAGATCAAATAGCCGGAAGCCGGCCTGTCGCGATTTCGAGGAACCGGTCGATTTCTTCCTCGGTGTTGAAAAAATTCGGACTGACCCGGCATCGTCCGTCGCGCAAGCTGACGATGATATTGTTTTTCGCCAGGAGGGCGGTCAGGGCTTTGTCTCCCCGGCGTGACCCGGTCGAGCACGAGAGGATGGCCGAGCGCTCGCTTTTCCGGGCGACGGGAGAGACGACCCGAACCTTGCGACCGTTCAAGCCGTCGATGATCCGCCCCGTCAACTTGAGGACGCGGGCGTGAATCGCCGGCACGCCGAGTTCCCGAACCAGTTCCAGACCGGCGGTCCAGGCGTGAAATAACGGATAGGCAATCGTCCCCGTCTCATAGCGCCGGGCATCGGGGTAATAGCGAATCGCGTTCCGGGCTTCTCCTTCGGCCGCGAACATGCCGGGCAGGACCGGTCGGATGGCCGCCTGGGCGCTTTTCCGGACATAAAGAAAGCCTGTGCCGGGCGGTCCCAGAAGCCACTTGAAACCGGCGGCGGACAGAACGTCGATTCCGTCTTCGTCCACATTCAGGGGGACGACTCCGGCGGCTTGAATCCCATCCACGACGAACAGCGCGCCTGCGGCATGAGCCGCCGCCGCGATCTTTTTCAAATCGGTTCGAAAGCCGGAATCAAAGCGGACGGCCGCTACGGCCACGACGCGCGTCCGCTTGTCGATCTGTCCGGCCAGGCGTTCGGGACAAATCCGGTAATCCGCCCCGAAGGGGATGAGGCGGACCTGGACGCCCCGCGCTTTGAGTGCCAGCCAGGGGAAGGAATTGTTCCAGTGTTCGTCGGCCGGAACGACGACATTGTCGCCCGGTTTCCAGGAAAAACCCGAGGCAGTCAGCCCCAGCCCGATTCCGGTGCTTGGGACGAGGGCATATTCTTCGGGGGCTCCGCCAAACAACCCGGCCAACAAGAGGCGCAGCTTCCGCCGGCCCACGGGTTTTTTTTCCGGAGCGACGGAGGCGATTCGATAATACTCCTCGAGCCGTTCCTTCATTCTGAGATGGAGCGGGGATTCGGCTGCGTTATTGAGGTAAATTCTCTCGGCGGTAACGGGAAACAAATCCCGGAGCATCCTGATCTTCATCCTGGCCTCCTCTGCCGGCGAAGCGATACTTTACACGAATCCCCGAAAAATGTTTAGAATGGATTCGGCATGGCCGGAAAAAAACGGATTTTTCTGAAAATCGTCCTGACCGCGGCGATTGCCGCGGCCGGCTTGGCCGCCTGGCTCTGGGCGACGCTTCCCGACGTTGCGGACCTGAAGACGAAAAATCCGGACTCGACCTCGTTCATCCGCCGGCGGCTGGCCGAATCCGGAAAAAAGGCCGCTGACGTTCGTCTGAACTGGATCGCTTTCCAACGGATTCCCCGGCTGATGAAGCGCTGCGTCCTGGTCAGCGAGGATGCGGCGTTTTACGACCACAAGGGGATCGATTTCACGGAACTGCGGGCTTCGATCGAAAAAGACATCAAGGAAGGGCGCTTGTCCCGGGGCGGAAGCACCATCACCCAGCAGCTGGCCAAGAATCTTTATTTGACCGCGTCCAAATCCCTTGTCCGGAAGCTCCGGGAAGCGTTCATCGCCCGGCGGCTGGAAAAATCACTGACCAAGGACCGGATCTTCCATCTCTACCTCAACGTCATCGAGTGGGGGCCGGGGATTTTCGGCCTTTCGAACGCGTCCCGGCGCTGGTTCGGGAAAGACCCGGCCGACTTGACCCTGGAGGAGATGGTCCGCCTGACGGCGATCATCCCCCGGCCGCTTCGTTCCGATCCCCGTAAAAACGATGCCTGGATGAAGTTCAAGGGCCGCTGGATCGCCGACACGCTGCGGGCGACCGGGGACATCGGTCCGGACGAGCACACCGCGCTCCTCCGGGCGTTTGAATGAGCGTCGTCTTGCTTGACAGGAATCCGGGCCGGGTTAGAATGGGACTCTAACGAAGAGAGGAGCGTTCCATGGGCGGATTTTTCGGAGTCGCGAGCCGGGGCGAAGATGTGGCCGATCTTTTTTATGGAACCGATTTCCATTCGCATCTCGGGACGAAGCGGGGCGGAATGGCCGTCGTCCGGCCCGAGGGCCTGGTCAAAAAAATCCACAACATCGAGAACACCCTTTTCCGGGCGAAATTCGACCCCGATTTGGCCGGTTTGAAATCCCGCCTGGGGATCGGCGTCATCAGCGATTCCGACCCTCAACCCGTGGTCATCCATTCCCATCTCGGTCGTTTCGCCGTTGTCACTGTCGGGGCCATCAAAAACATCGAGGCTCTCGTCCGCCGGGTTTTTCGCGAGCGGCGGATCCATTTTGCCGAGTCCATGGCCGGAGGGATCAATCCGACCGAGCTGGCCGCGGCCATGATCAACCAGGAAGACACCTTCGAAGCGGGCATTCGCAACCTTCAGGAATCGATCGAGGGCTCCTGCTCCGTCCTTGTCCTGACCGACAAGGGCGTTTACGCCGGACGCGACAAGTACGGCCGGACACCGATCATTATCGGGACGAAAGAGGGAAGCTGGGCGGTGACGATGGAAACCTGCGCCTTCCCCAACCTCGGATACAGCGTTGTCCGGGAACTCGGGCCGGGGGAGATCGTTTATCTGACTCCGGACGGTGTTGAAACGCGTCAGGCGCCCGGCAACGTCCTCCAGATCTGTTCGTTCCTCTGGGTGTATTACGGCTACCCGGCTTCAAGCTATGAAGGGATCAACGTCGAGGCCTCCCGCAACCGCTGCGGCGAGATGCTCGCCCGCCGATTTCCCATCCCGATCGATTTCGCCGCCGGCATCCCGGATTCGGGCGTGGGCCACGGCATCGGGTATGCGGCCGCGGCCGGTGTGCCGTTCAAGCGCCCGTTCGTCAAATACACCCCGACCTGGGCCCGGAGCTTCATGCCCCAGACCCAGGAAGTCCGCGATCTCGTCGCCCGGATGAAGCTGATTCCGATTCAGGAGCTCATTCACGGGAAGCGGATCCTCTTCTGCGAAGACTCGATTGTCCGGGGAACCCAGTTGAAGGATACGGTTCAGCGGCTGTACGACACCGGGGCCAGGGAAATCCACATGAGACCCGCCTGCCCGCCCCTGGTTTACGGATGCAAATTCCTCAATTTTTCCGTCTCCCGTTCGGAGATGGACCTGGCCGCCCGCCGGGCCATCCGGGAGATGACGGGCGAGGCGGCCGTGGACCTGGCGCCCTTTGCCGATGAACGAACGCCGGAATTTGAAGATATGGTCGAACGGATTCGGCGCCGTCTCAACCTGACCTCCCTCCAATATCAGCGTCTTGAAGACCTGGGCGGGGTCGAAACCGATCTTGCGCGCGACGGTCTC
>CAYPKX010000036.1:0-24597 GCA_964411395.1 uncultured Eubacteriales bacterium | reverse complement strand
CAAGAAGATCCTGGTCCGGGCGGCCGATCTCTTCAAAGTTAAAATCGACGACAAGGGCGCCGAGCAGATCGCCAGGCGCTCCCGGGGCACGCCCCGGGTGGCCAACCGCCTGCTCCGGCGAGTCCGGGATCATGTCGACGTCAAAGGCCGGGGAGTGATCACCGGGCCGGCGGCCGACGAGGCTCTCGACCTGATGGAAGTCGATGCTCTGGGCCTGGATGACGTCGACCGGAAAATTCTCCAGACGATCATCGACAATTTCGGCGGCGGGCCGGTCGGAATCTCGACCATCGCCGCGGCCATCGACGAGGAGAAGGACACCATCGAGTCCATCTATGAACCGTTTCTCATGCGCATCGGATTTCTCGAACGGACGATCCGCGGACGGAAGTTGACGCGCAAGGCCTACGACCATCTCGGAATCCCCCACCCCGGCCGCGGACGCGCGGGCGGGAGTCAGTCCAGGCTTTTCCGGGACTGAAAACACCGCGCGCGGCCGATGCGTTTCTCACTCTGATGCGGATTCAAGACTTCGATTTCCCTCTGCCGCCGGAGCTCATCGCTCAACGGCCGCTCCAACGGCGGGAGGATTCCCGGATGATGGTCGTCCGGCGGAAGGAAGGGTCATTCGCCCACGCGATGTTCCGGGACCTGCCGGAATTTCTCGGCCGGACCGATGAGCCTCCCGGCCTCCTGGTCCTTAACGACACCAAGGTCATCCCGGCGAAGGTCTGGGGAAAGCGCAACGGGGCTCTCGTCGAGTTTCTTCTCTTCAAACAACGGGAACCGGGGACATGGGAAGTTCTGTGCCGGCCTGCTCGAAAGATCCGGACCGGAGACCGGGTCGGCTTTCCCGGCGGCCTGACGGCCGAAGTCGTCGAAACGGCGGAAGAGGGTCGCCGGGTTCTCAAATTCGCCGATCCCGACGTCCTCGGGCGGCTGAAAAGCGTCGGATTCGCTCCCCTCCCGCCCTACATCAAGCGCCCGAAAAACGATGAATCCGGCCGGGCGGAAGATCTGGCCCGTTATCAGACGACTTACGCCACGAAGGAGGGCGCGATCGCCGCCCCGACGGCCGGGCTCCACTTCACTCCGGAGATCCTCGAACGGCTCAGCCGCGGGGGTCTGGAAACGGTCCGGGTTACGCTTCACGTCGGGCTGGCCACCTTCCAGCCGATGCGGGCCGAACGCGTCGAAGACCACCGGATGCTTGAAGAAATCTACGCCCTCTCCGAAGAGACGTCCGCGGCGATTCGACGGGCGAAAGACGAAGGCCGGCCGGTCGCCGCCGTCGGGACGACCGTCGTTCGAACGCTGGAAAGCGCGGCCCGGGTTGAAGGGGCCCGGCCCGTGGCCCCGGGTCAAAGAGGAACCTCGATTTTCATCCACCCGGGATTCGAATTCAAGATCGTCGACCGGTTGCTGACGAATTTCCACCTGCCCCAATCGACGCTGGTCATGCTTGTTTCGGCCTTTGCCGGACGGGATCTGGTTTTAGCCGCGTACGCCGAAGCGATCCGTGAACGCTACCGGTTTTTTTCTTACGGCGACTGCATGCTGATTTTGTGAACAAGGGAGGAAGCCATGAACAAAAATCGATTCCTCACGGTCGGGCTCCTGGCCGGCGGTCTGCTCGGTCTTTTCGCCGGCTCCGGATCGGCCCAGGACAAGGTCTTTGTTCCCAGGGACATCAAGGCGCTGTTTGAAGAGGGCCTGGCCTCCCGCCGGGTCCTCTCCGGAATCCCGGTCGAAACGACCCGCCACCTCTTCTTCCCGTACTACGCCTCGCCGGGACTGATGCACAACGTCTTCGGGCTCCGGATTAAAAACGCGTCCCTGCCCTTTGCTCCCGACCCCGCGTCGATCTCGGTCGAAAAAGCCGACATGAAAGCCTCCTTCGATGTCTTCCTTCAGTTTCGGGAAATCGACGGCGGCAAACCCGGAAAAATCGCCGGCGAGATTTACGTCCCGGCCGAGATCGTCATCCCGGCCGGTGCATATCAAGCCGAAGCGGCGGAGGTCTATTTTCTCGGCAGCGACCTCGCCCCGGGAACATACCTGATGGCCCTGGCCGTTCGGACCAAGGACAAGACCGCGACCGGGACGGCCTATTTCGAATTCACGACTCCGAACCCGGCCAAACTCGGCCCGGACCTGGGGTTGAGTCCGATCGTTCTCATCGAAAAGATCGAACAGATGCCGGCTCAGGAGGACCGAACCACTCTGCGCCGGGGCGAGTTCACTTACCTTGTTCTCAAGATCCGGCCCAACCTGGCCGAAGCCATCGCCCCCCAAAAAAGCCTGGAGTTCCTCTATTTCGTCATCGGAGCCAAACCCGACGCTCAACGGAAATTCAAGCTGGAAACGGCCATGGAAGTCCGGCAGGGGGACGAGGTCAAGATCGTCTTCGACCCGACGGTCATGGAGTCGCCCTTCGTCAGTCTTCCCCTTCCCTTGCGTCAGACCATCATCACCAGGCTCGGGGACAAGGAAACGCGGGACACGGTCGACCTGAAGGCGGGCCGGTATACGCTGGTCGTCAAGATCAAGGACGCCGTCTCCGGCGCGACGGTGACGAAAAACGCCGACTTCGAAATCAAATAGCGGTTATCGTTTCAGGAACTCGAGAAACTTTTTGGCCATCTCGGCTTTCCCGTGTTGGGGGGCCAGCTCCAAAAACCGGGTCAAAGCGGCCGCCGCTTCCTCTTTCTTGTTCTGACCGAGACAGATCGTCCCGATTTCATAGTACGCGTCGGCGTAGTCCGGTTTGATCTCCACGCATTTCCGGTAAGCGGCCAGGGCGGCGTCCGGGCCTTCGACCTGGGAGAGGCAGATGCCCAGGTTGAAGAACGCGTCCGGATCGGTCGGGCTCAAGGCCGCCGCTTTTTGATAATACGGGAGAGCGGCTTGGAAATCCTGGGCCTTGGCCAGGGATTCGCCGTATTCCCTGTTGGCGCTGTAGCTCTCGGGATTGAGCTTGACGGCCGCGGCGAACGCGGCTCCGGCCTTGTCGGGGGCATTGAGCTTCTTATGGGCCAATCCGAGGTTGAGATAGTACCCCCACTGGTCGGCCGACTTCTGGAGCGCGGCTTCGAAAGCGGCCGCGGCCCCGGCGTAATCCTTCTCCTCGAAAAGCTTGTTGCCTTTGAGAAAAAGGAGATCGGCCTCGGAATAGGTCGCCGCGGCTTCGGCCGCGCTCGTTTCCAGCTTGACCTCGATGATCGTGGGCGTATCGATCTCCACGTGGACTTCCCGGGAGGCGGGTTTGAATCCCTCCTTGGTGAACGTCAGCATGTAGTACCCCGGTTGAAGCCCGACCTGGCTGAATTTCCCGGCCGCATCCGATTTCACTTCGAAGCGGATGCTGGCCATGGATTGCGAGACAATCTTGACCGTGACTTTTCCGACCGGAGCGCCGGCGGGATCCAGGATCGTACCGGAGATGCGGCCGCGGACGAAAGCAAACACTCCCATGGTCAACAAACCGATGACGATGATTCCGATCGCTGTTTTTTTCATGTCAGGCGTCTCCTTGGCGCGTTCCTTTTCGCCGTTTATTTAATGGCGCTTTTGGCTTCTTCCTCGAGCTGACGGGCTCGGGATTGATCGGCTTGAAGCTCCAGGGATTTTCGGAGCAGAGGCAGGGCTTCTCCGGGCCGATTCAGGCGAATCAGCGCCTCGGCGGCCAGGTTGAGGACTTCCGGCTCCGCGGCTTCATTGAGAAACTCCCGGGCAAAAACCAGAGCCGAGGCCCAGTCCCGCAATCCGGCATGAGCCTGGGCCAAGACCCGGGCCGCTTCGCGATCGCGCGTCGCTTGGAAGAGTGGCCCGGCCAGGGCCAGGGCTTCGGTGTAGGATTTGAGGCCGAGAAGAGTCTTGGCCAGCAGATGTTTCGTTCCGGGCGCGTCCTGAAGGGCCAGACTTCGTTCGAGCGTCGAGCGGGCCGCCTCCAGACGGCCGGCCGCATAGAACTCCGATCCGAAGACGGCCAGATGGCCGGCATTGGGGAACGACGGCCGCCGTCGGGACAGGGTCCAGGGCAACGGCCTCCCGGGCCGCGCCAGAAGAGTGAAAAATTCCTTCTGGGAGAGACGTGTTTGGCCGGCCTCATCGACGAGGGCCACCGAGGCCTGGTAATAACCCGGAGCGATTTCGCCCAATGAAATATCGGGAAAATCGAGGCCCATCCGTCCGGCGGGCCGGGTTTCGGCCAGAGCGTTTGTCCGGCTGAGGACGAGCTCGCCCGTATCGGCCTTCCGGATTTCGGCGACCGCACTCCGGAGGGAAGCCGTCCCCGTTCCGTCGAAATTCAGCGTCTGGACATAGAGCCCGAGTTTCGCCTCCGGGGAAAATTCATTCTGCATGTCGAAGAGGAACTGAAAGCCGTCCAGACAGAAGGCCTTGACGACGCCCGAGCCCGCCGCCTCGTCCGGTTCCTTCGCCCGGTAGAGAATCAACGAGCCGAGAGCCGGCGGCCCCGTTTCGGGGGGGACGGACACCCGGATCTCCTGGGAGGTAAAATCCCTGCCCGTCTTATTTTTAAGAAGAAAATGAATACGGTAATCCCCGGGGATGAGCGGCAAAAGATCCTGCAGGGCGAACCGCCCCCGTTCATGCTCCTTGTACTGTTCCGCGGTGATCCGGAGAGGGATCTCTTCCGTCGACTCGAGAATCGTTTTCCCCTGAAGACTCTCGACCCGGAGAACGAGCTCGAAGACGGCGGAGATCCGGCCGTCCCGCTCGGCGAAATTGACCCGGCTGAGCTCGAGCGTCCAGTGAAGAAACGACGCTCCCCCCTGGCGGAAAAGCTTGCCCTGGAAAGCGGAATCGACGAATGTTTCGCTGTGCTCGGTCTCGATATAATCCTTGTAGGTCATGTATTTCCGGGCGTAAGCGTCGGAAACCTGCTTTTCCGGCAGTTCCCGGATTCCGGCGATGATCAGGTCGGAGGAAAACGAGGTGGCGGTCTGGGGCCGGTCGCCGGGAAGGTAACTCATCGAAGCCGCGGCCAATTCCGTATTCAGCCGCCGGAGGAGCTGGTAGGCCGTCGTCCGGTCCAGCGTCTGCCGGGACATCGAGGAGATGACCAGTTTTTCCGGGCCTTCCACGCCCGGATAATAAAGGCGGAACTCGCCCATCCCCATCGGCTGATAGAAGAGAAGATAAAAGTAGGACGGGAGGCCGAACCGCACGTCGCCCTTGAAATACCAGAGCTCCATGGGGACGACGTCGGACTGAGTGACGAACCGCTGCCGCTCGAGCGGAGCTCCGAGGATCCGGTAGAAAAATCCCATTTCCGTCCGGCTGCCCCGCTTGCCCTGCCCCATACCGAAGGCCTTGTCCGCCTCGAGAATCCGGGCCATGTACGCCTTCTGGAATTCGTTTTCCTCCGTATCGGGAAGAGGGTCGCGTTGTTTCCAGAAGAGGCGAATGAAGGCAACGCGTTCCCGGTCCGATTTCAGGGCCAGGAAGACTTCGCGTTCGGCCGGTGTGAGGATCGGAGTCACATCGTCGAGCCATTCCTTGTGTTCAGGGGAAAGAGCCGAAACCGCCTGGCCGAAAGCCAAACCGGTTGAAAGGATCATCACTCCGGCGCAGACGAGGGCAAGGAGACGCTGCATCATGACCTCTCGGGTTCAAATTATCACAACGACGCCCGCGTTTCAAAAACGGGAAGGGCGGCTGAGCATCCTCCGGCTCCGGTTAAACGAAAGGGCCGGCCAGGCTCTCGTATCGACCGCCTCCGGCGCCGCTCCGAGCCCTGCCTCCGTCACAACGTCTATCTCCGGACGATCGGGTTCCATGGCTTGATCGGACATTTTCACTTTGCTGTTACACTCCCCATCGCCAACTTGACATCGGTGGAAATAAAAGAGTAAAAATGGGGACAATTGAGAGGATTTCGGAATGAAGGAGGATAAATGAAGCAGAAGTTTCTTGTCGTGTTCGCGCTTTTGTGTTTTGCCCTCGCTCCCCTGTCCTTCTCCCAATCCAGAGACACCGGCCTCCTCGAAGGCACGGTCATGGACGCGGAGAAGGCCACCTTGCCGGGGGTCACGATCACGCTCACCAGCCCGAATTTGATGGGGGGGCGAACCGTCGTCACCGACCAGGCCGGCACATTCCGCTTCCCCGCGCTGCCGCCGGGGATTTACCAACTCAAGGCCGAGCTGCCCGGATTCAAGACCTACGTCCAGGACAACATCCGGGTCCAGACCACGATGCGGCTGGCCGTGGACGTGGCGATGGTCCTGAGCGCCGTCGAGGAGGAAGTTGTCGTCATGGGGAAGGCTCCGACCGTCGACGTCAAATCGACGGAAACGGCCTCCGTCACCCTGAGCAACGAAATCCTCCGCAATATCCCCTACAACCAATTCTCCTCGGACATCGTCAACCTGGCCCCGGGCGTGACCAACAACGTGGCCTATGGCGCGTCCCAAAACACCGGGATCGCCTACTCCATGGACGGCGTCAACGTGGCCGATCCTGAAGCCGGCTCGGCCTGGGTTTTCGTCGACCATAACATCGTCGAGGAAGCCAAGGTCATGGGTCTGGGCCTTCCGGCCGAATACGGCAATTTCACCGGCGTCATCTTCAACCTGGTGACCAAATCCGGAGGCAACGAGTTCTCCGGCCACTTCGAGACGGATTTCCAGGGGAAGAAGGACGACTGGCCGACGAGCTTGTGGCAGACGAACAACATGGGGGACTACGAGGCCGATTTCCCCGAACTGACCTCGCCCCTGCTGAAGCTCTTCGACATCAGCGGCCACCTGGGCGGCCCGATCATCAAGGACAAGCTCTGGTTCTACACCGGCGTCCAGTATTACCGGTCGCAGAACTATCCGACCGGTTTCCCCGAGGCCGTGGACTACCGCCAGCCGCGCTGGTTCGGAAAATTGACCGCTCAGCTGACGCCGTCGACTCCGATGAGCTTCTCCCTGGAAATCGACACCTACCTCGGCAAGAACCGCGGGGCTTATGCCAACGTCGATCCGCAGGCGACGGTGGAGCAGGAATCCCCCGAGATGGTGGGCAACCTCAGTCTGACCCATATCTTCAGCGCCAGCACGTTCGTCGATTTCAAAGTCTCGTATTTTTCGGGATATTACTACCTCGAGCCCCGGAACGGCCGCGGTCTTTCCGGCCACTATGACCTGACGAGCGACTGGGTCAACACCAACTCCAGCTATTTCTACCTGGCCGACCGGAACCGGTTCCAAGCCAACGCCAGCGTGACCCACTACGCCGAAGATTTCGTCAAGGGAAACCATGACTTCAAATTCGGCGTCGAGGTCGAGCGCTCCGGAGCCCGGAGCCGCTACGGCTTCAACGGTCAGAACAACATGTACTATCTGGATGCCATGGCCTACGCCGGCGGGTACTATAACGGCTACCCGGTCGGCTCTCAGGGCCAGTATCTGGCCTACCAGTATAAAGGCTATGATACCGACACCAAGTACACCCGGGCGGAAGTCTTCGCCCAGGATTCCTGGCAGATCTCCGACCGGCTGAATGTCAACGTCGGCTTCCGTTACAGCAATAACTGGGGCTTCGTCAAGGGCGTGGACGGATCCATTTTCCACACCACCCGGCTGGCTCCCCGCCTCGGCTTGACCTTCGATGTGCTGGGCGACAAGTCGACGATTTTAAAGACCCATTACGGTCAGTTCACCGAGGCCATGCTGACGGCCATGATCGACCGGCTGAATCCGACGACGGCGTTTAATGATTACATCAGTTACTTCTGGGACGGCGGAGGCTGGACGGAATTCGACCGGACCCCCGCTCCGTCCTACCAACTCGTCGACGACATCAAACACCCCTACATGGAGCAATGGACGGCCAGCGTCGAGCGCGAGCTCTTCCGGGACGCCTCGTTCACGGTGACGTACATCAACCGGTCCTGGAAAAACTTCATCCTCCGCTACGACGCGGCCACGACCTGGGATCCGGTCGAAGCCGATCTGCCCTCCGAGCTGGGAGGCGGGACGATCACGGTCTACGACCGAACCTCCGCCACCAATGAACACGACTGGTGGATCCAGAACGGAGTTCCCGGCCAGAATCCCTACCGCAACTATTGGGGCTGGGAATTCCTGTTCAACAAGCGCTTCTCCAACAAGTGGCAGCTGCTCGCCTCGTATGTCTACTCCAAGGCGTACGGGACCATGAACAACAACTTCGGGGGCGACATCAACTGGCAGGGCAGCATGGACAATCCCAACCTCTGGGTGAATGCCGACGGCAACAGCACCTACGACAACACCCACATGGCCAAGATCCAGGCGACTTATGAGGCGCCCTGGGGTGTTTTCGTCAACGCCTATTTCCGGGCGGTGACAGGGAACTCCTGGACGACCCAGTTCCGGACAGGTTCGGGCCTGCTCAACCAGGGGCGGGTCACGGTCTTTGCCGAAACGCGCGGATCCAATCATTACGACGTGATGACCCAGCTGGACCTTCGGCTGGAAAAGACGTTCCTGCTTTCCAACAAGTACCGGCTCGGAGTCATCGTAGACATCTTCAACCTGTTCAATTCCAACACCATCACCAGTTGGGGCACGCTGTACGGCAGCGGGGCCAACTGGTTCAGTGCTTCGGTTTATCCCTCGACGGGCGGACACAGCCTTTATGCCGTCCAGCAACCGAGGCAGGCCCGGGTCGGCCTCCGGGTGATCTTCTAAATCGGCCGTCGGGCGCACACCCGAGGGGCGGCGGGGCAACCCGCCGCCCCTTTTTTTTGACTTTCCCTGCGCCCCCGTATTATTTTAGCCCCATGAAAAAATGGATCCCGCCGCTTTTCGCCGGAGCGGCCGCCGGGCTGGTTCTGGCGGCGGCGCTCATCATTCTTTTAACCCGGCCGAAATCCTTTTCCGCGCTCCGCGGCGGACGGGAATTCAACGTGATCGTGGTGACGCTGGACACGACCCGGGCGGATAAAATCGGGGCCTACGGCTGCGCCGAAGTCGAAACCCCGGTGATCGACCGTTTCGCCTCCCGGGGGCTCCGCTTCGAACGCTGCATCGCCCAGACGCCGCTGACCCTCCCGTCTCATACTTCGATCATGACCGGCAGCTTTCCGCCGTTCCACGGGGTGCGGGACAATGGCGGCTTCCTTGTTCCGCCCGGGATGGAAACCCTGGCCGAAGTTTTTAAAAAATCCGGCTATCAGACCGGGGCTTTCGTTTCGTCCTATGTTTTGGACTCCCGCTGGGGTCTCAATCAGGGATTCGATTTTTATTACGACCGGTTCGACTTGAGCAAGTTCGAAACCGTTTCGCTCGGCAACATCCAGCGTCCCGCCGACGAAGTGTTTGACGAGGCGCTCCCCTGGCTCGAGGGAAAGCGGGGCGGCAAATTCTTCGCCTGGATTCATTTGTACGACCCCCACACGCCTTACGAGCCGCCGGCGCCTTACGACAAAGCCTACGAAGGCCGTCCCTACCTGGGCGAAATCGCCTTCATGGACTCCCAGTTGGGGCGCCTGGAGACGTTTCTCCAGGACAGCGGCCTGGCCGAAAACACGTTCGTCGTTCTGGCCGGCGACCACGGGGAAAGCCTCGGCCAGCATCAGGAACACTCCCACGGCTTCTTCGTCTACCAGGAAGCCGTCCATGTGCCGCTCATCATCTCCGTGCCGTTCAGCAATCTCCAAGGCCGAGCGACGCCGCAGGTCGCCAGTCTGGCCGATATCATGCCCACCCTTCTCGAGATGTGCGGCCTGCCTGCGCCGGCCGGAGTCCAGGGCCGGAGCCGGACGGCGGAATTTTTCCGGCCGGGCGAAAATCCGGACGATTTCGCCTATTCCGAAACGTACTACGCCCGATTCCACTACGGCTGGTCCGAAATCCGGAGCATTCAGGACGGGCGATATAAGCTGATCATCTCGCCCGATCTGGAGCTCTACGACCTCAAAGACGACCCGGGCGAGCTTCACAACCTGGCCGAAACGGAAATTTCGACGGTTCGGACGATGCGGGCCGAGGCCGAAGCGATCTTTCGCCGTTATGGACAGAACGCCCAGGCCGCGGATATGGGCAGCGTCGACGAGGAAACGCGCGAGAAGCTTGCGGCCCTGGGGTACGTCGGCTCATTCACCGATCCCGCCCAACTGGCCGGGAGAATCCTCGCCAGTCCCAAGGACAAGATCGGCATCTTCAATGAGCTGTCCCAGGCCCGGGAAATGGGCCTGAGCGGGAAAGCCGCCGAAGCCGTCGCCAGGATCAAGGAGATCATCTCGCGGGATCCCGATATCATCGACGCCTACTTCTCCCTGGGCAACATCTATTTTCGCGAGCGCAACTACGAGGAAGCCCTCCGGCAATTTAAAATCGCCCTGGGCCTCAAGCCCAATGATTCCTTCACGGTCATCAACATCGCCAACTGTTACGTCGGGCTCCGCCGCCCGGACGAAGCCGAGGCCTTCGTCCTGGATTTTCTGGCCGGCGGCGTCCGGGATTCCCAGCTGTTTTTTCTCCTGGGAAACATCAACTTCCGCCGGGAGCAATACGACCGGGCCATCCCTTATTTTCGAGAATGCCTCTCGCTCAATTCCGAATCCGCCTCCGCTTATAACGCTCTGGCGGCGATCTATTACCTGAAAGACGACCTGGAAGAAGCGGAAAAGAACAGCCGGGAGGCCATTCGACGCAATCCCCGTCTGAGCGCCGTTCACTACAACCTGGCCCAGATTCTGGAGAAGAAGGGCCGGATCGAGGAAGCCGAAGCCGAGTACAAGACGGAATTGGAGATCGCCCCGTCCCATTTCAAGGCCGTTTTCAATCTTGCCCGGCTTTATCGGCTGGCCGGGCGGATCGACGAGGAGAAGGCCCGGCTTGAGCAGGGACTGAAGCTGGCCCCCGAGTTTCCCCTCAACTATTTTTACCTGGCCCGGATCAACCTCAACCGCGGAGAAAAGTTCGAGGAATCAGTGGACCTGGTCTTGAAAGGCCTGGCGCTCGAGCCGGCCAAGTCCGAGTTGCCGCTGGGATATTTTCTCCTCGCCGATCTCTATAACCGCCTGGGCGATGCCGTCCGCTCGGCCGAATTTGCCCGGAAGGGCGAAGAGGCGACCGCCCGCTTGCGGTAACCGGGCGGGATTGATATATTTCGGGGCGGCGGGACATCGTTCGAAAGGATATCGCCATGAAAAAAGCTTTCTTCATTTTCATCCTCGGCTGGGGAATTGCCGCCCTGGGAATGGCTCAGGAGCAAGCCAAGCCGCCGGTCAAGCCGGTCGATATCGCCGGGGCCTGGGAGCTGACCATGCCGGGACCGCAGGGCGAAATGGTCCAGACGGCCACCTTCACCCAGGATAAGGGCGCCATCAAGGTCAAGCTGGAAAGTCCGATGGGCGAAGCGTCCGGCGAAGGCACGGTTGAAGGCAACGAAGCCAGGTGGACGCTCGCGATCAGCACGCCCAACGGAGACTTCATGATCGGCTTCAAAGCCAAGATCGAGGGCGAGAAGATGACCGGCGAGATGGACCTGGGCGAAATGGGCTTGATGTCCTTCTGGGGCCAGAAAAAAAAGTCCGCTTATTGACGGCCCCGCCCTCGGGCGGACCGAGAGAGCAGTATGAACGCGGATGATTTTTATTTTCCTACCAAAATCGTCTTTGGGCGGGGGCGGATCAAGGAGCTGGGCGCGCATCTTCCGGCCGGGATCGATAAATTCTACATTGTGACGGACCGGACGATTGCCCGAAAGACCCCCCTCCTGGAACGGCTCATCAACAGTCTGCCGGCCAAAGAGGTCGAGGTCTTCGACCGGGTCGAGGAGAATCCCTCGATCGAGACGGTCGAGGAGGCCGGACGGGAGGCCCGGGAATTCGGGGCCGGGCTGGTGATCGGCTTGGGAGGGGGATCGCCGATGGACGCGGCCAAGGGGGCGGCGATGCTGGCCCCAAATCCCGGTCCCCTCCGCGGCTATCTCGAAAACCAGCCCATGAGCCGGCCGCCCCTTCCGGTCATCGCCCTGCCGACGACATCCGGGACGGGAAGCGAAGCGACGCCCTTTGCCGTCTTTACGGACAAGGCGGCCGAACAGAAGATCGGATACGGCCATCCCGGGATTTATCCCGTCCTGGCGCTTGTCGATCCGGAACTAACTTATTCCATGCCGGTCCCGGTCGTCATCGACACAGGTCTGGACGTTCTCGCTCACGCCGTCGAAGCTTTTCTCTCAACCGTCGCCTTTCCCTTAAGCGACGCCCTGGCCCTTCAGTCAATCGGCGTCGTGATCGCGGAACTTCCCCGGGCGGCCGGGAAAGAGGCCGAGGCGATGGACCGGATGGCCGCGGCTTCGACGACCGCCGGGGCAGCCATCGCCCACGCCAGCACCATCCTTCCCCATATCATGGGATACCCGCTGACCGTTTTCCACGGCGTCCCGCATGGCCGGGCCAGCGCCATGATGCTGGTTCATGTCCTGGCCGCCCTTCGGGAACAATCCGCCTGCCCGGACAAAGTCGAGATCATCGAACACCTGTTCGAGCCCAAGGGCGGGATTGAAGGCTTCCTCAAGGAACTCGGCGTCTCGGCCCGTCTGTCCGACTACGGCGTCCGGAACGACGAAATCGGCCTTTACGCCTCGAAAACGATCGTCAAGGGCGATGTAAATATCACCCCGGCCGACGTCACCATCGAGTATCTGGAAAAGATTTACCGGCAGGCACTCTGAACAGGTTTTTATCCCCCCGCGTCTCCCTTTCATCCCTTCGAAGCCGGGGTTCGTCGGAAATACCTCGCGCCGATGGCCCCGATTTCCCTATGATCGTCCCGCCGGGAGAAGGAAACATCCCGGCGGGAGGTTCATACATGGCCAAAAAAACGATCCTGATTGCGGGGCTCATTCTGGTTTCGATCCTGATCGTCTTCGGACAGAGCGTCGATGACCTGGAAAGCCGCTTGAAGAAAGATCCCGACAACACGGAGATTCTCCTGGCTCTCGGCCGCCTTTATCATGACCGCGCCGGCCTCGAGAACCAAAGCGGCGCCGCCGAAAAAGCCGGGAAATACCTGCGGCGGCTCCTGGAAATCGACCCCGATAACGTCTCGGCCATGGCCAACCTGGGCTCGGTCCTCACGATCCAGGCCGAGCAATTGGGCGAAACCATGGAAGCCCTGGACCTTCTTAACGAGGGATTCTCCCTCATGGATAAGGCCGTCCACCTGGCCCCGGAGAATCCGGAAGCCCGCCTTGTCCGGGCCGTCAACAGCCTCCTGGTACCCGAAATATTCGGCCGGAACGGGCTGGTCCTGGACGATTTCAAAGCGATCGAAACCCGACGGACCGGGTCCGACGGAAAAATGCCGGCGGAATTTCTCCTGACCTACCATTTCTATTATGGGACGGCGCTGGCCGGGATGGAAAGATACGAAGAGGCCGAAACCCACTTGAAAAAGGTCATCGAACTGGGTCCGGGTTCTTCCTTTGCCGCCCAGGCGAAAAAGCGGCTCGCCGAAAAGAGGCGGCCGTGACCGCCGCCGTCGCTTCGCTTGAAAACGTTTCCAAGGCCTACGGTCTGGGAAAGGTCAAGGTCCGGGCCCTCGGCAACGTCGACCTGGCCGTGGGCCCCGGGGAGTTCCTGGTCCTGGCCGGGCCTTCGGGAAGCGGGAAGACGACCATCCTCAATATTCTCGGCTTGATCGATAAACCGGACTCCGGGCGTGTCGTTTTCAATGGAGAGGATACGGTTCCCCTCGACCTCAACCGTCTGGCCCCGACCCGCCGCGATTCCATCGGCTACATCTTCCAAACCTTCAATCTCATCCCCGTTCTCAGCGTCTTCGAAAACGTCGAGTATCCCCTGATCCTCCGGAGGGTGCCGGCCTCCGAGCGACGCTGCCGGGTCGACGCCGCCCTGGAAAAAGTCGGGCTGGGCGCCCGGCGGAAACATCGCCCGGCGGAGCTTTCGGGCGGCGAACGCCAGCGGACATCGATCGCCCGGGCCATCGTCAAGGAACCGGACTTCGTCCTTGCCGACGAGCCGACGGCCAACCTCGATTCGGAAACGGGAGCGGCCGTTCTCGAATTGATGCGGCGCCTGAATGCGGACGAGGGCGCAACGTTCGTTTTCTCCTCGCACGACCCGCGGATCATCGGGATGGGCCGCCGGGTCGTCCGCCTCCGCGACGGCGCGGTCGACCGCATCGAGGAGCCGGGAGGCCGGGCATGACATTCCTCAAGCTCGGCTTCCGGAGCCTGTTCCGGCAAAAACGGCGGACGGCGGTTTCACTGATCGTCCTGACCATCGGCATCGGGGCCCTTCTGCTGACCGACAGCCATTCGCGCTACATCGAGTGGGGCCTGCGCGAATCCACCATCCATTCCGAAACCGGCCACCTCCAGGTCTTTCACCGGCATTCCTTCAGCCGGGAGGAATCCCGCATCCTCGAATTCGGCCTGGAAAACGCCGAAGCTCTGCGGGCCGACCTCCTCCGCCTGCCGGACGTCAGCCTGGTCCAGGCCCGGATCGAGTTCATGGGTCTCATTTCCAATGGCGAAAAGTCCGTGGCCTGCCTCGGACAAGGCGTCGAACCGGACCTTGAAAGACGGATGCGCGGCCTCTTCCGGATGGAGGGAGCAACCTACGAAACCCTGGCCGCCCGAGGCGAAGACCCTCATATCATCGCTCTGGGAGAGGGACTGGCTAAATCGCTGGAGGCCGAAGTCGGCGAATCCGTCACCCTCATGAGCACCACGGCCGAGGGAGCCCTCAACGCCATGGACCTGACGGTCGCGGCCGTATTTCGCGGGGGGGCCGCCGAATACGACAAGCGAGCCGTCGTGGTCCCCCTGCGGACGGCGCAGCTCCTGCTCGATACCGAAAAGGTCGGCTCACTCATCATCACCCTCGACCAAACGGAGAAGACAGACCGTGCGTTTGCGGCCGTGGAACGGCTGGCCCGGGAGAAGGGCCATCCCGTCGTCCTCAAAAAGTGGCACGAACGGGCGGCCTACTACCGACAGGTCGAGCAATTCTACAAGCAGGTGACCGGTGTGCTGACCATCGTCCTGTTCCTGATCGTCTTCTTCAGCCTGTCGAATACCATTCTGACGGCGGTGGTCGAACGAACGCCCGAAATCGGGACAATCCTGGCCCTGGGGACCAGCCGGCGCCAGACCCTGGCGGCCTTCCTGTCGGAAGGCGTGTGGATTGGACTGATCGGCGGCCTCCTGAGCGCCGCCTTCGCCTTCCTGGCAACACGCGGTCTCAACGCCCTGTCGATCACCCTTCCGCCTCCGCCGGGCCTGGCCGACGGCTATCCGTTGTCGTTCCGGATGAGTTGGGAAAGCACGGCGGTTATCGTCCTTGGGACGGTTGCCGCCGCCGCCCTGGCCTCGATTCTCCCGACGCTTCGGGCCACGCGAATGAAGATCGTGGACGCCCTGGGACACATCTGATTCGGAGCCGCCGTGAACAGCCGCAACTCCGGAATCTTCCCGCTCCTCCCCTCAATCGTCCTCGTCTTTCTTGCCGCCGCGACGCCTCCCGCCCCCCAGGACCGAAATGCGCCGGCGGCCGATCCCCGGCTGGAAAAGATCGACGCCTGCCGGATCTCGGATGACGACGCCCTGGTCCGGACGATCATCACCCAATACGACGGCGATCGGCGCCTCGAGACCGCGGTTTTCGACGTTTATATCAGCGGCCGGGACAAGAGCCTCGTGATCGCCCGAAGCGACAAATCGGACGGGATGAAGATCCTCTATGTCGGGGAGAACATGTGGGCCCATTTCCCGGACACCCAGCGGCCCATCCGGATCACGCCCGTTCAGCGGATGCTCGGGGAGGCCTCTCATGGCGACATCGCCCGGCTCAGTCTCAGCAGCGATTACCGGGTGGAGGAGGACATCGCCGAAAACGTCGACGGCCTCGCCTGCCGCAAGCTTCTTCTGACCGCCGTCCGGAAATCCGCCCCGTATGGAAAGATCGTCCTCTTCGCCCGGGCCGGGGACCTCCGCCCGGTCAAAGCCGACCTTTTTCTGATCAGCGGAAAACAAGCCAAGTCCGC
The DNA here is from genome assembly GCA_964411395.1 of uncultured Eubacteriales bacterium. Classification (GTDB taxonomy): domain Bacteria; phylum Acidobacteriota; class Aminicenantia; order Aminicenantales; family UBA4085; genus JAAZPG01. The sequence goes on along the minus strand of CAYPKX010000036.1, from coordinate 8,575 downwards.
CTATTATGAAGAGTACCGACGGCTGAACGGACGATCGACTTTGGTTCGAATGACGATCCGCGACCTCATCGAGCCGGCCAAGCGCACGGTCTTCGAGTACACGGACATCAAGCCGATCGTCCTGCCGGAGAAATACTTCAACAAAAATTATCTCGTCCATTTCCGGGAGCCTGGGAAGTGATTTTTTCCACCTGGGCGGCAGCGGCGCTCGGGGCCCTGGTATCGCTCGTTTCGCCGGAAGCGGCGGCCGGAACCGGGGCCGGGCGGCCTTCGCTCCGGCTGGTCGCTCTGGCCCGGAGCGGCTGGACATCCTTCCGGACGACGATTTTCAACCCGGACGGGCAAACCGTCCAGGCCCTCGGTTGGAAAAGCGGCCCTTTCTCGTCCCTTGGGGCCACGGCCGAATTTGAAGCCGAGGCGGCCGGACTTCATTGGCGGATCGATCTTCAGGGAAGCGCCGGGCAATCCGACGACGGGACGTGGGCCCGCAGCCTGCGGTTTGGCCAATTGTACGCCCAGAAGGACATCGGAGCCTCCTGGGTCATCGTCGCCGGCCGTTCCATCCAACGGTGGGGAACCGGCTATGTCTTCAATCCAACGGATGTCGCCGCCCCGGAAAGGGAGATCGGCGACCCCGAAAACAGCGAGCGGCGGGCCGTCGGAACCGACCTGGTCAAACTGGAATATTTCGGGGCCTCGTCCTCGCTGGCTTTCTGCCTGTTCGGGCGGCTGAGAAGCGGGGGCGGCCCGCGCCTGGCTCTCCGCTATTACCGCAACGTCTGGGATACCGACCTCTCTCTCGTGGCCCTCTTTTCCCAGGATGAAACGGCGGTCTGGGGAATAAATTTTTCCCGGGTTTTCGGCGAACGGCTCGAGGTCCACGGCGAAGCCGCCGTCCAAAGGAACAGTTATGCCCCTTATCACGCGGCCGTTATCGACGGGGAGGCGGCGGCCTCCGGAATCGACCCGTTCTCGGCTTTCAAGAGCGGAGACGGCCGGATCTATATTCAAGCCCTGATGGGCTTTCAATGGACCTTCCCGGGGGGCATCCACTGGATCGCCGAGTACTATCACCGAAGCCAAGGGTATTCGACGGAAGAATGGAGGAGACTGATCGGGCATGTCGAAGAGCGGCCGGAAACCGGCCCCGTTGATGATCTCCTCTGGAGCCTGGCCGCCTATAATCCGCGCGGAACGCGGCGGGATTACCTCATGAACTACCTCCAAAACCTGGACGACGGCGCCTTCCAGTGGCGGATCGGCTGGCTTCTGGGGCCGTCCGACGGAAGCAGCGTCCTTTTCCCCGAAATCCGCTGGACGCCGCCGGGCGGCTTTACTTTTTTTCTCCGAAGCTATATTTATCTGGGAGGCGGGGAGAGCGAGTTCGGAGCCCTCCCCCGCTCCCGGGTTCTGGAAGGAGGACTCCTATTCCGGAAGTAAGAGGCGGCGGCTGCACCCGCCGGCAGTATGGACAAATCGCTGTTTTCATCGCCGGCATCTCTCTTTTTCTCGGCATCCTCGACTTCTTCACCTCCAGCGACCGTCGTTTCGTTCATATCATCGACTCTCCGTTGTATACGGTTTCCTGCTCGATCTTTTGTTCGGTCCTCCTCTGCCGTTTGTTCGGGTATATCGTTCTCCTTCCCCGCTTTCTTTTTCTCGTCTCCTTCCTGGCCCTCACCGCCGGGGGCGTTCTGGCCGGCAACATCCTCGCCGGCCTGATCCTTTTCGGCGACCTGCGGTTGTCGCTCCAGGTTCTGGTCTTCAGCCTTTTGATCGGTGTCCTCGCCGGCGCCGCCATGTCCGTCTATACCTACCACCGCGAGACGCTCGAGCAGCGAATCGGCGCTTTAAAAAACATCGAAATTGAGAACGAGCGGCTGAAGAGAATCGACTCGGAGATCCGACTCCAAGGCATCCAATCCAAACTCGACCCCCATTTTCTGTCGAACACATTAAATTCGATCGCCGCCCTGATCTACGAGGATCCGCCGCGAGCCGAACGGGCCCTTGTCGGCCTGGCCGGCCTGTACCGGAAAGTCCTTTCGGCTTCGAACCGGACCTGGATCGGCTTGGGCGAGGAGATGGACCTTCTCCGGGAGTATTTAGACCTGGTCAAGCTTCGATTGGACGAGCGATTGGTCTTTATCCTGGATTTCCCGGAACGCCTCCGGGACGAGCGCATCCCCGGCCTCCTTCTTCAGCCGCTGGTCGAAAACGCGGTCAAGCTGGCCGAAGACCGAACAGACGGGAAGGTCGGCGTCCGGGTATCGGCCGGCGCCTCGGGCGGCCGGATCATCCTGCGCGTCACCGATGACGGACCGGGCTTCGACCTCGAACGGACGGCGCCCGGGTTCGGGCTGTACAGCGTCCAGGAGAGACTGCGCCTGGCCTACGGCAAGGAGTTCGAATTCGCCGTCCGAACCGACAAGGACCGCGGGACCGAAGTCGAGATCCGGATTCCCTCGGGGCTCAAACCCGGGAAAGCGGCGGGACCATGAAGATCCGCGTCCTACTCATCGACGACGAAAAGCTGGCCCGGTCCCGGTTGGCCCGGATGCTTCAAAAATACGAGGAGATCGATATCGCCGGCGAAACAGGTGACAGCCTCAAAGCGGCTGAACTCATCGCCGCGACCGCTCCCGACGCCGTTTTTCTCGATATCCACATGCCCCACAGAACGGGATTTGAAGTCCTTCGGGAACTGGCCGATCCCCCCGCCGTCGTCTTCACCACGGCCTACGACGAGTACGCCCTCCGGGCTTTCGAGGAAAACGCCATCGACTACCTGCTCAAGCCCGTGGCCGAGGAAAAGCTCGACCGGGCCGTGGCCCGGCTCGTCCGGAGGTTCGGCGTCGGAGAACCCGCCCGCGCCGATCTGCGCCGCCTCCTCCGGGAAATCGAGCGGAAAGACGACATCATGCGCCGCTTCCCCGTGAAAACGGGGGAAAAAATCATCATCATCCCCGAAGAGCGCATCCAGTTTTTCAAGGCCGAGGACAAATACACCTTTCTCCACACCGTGGAGGAAGCCCATATCATCGCCCCCGCGCTCCGGGAACTGGAGATGCGGTTGGACCCGGCCACGTTCCTGCGGATTCACCGCGCCTATATCGTCAACCTCGAAATGATCGTCTCGATTCACCATTGGTTCGGCGGCCGGCTCCTCGTCCGGACGCGAAAAAAGGAAGACATTACCGTCGGGTCCAACTACCTGGCGAAATTCAAGGAGAAGCTCCACTTGAAGTAGGGCGGGCGCCCGCGCAGAGAGGCCCCGGCCCGGTTCAACCGAGAGACCCGTCCCGAACGATCAGGCCGTGATGATGCCCAACGGAGGATTGGTTTTCCACTTGCCCCGGGTGAAATCGGGGATATCGATCGCCCGGCTTTTATGGGCGACGCTTTCGCCCGTCGCGCCGACCATCGCGCTCCAGGCAGCGGCGTCGTAGACGTCCTGATCGAGCGGCTCGCCTTTCAAGAGGGACTGGATCAACCGGAAATCCTCGATGTAATCCATGCCGCCGTGGCCCCGGCCCTCGCCCTTGGCCGCAATCGCTTTCCAGAGCGGGTGTTCGTATTCGGCGGCGAATTTCTCGAAATCCTCCCAGGCGTGGGATTTTTCGGCCATCCCTTCGATATAGATTTTATCCGGCCACTTCTGGGCGATGCCTTTGGTCCCCTGAACCAGGTTGATCCGGGTATAAGGCCGGGGCAGGTTGGTGTCGTGGATGAGGATGATGGTTTTCCCCAGTTTGGTCCGGATGAGGGTCGAGTTGACATCGCCGAGGACGTACTTTTCGGCGGCCTGGGAAGACGACGGTCCGAATTTTTCCACGGCGTATTCCTGAAGTCCGCGCGACGGCGAGCTCATCGAAACGATGAAGTCAAAGGCGTCGCCGCGGTTGATGTTGAGACACTGGGCGACCGGACCGAGACCGTGGGTCGGGTAGAGATTCGCGTTGAGCTTCTGAGCCCAGGCCCGGCGCCAAAGGCCCTCGCCTTCATTGGAAAACTTGACGTCGCGAAGATCATGGAGATATCCGGCTTCGGCATGGAGGACTTCGCCCAGCACGCCCCGGCGGACGAGGTTGAGAGTCATGAGCTCGATCCGGTCATAGCAGCAGTTTTCCATCATCTGGCAATGCCGTCCGGTTTTTTCGGCCGTTTCGACCAGGGCCCAGCAATCCTCCAGGGACATGGCCGCCGGGACCTCGGTGGCCGCATGCTTGCCGTTTTTCATGGCCGCAAGACAGACCGGCACATGCCATTCCCAGGGCGTGGCGGTGAAGACCAGGTCGAGTTCCTCGGTCTCGCACATCCGTTCGAAGTCCCTCTCCCCCTTCGTATAGGCGGACGGAAGCGGCTGGCCGGCGGCGACGACCCATTTCTGAGCCCGTTCGACCTTGGCCGGGACGACGTCGCAAAGAGCTTTAATCTGAACGCCGTCGATGTTGAGAAGGTTCTGGACGTGGGCCGAGCCCATCCCCCCGACACCGACAAACCCGACCCGGACGACGGGAATCGGGGCGGTTTTGAAGGCCGGGCGTCCCTCGCCGGCAAGCTGGGGAAGAGGCGAGCCGAACAGCGGCTTGAAGCCGGACAAGGCGGCGCTGACCCCCGCCATCCCGGCGGCGGCGGTTTTCAGAAAATCACGGCGCTTATTGGAAGCGTTAGGGTCGGTCATGGCATCCTCCTCGGCGGGTTTCCTTCGACCGCGATTATAATGGAAGGAGGGCACGCAGCTCAACTTTGCCTCTTTCGGAGTCAAGGCAACATGAAGACTTCCGTTTTCTGAAGGCCTTCAGCCCCTCCCCCGGGACGAAAGATCAACCGTCCGTCGAAATGGGACATGACAATGGCCGGTCGGCTTGAGGTATGATAGGGAGATGAAGCTCATCCGCCTCTCTTTGCCTTCCCTCCTGATCCTCGGACTGATCGCCTGTCTGCTGATTCCGGTTGCCGGATGCAAGTCGAATCCTCAAAGCGCCGGTCCGACCGAAGAAGAGCTTTTTGCCGCCGAACAAGCCGCCGAAGAAGCCGAAGAGGAAGCCAGGGCGGCGGCGGCCAAAATCGTTCCTCCCAAGGTCACCGAGGAAATCTATATCGAGATGAGGGCTCGGACGGTTCTTCTCCGCCAGAAATTCATCGAAGATTTCGAAACGGGAGAAAAAGAGGTCGAAATGCTCCTGGATAGAAACGGATTGACCTTTGCCGACATGAAGGAATTCGAAACCCGGGTCGGCCAGCCGGCGCTCGATCAACTCGAACGTAAAATTCAGGAAAAAATGCAGAAATTGCTCGAAGAATACCGTTGATTGCGATATATCGCACGATAAATCTCTCCTTGACAAGCATTCCAAAGACGCCTATTTTGTCGCTCTGAGGTACCCGGCCGGTTTCCACCCCCCATCAGGCAGGAATTCCCGTCCGCACCTGGAAAAATGAGCGCGTCCAACGTAAAAAACCTCGTTCACGGATGGGATACTGTCCGTTTCGAGCTTCTCAATCGAAAAATCTCCGATCTCGGCTTGAAAATCGAGGGGTCCTCGGTCGAACCCTACGTCCTTCGCCTCCGCCGGGAAATGGAGACCAAGGGATTTCTTTTCAAGCCTACCGTCTACCTGACCGATGAATGGGGTTGCCCCGACCGGACTCCAGTCATCGGAATCCCCTTCTACCTGGCCGATCCCCGGCTGGCTCATCTGGAGGAAGAACAGACGGGCGACATCGAGGATCCGAAAACGATCATGATGCTTCTTCGCCACGAGGCCGGACATGCCGTCAATTATGCTTTCCGCCTCTGGGAACGGTCCAGTTGGAAGGAGATCTTCGGTTCGTTCAGCAAGCCCTACCGGGACGTATTCCGGCCCGACCGCTTCAGCCGTCAATTCGTCCGCCACATCGCCACATACTCCCAGGGCCGGACGTATGCCCAAAAGCATCCCGACGAGGACTTTGCCGAAACGTTCGCCGTCTGGCTGACGCCTCGAAGCGACTGGCGGCGCCGGTATCTGCATTGGCCGGTCCTCCGGAAGCTCAAGTACATCGACCGGTTGATGCGCGAGGTCAAACGCCAGAAGCCGAAGAATCTCCGCCGGAAAATGATCCTGGCCGTCGACCGGATGCACTGGACCTTGGCCGAACATTACGGAAAAAAAGCCGGGGCGTTCCGCAGAGCGGCCCGCGGGTACGTCGATGACCGTCTGAGAGAGGTCTTCCCGCCTTCGCGGGCGGACGTCCTTCTTCCGGCCGTCGAACTGTTCCGCCGACGGCGGACGGAACTCCTGGAACGAATTATCCGCTGGTCGGCCCTGGACGGGCGGGAGGCGGAAACGATTCTTCGGAAACTGGAAAGCCGGTCCAATACCCTCGACCTCCGCTACCCCCGGGGCAAGCAGCGCGTCAAGGAAATGGATGTTGTAGCCCTGTCCGTGGCCCTGGCCATGGATTACGCCTACACGGGAAAGCTGACCGGCTGACCGACGCTCCCGTTATTTCGGACGGGGCGCATTGTTCCGATGGACGCTGAAAATGGGAAGATTCATGTCGAACGGGGGCCCTTCGAAGGCCGCCTTGATGATGATCCCCATGAGGTTGGAGTAAGTGATGCCCGCCCGCTTGGCCGACCGAGCCAGTCCCATGTCGTTATCCAGACAGGGATTGCAATTGACTTCCATGACCCGCGGCAGGCCTTCGGCATCCAGGCGGATGTCGACCCGCCCGTATCCCCAGCCGCCGATGACCCGGAAGGCCTTTTTGGCTGTTTCGCCGATCAGATTGGAGAGCTCGGCCGTGACTTTAGCCGGGCAAACGACGCGGGTTTTTTGGTACTCGACCGTTGTGTTGAGCCATTTGGCCGCGTAGGACATGATCGGCGGAATCGCTTCGGGCAGCTCGCTGTAGTCCACCTCGGCCAGAGGCATCACCCGGAGTTTCTTCCCCCCGATGACCCCGACATTGAATTCCCGGCCGGGCAGGAACTGCTGGACGAGGGCGGGTTGGCGATAAGTCTTCAAAATCTCCCGAACCTTTTCCTTCAAGGCCGCTTTCGTCGTTACGACGGAATGCCGGTCCAATCCGATGCCGGCATGCTCCTGGCTGGCGTGAACGATCAAGGGAAAGTGCCATTCGCGGCCGTGAAGCTCCCGGATCCGCTCGATCAGAGTCGTCTCGGACGGAATGGGCACGCCCGCCCCCTGGAGCATGCTCAGGGACATATACTTGTAGCGGCTGAGCCCCAGAGCCAAGGCCGGCGAACCGGTCATCGGAAATCCCATCATCCGGATGAACGCGGCCACCCGCATCTCGTAGAGGGCGCCGTGAACGACATCATCGTACTGATTGAAGACGACATGAGGTTTCAACCGGCGGAGCCGGCGCTGGAGGTAATTCAAGTCGTCGGTCAGGGGAATGACGGTCACCTGGTGACCGAGCCGCCGGATGGCCCGGGCGAGGCCGAAGACCATTTCCTTTAAATACGCGGTGCTGCTCTGATCGTCGGCGGAAGCGGCGGTTTGGGAATCGGCGTAAGCATTGTAAACGAGCGCCACGCGCATCGTTCTCATTCTCTTCCTCTCATCCTTGAGCGTCCGATCCTCCGGATTCTGGGACCATCATAACCGAGGTCGGAGACGGACGCAAGCCACGCCGTCCGGATTTGCCATCCCCGAACGATCATGGTACAAAACATTCATGCCGCCCGCCGCTCGAAAAACGCGTCCCAAGGTCGGCCTGGTCCTCGGCAGCGGCGGGTCGCGGGGCATCGTTCACTTCGAAATCCTCGACGGCCTGCCCCGAATGGGCATCCCCCTCGACCTCATCGTCGGCTCGAGCATCGGCGCGGTCTGCGCCGGTCTCTATGCCGTGGGAGCGCTGCCGCGCGTTCGGCAGGATTTAAAATCGATCAAGCGGGAAGATTTTTTTCGGATGTTCGATCCCTCGCTTTCGCGCTATGGATTTTTCTCCGGACGAAAGGTCGTCCTCTTTCTCCGGCGCTACATCCCGGCCGCCACGAGGATCGAGAATCTTCCCCTTCCCCTGGGAATCGTGGCCACGGATTTCGATTCGGGACGGCCGGTCGTCTTTCGCAAAGGGAACCTACTGGAGGCGATCCGGGCGAGCATCTCCATCCCCGGCGTCTTCACCCCGGTTCGCTCCGGCGCCAAACTCCTCCTCGACGGCGGCGTCGTCTCTCCCCTGCCCATCGACATCGCCGAGCAGATGGGCGCCGGCCTGATTGTCGCCGTCTCGCTTCAGCCGGCCATCGGAAAGCTCCGCCGCCTCCTTCCTTCCCTGGCCGGGAGGCGAAGCCGGACCGGGAACGGCGATTCGGGCGACCGGCCCCGGCTCGTGGATCAATTCGCCAGCCGGTTGTCGGCCGCCCGGAAAGAGGAACACGGCTGGCTGCGAATCGCCGATCAGTGGCTCACGGCCAAGCGCAGCGAAGCCGAGGACCGAAAAAAGATTCCCAACCTGATCGACATCGTCACCCGGACGATCGATATCATGGCTTACACGGAGACCCTTCAGATGCTGGCCGCCCACCCTCCGGCCGTCCTCTTCGAATTCGACTTTC
>CAYPKX010000035.1:8445-24742 GCA_964411395.1 uncultured Eubacteriales bacterium | reverse complement strand
CGGCTGAGCTGGGCCAGAACCGAACCATCCCGCATCTCGACCAGTGCATGAACGATGCTTTGGGGATGGATCAGAACTTTGAGCCGGGAGGGCTCGAGGTCGAACAGCCAGCGCGCTTCCAGAAGCTCCAGGCCCTTGTTCATCATCGTGGCCGAATCGATGGAGACCTTGCGTCCCATCTTCCAGCGGGGATGAGCCAGAGCCTCGGCGACGGTTTTCTTTCGAAGATCGCGGAGAGGCATGCGAAGGAAAGGCCCGCCCGAGGCCGTCAGGATGACGCGGCGCACCTCGCCCGATCTCCGGCCGGCCAGGCACTGGAAGACGCCGCTGTGCTCGGAATCGATCGGGATGAACGTCGCTCCGCTCTTTTTCGCTTCTCGACGGAGCAAGGCGCCGGCGGCGACCATCGATTCCTTGTTGGCCAGGGCGACGGTCTTGCCGGCCCGGACCGCCGCCAGGGTCGGCCGCAAACCGTTGAAGCCGGAGATGGCCGAGACAACGAGGTTTCCGTCGGTTCCGGCGATCAGGGCCTCGGCCCCGCCCGGACCGGAGATGACCTCGGTTTTCCTCGAGCCGATCTCCCGGCGAAGGAGGGCCGCATCCTCTTCTTTTTCAACCGAGACAAGAGCCGGCCGAAATTCGCGGATTTGGGCCAGGAGAAGATCCCGGTTGGTCCCGGCCGCCAGGCCGACCGCCCGAAAGGCGCCGGGATTGCGGCGGACAACATCCAAGGTGTTCCGGCCGATCGTTCCGGTGGAGCCGAGAAGAACGATTTTTTTCATCCGGCCGGATTCCAGAGAAAGTGGAGGAGAAAATAGAAAAACGGGGTGGCGAAAATCAAGCTGTCGACCCGGTCCAGAATGCCGCCATGTCCGGGCAGGGCGTTGGAGGAATCCTTCACCCCGGCCGCCCTTTTAAAAAGCGATTCCAGGGGATCGCTGACCTGAGCGACGAGGGAGACGGCCAGGCCGGCTCCGATCGCGGCCAGGGGATCGGCTTGCGGGAGAAAAACGGCCTGAGCCGCCCAGGCGCTGAAACCGGCCGTGACCAGCCCGCCGATCGCGCCCTCCCATGTTTTATGAGGGCTGGCGATGGGAGTCATTTTGCGACGGCCGCACGCTTTGCCGATGAAAAAAGCGCCCGTATCGCCCAGAAAGATGACGGCCATAAGGAAAAAGACGGCCGAAACGCCGAATTCCTCCCGGAGGGGAAGAAAGAAATTCAAGGTCAACCCGATGTACACCGAACCGAAAAGCGTGACCGCGATCGATTCGGTAACCTGAACGGCCGATTCGACAGTCCGGGAAAGAGCGACAAAATAAAAACCCGTCAGGAGCAGCCCTATAAAAAGGCATAATCCCAAGGGAATTCCCTTGACATAAAACGAAATCCCCAGCAGCAGGGCCATCAGGATCCCGGGTCCGGTCCGGGGGTGGAGCTTTCTCCTCCGGGCGAGGTTGTAAAACTCGATGAGACAGCCGACGATGACGAGCTGAAGAAACAGGAACATCACCCACGGGCGGCCGTATAAAAGAACGGCAAAAACGAGGGAAAGCAGCACCAGGGCCGTCAAGAATCGTTTGGCGATATTCATGGATTACGACGGCTTGGCGTCCCCGAACCGGCGATCCCGGCCCTGGAATTCGAGCAGAGCCCGGAAGAAATGGACTTTACGGAAGTCGGGCCAGAAGACGGGAGAGATCATGATTTCGGCGTACGCCGCCTGCCAGAGGAAGAAGTTGGAAATCCGGGATTCCCCGCTCGTCCGGATCAGCAGGTCGGGATCAGGCCACCCGGCCGTATCCAGGTAACGGGCGAACACGGCTTCATCCAGGTCCCCGGGTTTGAGCCGGCCTTCGGCCAGGATCCTGCGAGCGGCGGCGACGATATCGGCCCGTCCGCCGTAGTTCAGGGCCAGGCCGACGGTCATCCGGGTATTTTCCCGGGTCTCCCGTTCGACCCGTTCCAGAGACCTGCGGAGGCTTGCCGGAAGCTTCTCCTTTTCCCCGAGAACTTTCAGGCGGAGTTTGTTATCGATGAGAAGGCAGGCTTCCTTCCCGAGAAACTCCTCGAGAAGGTTCATCAGCATCCGGACTTCTCCGACCGGCCGCTTCCAGTTTTCGGTGGAGAAAGCGAAGAGAGAAAGCACCTCCAGGCCCACCCGGGCGCTTGTTTCGACAATCTCCCGGACGGAGGCGGCCGCGGCCTTATGGCCTTCGGTCCGGGGCAGGCCGCGCTCCCTGGCCCAACGGCCGTTACCGTCCATGATGACCGCAACATGGCGGGGCATCCGGGCGGCGTCCAGACCGCCGGCCAGGCGGGCTTCTTCGCTCCCGTCCGCCAGCCAGCCTTCCAGTCCTTTGAGCATGGGGGTAGTATAGCGGAGCCCCGACCGTCCGTCCACATGGATTCGAAACCCCGGTTCTGGTATCCTAGTACATTCCAAAGAGGTAAAGATGTGTCTGGCTATTCCCGTGCAAATCGTCGGAATCGACCCCTCGGGCGAAACCGGCAAAGTGGACTATCTGGGAACGAGGATCGGGGCGAATTTTGCCTTGATTCAAGGCGTTCGGGTCGGTGATTGGGTGATCGTCCACGCGGGATTCGCCATATCCCGTCTGGACGAACAGGAAGCCAGGGAAACGCTGGCCATGCTGAGGGAAGTCCAAAATGCCGGGGAAGCCTGAGTCCGCGGCCGGTCCGGAATTCGACCGATGACGACCGATCTATATCATGACCGCAGGGTGACATCCGGCCTCCTGGCTGAAATCACCGCCTTGGCCGGCCGGATCCCCTCCCCGATCCGGCTGATGGAAGTCTGCGGCACGCATACCATGGCCATCCATCGCCACGGACTTAAGAATCTCCTCCGGGGCGCCGGGGTGGAGATGATCTCCGGTCCCGGCTGCCCGGTCTGCATCACCCCGGACGGTTTCCATGAAACCGCCATCCGGCTGGTCGCCGAGCGGGAAAATTTCGTTCTGGCGACTTTCGGAGATATGACCCGGATTCCCACGAGGATCGGATCGCTCCAGACCGTGATCCCGGCTCGGGGCTCGGCCGTCAAAATCGTCTACTCCCCGGCCGAAGCTCTCGGCCTCGCCCGCCGGAACCCTGAAAAAGAGGTCGTCTTTTTCGGGGCAGGATTCGAAACAACGATCCCGGCCATCGCCGTCACCGCCCGAATGGCCCTCGCGGAAAAACAGAGCCGGTTCTCCATTCTGACGGCCTTCTGGACCATTCCCGCGCCGCTTCGGGCGATATTAACGGCCGGCGAAGCCCGGATATCGGGATTCCTCTATCCCGGCCACGTCAGCGCGGTGATCGGCCTGAAACCATATGAATTTATCGCCCGGGAGTTCGGCCTGCCCGGAGCCGTCGCCGGTTTTGAACCGGCCGATATTCTCCTCGGCGTCCGGGCCGTCCTGAAACAAATCCGCGACGGCCGGCCGCGGGTTGAAAACGCCTATGCCCGCGTCGTCCGGGATGAAGGAAATCCGGCCGCCCGGGCGATCATGGAAAACGAGTTGGAGCCTTACGACGCGGTCTGGAGAGGATTGGGGCGGATCCCCGGAAGCGGACTCCGTTTCAAATCCGCCGCATCCGCGGCCGATGCCGCGATTCAATACGATCTTCGGCCGACCGAGGACGCCTCCGATGCTCCCGGCTGCCGCTGCGGCGAAGTCCTGCGAGGCGTGCTCGATCCGCCCCGCTGCGCCCTGTTCGGCCGGACATGCACGCCCGACCATCCCCGGGGACCGTGCATGGTCTCTCTCGAAGGCTCGTGTCTGGTCCACCACAAGTTCCGCGGGCCGGAATCGGCCCCCAAGAGGAAAACCTGAACCCATGGAAAAGATCAGTCTGGAGCTGGGCGGCGGCGGAAAAACGATGCGCGATTTCATTGCCCGGACGATCCTGCCCCTCTTCGGCAATGACCGTCTCGCTTCGCTTCCGGACGCGGCCCATTTGCCGGGGGGAATCGCGTTCACGACCGACAGTTTTGTCGTCGATCCCGTCTTTTTCCCCGGAGGGAACATCGGCGACCTGGCAGTCAACGGCACGGTTAACGACCTCATCGTATCCGGAGCCAAACCGCTCTTCCTTTCCCTCGCCCTGATCATCGAGGAAGGCCTGGAGACGGCTTCGCTCGAACGCATCCTTCGGACGGTAAAAAAAGCGGCGAAAACCGCCGGAGTCGAGATCGTCACCGGCGATACGAAAGTCGTCCGCCGGGGACAAGCCGACGGCATATATGTCAACACCGCGGGAATCGGCCGGACAATCGCCGAGCCGAAGCCGCGGTCGATCCGGCCGGGCGACCGGCTCATTCTGACCGGCACGTTGGGAGAGCACAGCCTGGCGATTCTGGCCGCCCGGGGCGAATTCGGATTCGAGAATCCGGTGAAAAGCGATTGCGCGCCGCTGTCGTTCCTCCTTCCCTTGTGGCGCCGCGGCATCCGTTGGATGCGCGACGTCACCCGGGGCGGCCTGGCCACGATCCTCTCGGAACTGGCCGTTGAAGCCCCTTATCCCCTTGTCATCGAAGAAACGGACATTCCTCTTTCGGCCGCGGCAAAATCAGCCGCCGGCCTGCTGGGAATCGATCCCCTCTTTTTAGCCTGCGAAGGGCGGGCCATCCTGGCCGTTCCCGAAAACCGGGCGGCCGGCGTTCTGGCCGAAATTCGCCGGCATCCCCAGGGACGGAAAGCGGCCGTCATCGGCCGGGCCGAAAAAAAAATCGGTCGTCAGGGCGAGCTGCTCCTCCGGACGGAAAGCGGCGGCCTGCGCCTCCTCGAACCTTTGACCTCGGAGCTCCTCCCCCGGATATGCTGATGGCAAGCGGACGGGGACGGCGCCGGGCGGTGTCCGGGGCGGTCGCGTTTTTCCTGAGCCTCGCCGTTTTCGCAGCCCCGGCCCCGCAAACAACCGCCTTCCGTTCGAGCCTGCCCGAGCTGAAGCCGCTCTGGCATCTTGTCCGCTCGACGCTCAGCCGGAACCGGATCGCTTTTCCCGGAAAAACCGGATCCGTCGAAGGCTACTCTGCCGGTTCATTGTACCCCCAGATTTGGATCCGGGATTTGGCCACGATCATCCCCGCGGCCGAATTTTATGAATCCCGGGAACGCCTGGTATCCGGCTTGGAAGAGATCCTTCTCTATCAGAAACCGGACGGCGGCCTGCCGGACTGGATCGACAGCCGGGGCCGGTCGGATAAAAACACCACCGAAACCGACCAGGAAGCGTCCATGATATTGGCCGCCGGGCGGGTGGTCCGCATCGTCGGCCGGGAATGGCTGAACAAATCCATCGGCGGCCGGAGCATCCTTGACCGCCTGGAATCCGCCCTGGCGTTTATTCTGGAAAAAAGATTCGATCACGACCACGGGCTGGTCAAGGGCGCCCATACCGCCGATTGGGGCGATGTCGGGCTGGAGGACGGCGACCAAACCGCGATCTATACGGACGCCGATACCCATTGGACCTGCGATATTTATGACCAGAGCATGTTCGTCGGGGCGGCCCGGATTTTGGCCGGGATCTTACGGTCCGAGGGACGGAAGGAGCGGGCGGATTTCTGGAGGGACCGGGCGGAGGCCGTCCGAACGGCCGCCGACCGTTTCCTCTGGCAGGACAACCGGGGCTTTTACCGCGTTCATCTCCATCTCGGCCCTCTCTCCCATCCTTTCGACGAGGACGACATCTTCGCCCTGGGCGGCAATACCGAGGCGATCCTCTCGGGCCTGGCCGACGAAGCGAAGGCCGCTCGTATCATCCGTTCCGCCCTCGACCGCCAAGCCGCGTTCCGGATGCCGACGATCGGCGCCGTCCTTCTTCCTCCCTACCCCGGCGGAACGTTCAAGCATCCCATGGTCGATGATCCTTTTGAATACCAGAACGGGGGCCAGTGGGACTGGTTTGCCGGAAAAATGATTCGGGCGATGTTCGACCGGGGATTTTCATCCGAAGCCAGGGCCCGTCTGCTCGAGATCGCCAAAAAAAATCTCGCCAATCAGGGACTCCATGAGTGGAACGCCCCTGACGGAAGCGGCCGGGGAAGCGCCGTCTTCGCCGGAAGCGCGGGCAGCCTGGCCTTGGCTGTCGCCGAGGGATATTTCGGGATTCGTCTGACCCGCGAGACCTGCGACCTGGAGCCGCGCCTGGGCGAAGACAGCGCCAAAGTCTTTTTCCGACTCCCGGCCGCCGGGGTATCGGCCGCCTACGAATACACCTGGGATCCCGAGGGGCTTCGGATCGCTTTCCGGTACGAAAGCACGATTTCGCGGCCCGGGCGGATTCGCCTGCTTCTGCCGAAGGCTTTAGCCTCCCTGGACCTCGAGGTGCGACAAGACGGCCGTCCGGCCCGATACTCCGTCGAACGTCTCGGAAACGATGCCCTGCTCATCCTGAAAACGGATTTCGCTTCCCATACGATTTCGGTTCGAGGCCTCAATTCATCCCAGGGGGAATCCCATCCATGACCGTGACCATTCGTGTCCTCTCCGAATCCGAACACTGCCTCAACCGCGCCGATATCGATCCCGACGCCCTGAGGATTATCGCCCGGCTCAACCGGATGGGCTTTATCGCTTATCTTTGCGGCGGCGCCGTCCGTGATCTCCTCCTCGGGCGGAAGCCCAAAGATTTCGATATCGTCACCGACGCCCGGCCGGGCCAACTGAAAAAGCGCTTCGCCAACGTTTTCATCATCGGCCGGCGGTTCCGTCTGGCCCATGTTCATTTCCCGGGAAATAAAATCATCGAGGTCGCCACCTTCCGGCGCGACTTGTCGGGAGACGACGCGCCTGCGGCGGGCGAAAAAGTCCCGCCGGAGCTTCTGTACGGAACACCGCGGGAAGACGCTTTCCGCCGGGACGTGACGATCAATGCCCTGTACTTCGACGCCCGGACCGGAGAGATCATCGATTACGCCGGAGGGGTGGAAGACCTGGCCGCCCGCCGCGTCCGGATCATCGGGGATCCGGCGGCCCGATACGCGGAGGACGCCGTCCGCATCTGGCGGGTCGTCCGGTATGCCGCCCGGCTCGGGTTCACCCTGGAAGAGGAAACGGCCCGGGCGATCCCGATATTCGCTCCCCTGCTCGGGAAGTGCGCCGGAGCCCGTCTCTACGAAGAACTGAACAAGGAATTCGCCGAAAAAACCCGTCCCGTTCTGGACGCCCTCCGGACTCATGGTCTTCTCCGCCACATTCTCGGCGGATTTGGAGAAGACTTCGAAAACGATGACGCCCTCTACGGCCGTCTGCGCACCCTTCTCGACCTCAAGGATCGGATTCAGAGGGAAGGGGCCGTCCTGACCCGGGAAGAGACATACGGATTGTTTTTCTGGCCCTGGGCCGAATCAATTTGGAGGGGGAACCCGCTTCGCGTTTCCCCCTTCCAACGGGCCGGCGAAGAAGGCGAAGCCGGCCCGGCCTCCCTTTCTCGGCCGTTCGAACATCCGCCTCACGGCCTGCGACCAAGGGGGCATTCCCCCTTGGATCTCCCAACGGGCGATCCACTGTCAGCTTCACATGAGACGGAAAATCGCCCGTTGTTCTTCGACGGAAAAGACGGGGACATGGGGCCGGTTCTGGAGCGGGCTTTCGAAAGCGCGGGAACCCAGGCCGTTTTTCCCCGGAAGATGAGGTCGGATGTCATCCATATCCTGACGCTTGTCGCCCGCATCGCCAAAGCCGTCCGAACCGGCCGGCCTAGCGCCGCCCTGGGACGACAGGCTTTCTTCGCCTCCGCTTTCCGGATTTACGGCCTGGTCGAGCACGGCCGCCTGCCCGAACCGGACGAGATTCCCCGGGAGCTCTTCGGTCCGTCTCTCTCTTCCAGGCCCGGCGAGGAAGAACAACCCGAAAAGAAACGCCGGCGGCATCCCCGCCGCCGGCGCCGGACTCCCCGGCCGCCCCATGGCCAGCCTTGATTTGTTAACATTTCTCAGAAAAATGCGTATTAATGGATATTCGACAAACCGGTTCGATTCTCTTCGGACGCTCTGAAATCGTTCCCGATCGCCGTCCGGGGGGATGCGGCCGGAAAAGCCTCATGAGGTGGATCCCGATGAAACATATCCTGCCGATCTTGATCACGCTCTCCCTCCTGGCGGGGACAAGCTGCAAGAAAGCCCCGGTCCCGGAGCCGTCCGCGGCCGCCATCCCCGCGGAGCCGGGCCTGACCGAGCTGGCTGATTTTCTGGCCCTGCCGAATGTCGTTTCGGATCCGGTCAACATCCGGAACAACGCCGAACGTCTCGCCGGGATGATGGAAAAACGAGGCCTCCGCGTCCGCCTCCTCGAAGAAGCGGGCAGTCCGCCGGTCGTTTATGGCGAGATTTCGGCTCCGGGAGCGACGCGAACGCTCCTTGTCTACGCCCATTATGACGGACAACCCGTCGAGCCGGAGCGCTGGGCGAGCGATCCGTGGACGCCCGTCCTTCGCTCGGGCAGGCACGAAACGGGAGCGCCCGTCGTTCCCCTGGATCGTTTGCCGCCCGGGCCGGAAGGAGACGATTGGTTTCTCTACGGGCGGGGCGCGAGCGACGACAAGGGAACGATCGTGGCTTTCCTGGCCGCCCTGGACCAATTGAAGGCCGCCGGCCTCCCCCTCTCGATCAACCTTAAAGTTCTCTTCGAAGGCGAAGAAGAGGCCGGTTCACCGCATCTGGAAGCGATCCTGAAAGCAAATCATGACCTGTTCAAAGCCGACGGCCTGATCCTTTGCGACGGCCCCGCCCATCAGACCCGGCGGCCTCAGGTTGTGTTCGGAGCCCGCGGCGTCATGGGTCTGGAGATGACCGTCTATGGACCGAACCACGGCCTTCACAGCGGCCACTACGGAAACTGGGCCCCCAATCCCGCGGCTCAGATGGCGGGGATTCTCGCCTCCTTACGGGATTCCGAAGGGAAAATCCTGATCCCCTGTTTCCATGACGACGTTCGCCCCCTGAACGACTCCGACCGGGAAGCGTTATCCCGGATTCCCCGGGTTGAAGCCGGTCTCCTCGAGGAATTCGATTTGTCCTGGAGCGAGGGATCCGGAGCCCGGCTGGAAGAGCTGATCCTGCGCCCGGCCCTCAATATCCGCGGCCTGTCCGCCGGAGCCGTCGGGGCCAAAGCTTCCAATGCCGTCCCCGCGGAGGCGAAAGCTTCGATCGACTTCCGTCTCGTCGCCGATCAGAAGCCGGAGCGGGTCAGGGCTCTCGTCGAAGCGCATCTTGCCGGGCTTGGCTGGACGGTTGTCCATGAAGCCCCCGGCGCGGAAATAAAACGCCGGACACCCCGTCTTGTCCTCCTGGAATGGGAAAGCGGATATCCCGCCTACCGCGCCCCGCTCGACGCGCCCTTTTCCCGGGCTCTCATCCAGGCCGTGGAACCGGCCGCCGGAAACGCTTTGATCGTCATGCCGGCGCTAGGCGGGAGCATCCCCATGGAGCTGTTCGATCGTATTCTCGGACTGCCCATCGCGATCTTCCCCATCGCCAATCACGACAACAACCAGCACGCTCCGAACGAGAATTTGCGGATCGGGAATTTCCGCCTCGGAATCGCGATGCACGCCGCCCTGCTTTCGGGGCTCGGGAATTTCTGGAAATAAACTTTGACGGTTGAACCAAGACGATGAGGCTCCGGGAAGCGTAATTAGCCGGCCACGAGGAAGCCATCATCGCCCGGCCGAGATCGGTCAGGCGGACGCCGGACGGATCGGGCGGGCCCTCAGGTCTCCCGGAACACCCACTTTCTGACCATGGCGAAGACTTCCTCGCGCTTGATCGGCTTGGACATGTAATCGCTCATGCCGCAATTGAGGCACTTGTCCCGGTCTTCCTTCATCGCATCGGCCGTCATGGCGATGATCGGCATCTCCTTGTAGCCGCGGTTGCGAAGGATACGGGTCGCCTCGAACCCGTCCACTTCGGGCATATGGACATCCATGAAAATCAGATCATACCGCTCCGGTTCGGCGACGAATCGTTCCACCGCCTCCCGGCCGTTGTTGGCGACGACGAGATGGTAACCCGCCTTGGTCAACATGAATTGGGCCAGCTTCTGGTTCATCGGGTTGTCTTCAGCCAGAA
This sequence comes from uncultured Eubacteriales bacterium, assembly GCA_964411395.1. Lineage (GTDB taxonomy): Bacteria > Acidobacteriota > Aminicenantia > Aminicenantales > UBA4085 > JAAZPG01. Next base: position 14,658 of record CAYPKX010000035.1, on the reverse strand, counting down.
GGATCCGGACGGAGTGTTTGGCCTCCTCGGCCAGCGTATGCTGGGTCAGCATCGATTCCTTTTCCTTGTCCTCCTCCGTTTCCGCCGCTTCGACCGCCTCTCCGAGGAGGCGCTTCAACATCATCATCAGCTTGTGGCGCTGAATCGGCTTCGGGAGGAATCCGTCGAAACCCGATTCCTTGAAGACCTTTAACCGCCGGGAGACGGATGAGGAGAAGGCCAGGATCCGGACGGACGTGATCCGCGGCTCGGCATCCTCTCGAATCAGCCTGGACACTTCGTATCCGCTCAAGTCGGGCATTTGGATGTCCAGGATACAGACATCGAACGGATCGTTGTCCTGCACGGCCTTTCGCATGGCCGGCAGGGCTTCAAGTCCCGCCCGGGCTTTCTCCGTCCGCATCCCCCACAAACCCAGGGTGTGTTCGAGAATGCTCAAGTTGTTCTCGTTGTCGTCGATCAGGAGGGCCCGCTTTCCTTCCAGGGTCCGGACGGGCGGCTGCTTGGCCATCGTTTTTTCCGACTTGTCGACCCAGGCCGTAAAATGGAATGTGCTGCCCTTGTCGAGCTCGCTTTCAACCCAAACTTCTCCGTCCATGTGCCGGGCGATCTGGCGGCAGATGGCTAGTCCCAAACCCGTTCCTCCGTACTTCCGGGTAATCGACCCGTCGACTTGTTGAAACAGCTCGAACACGGCCTCCAGCTTGTCCTTGGGGATCCCGATGCCGGTGTCCCGGACGGCGGCGTGGAGCTTCATCCGCGAATCCGTTTCCTCATCCACGGAGACCGCCAGCTCGATCTCGCCTTCATGGGTGAATTTGACCGCATTGCTCATGAGGTTCAACAGCACCTGCCGAATCCGGGTCGGGTCGCTCTTGATGAATCCGGGCAGATTGTCCGAAACCCGGCACAGCACTTCGACCGGCCGGTTCCCCAGGCGCGGCTGGGTCAGGGCGCAAACGTCGAACGCCGTGACTTCCAGGTCGAAATCGATGTTTTGGAAAGCCAGCTGGCCGGCTTCGATTTTGGAGAAGTCCAGGATCTCATTGATCAGGGCCAGGAGGGCTTCTCCACTCTTGGTGATGTTGCGGACGAATTCGACCTGTTCCTCGCCGAGGGGGGTGTCCAGGAGCATGTCCGAAAATCCGATCACCGAGTTCATCGGCGTCCGGATCTCATGGCTCATCCGGGCCAGAAACATCCCCTTGGCCTGGCTGGCCGCTTCCGCCACGCCCCGGGCCCGTTCGGCGGCTTCATTGGCCGTCCGGAGTTCTGCGTTGACCCGGGCGATTTCCGCCATGCGCTCCGCCTCGCGGGCTTCCGCTTCCTTCAAGGCGGTGATGTCTTCAACGACGCCTTCGTAATATCGAACCGCCCCGGTCTCGTCGCGGACGGTGCGGGCGCTTTCCCGGGTCCAGATGGTCCGGCCGTCTTTGCCCGTGTAATGGTAGACTTCGGACCGGACGACGTTTTCCCGATCCATGCGTTCCACCCATTTCTCCCGGGCCGACGGATCGGCATAGAGATCCGCGGCCGTCATCTTCCGCAGGGTTTCGATGTCGGGAAAGCCAAAAATCTGCAGGTGGGCGGCGTTGGCGTCGAGATACCGGCCGTCCGGAGTCGTTTGAAAGATCCCGACGGGAACATTGTCGAAAAAGGCGCGGTACCGCTGTTCGGATTCCCGGAGGGCCCGCGCGGCGTTTTTTTGCTCGGTGATGTCCCGGTAAATGGCATAAGAGCCGATCGTCCGGCCTTCGACGGCGATGGGCGAGCCGATGATCGAAACTTCGATCAGACGTCCATCCTTCCGCCGGCGGACCGATTCTTTGACAAACCGCCGCCCGCCGACGGCAAGCCCTTGGAGCTTTTTTCCCTCGTTTTTCAGGGTGTCGGGGACGATCAGGTCATCGACGTGACGGCCGATGACCTCGTTCTCCCTGTATCCGAACATCCGGAGGAATTCGCCGTTCACCCGCGAAATCCGGCTGTTTTCGTCCAAAGCCAGGATGCCTTCGGCCGCGGTTTCGACCAGTTGTTCGAGATAGGCTTTTTCTCTGCGAAACGCTTCGGCCGCCCGGTTTTGAGCGGTGACATCCCGGTAAATCGCCTTGAATCCGATATGTTTATGACGGACGACAACCGGGTACGCTTCGATCGTCGTATCGATCATCGTCCCGTCTTTTTTTTGACGGGCGCCCTCCAGCCGCAGCGTTTTCCCATGCATGACCTGGCGGGTCCAGCCGGTCGATTTTTTTCGGATTTCCCGGGGGACAATCAACTCATCCAGAGAATGCCCCAGGCCTTCTTTCCGGGAATAACCGAAGAGGGCCGTGAAACCGTTTCCGACCTTGGTGATGATCCCGGAGTTGTCGCACCAGACGGCCGCCTCGGGCGGCTTGGAAAACGCCGGTTCCGGTCCCTGGGTCCTTGCCTTCGCCCGGGCGACGGGCCGCCGGGATGGTTCTGACGCCGGTTTCGTTTTCACGCAAACCTCCTGCGCAACCGGATGAGAAGGATCGATGACCGGATCCGCGCCCCAACCACCGCCCTTTCAACTCCGGTTCTCATTTTTGAACGGCCCCATGATATTTCCGGGAACAAAGACGTGTCAAGGGCATGGACCGACGCCCGCCCGCACCCCTTGACCCGGCCGGACGAATGGTTACAATCAAACGATCATGACTTCGACTCCATCCGCTCCCGGATCCTACGGCGACGAATACGCCGTCGCCCCTCCGACGGAATATCAGATACTCTTCGACAGCATTCCGATCGGCCTTTACCGCTCGACGCCGGACGGACGGATCCTGGTTGCCAACCAGGCCCTCATCTCGATGTTGGGCTTCCCCGACCGGGACACGCTGATGGCCGCCCGGGTTACGGACTTGTTCATCAATCCCGGAGACCGGGATCAGGAGACCGAGATCCTTTCACAGATCGGGGATGTCCGCCGGTATGTGTTCCCCTTGCGGCGCTTCGACGGGCGGAAGATCTGGGTGGAGGACTATGCCCGGGCCATCCCCGACGCCGACGGGAAGATCCTCTTCTATGAAGGCAGCATGATCGATATCACGTCCCGCAAACGCATCGAGCAGGAAATCCTGCGGGGCAAGGAGTCGGCCGAGGAAGCCTCGCGCTTGAAAAGCCAGTTTCTGGCCAATATCTCCCACGAGCTGCGGACGCCCATGAACGGGATCACGTCGGGCCTCGCCCTGATGGACATGGCCGCCCTGCCCGAGCCGCAAAGGGAATTGTTGGATATCGTCCAGGCCTCGGCGAAATCCCTGATGCAGGTCATCGCTTCCCTCCTCGACTTGACCCGTCTCGGGGCCGGTCAGCTCTCCCTGAATTCGACGGAATTCGCGCCGGCCGAAATTCTCCGGCGGCTTCTTCCGATGTATGAGAAGCGGGCCGCGGACAAAGGAATCCTGTTTTCAAAGAGATTCCCTCAAGGTCCCGCCGTGCGGGTTCTGGGCGATCCGGTCCAGTTCCAACAAATCCTGATGAATCTCCTGGACAATGCCGTGAAATTTACCGATCAGGGAAGCCTTGCCGTCGACATGATTCTCGAGCCGGCGGGAAGCGCCGCCGGACCGGAGGGGGGGATCCACGTCCGGGTCGCCGATACCGGCATCGGCATTCCGCCCGAGAAAATCGACCGGATGTTCGAACCGTTTTCCCAAGTCGATGCCTCGTATTCCCGAAGACACGGCGGAGCGGGATTGGGGGCGACCATCGCCCGTCATCTCGCCGAGCTGATGGGCGGCCGAATCTGGGTTCAAAGCCCGAATCCGGATGCTCCGGCGGAGACTCCGGGCTGCGTCTTTCATTTCGCCGTTCGGCTTCCGCCCGCGCCGCCGGGAGAGAAGGCGGCTCCGGCCGGAGGACCGGCCGTCCCCCTTTCCGGCCCGACGTTCGAAGGACGCACCGTCCTTCTGGTCGAGGACAACGCGGTCAACCAGAAGCTGATCGCCCGTCTTCTGGAGAGAACCGGCGTCGCCGTGGAGATCGCCTCCAACGGTTTCGAAGCGCTGGACCGGATCGGCCGAAAACCCTACGATTTGGTTTTCATGGACATCCAGATGCCGGGGATGAGCGGTCTGGAAGCCACCCGCCTGATGCGCGAGAAAAAGCATTCCCTTCCGATTATCGCCCTGACCGCCCATGCCCTGGCCGATGAAAGGGATCTTGGCCTGGCCGCCGGGATGAACGATTACCTGACAAAACCGGTCGAAATCGACCGCCTGACGGATGTGCTGAACCGGTATCTGGCCAGAGGGAAATCCAAATGAAATCCCGCCGGGGGAAGATTTCCGCCGCCGTTCTTCTCCTCGTCAGCCTCGGGCCTCTCTTCGGCCAGGAGCTCGACCCTCGCTGGATATTCGCTTTCGGCGATCCCAGGTTCAAGGAGCAAACGGTCGAGATCACCCCCGGGCGGATCGTCTCCATGGCCACGGGGCAGGAGATCCCGTTTGACGACATGATCCGCGAATTGGCGCCGGTTCCCTTCGTCCTTATCGGGGAGTCCCATGAGGCCCTCCCCACGCACGAGCTACAAGCCCGGATCGTCCGCGCCCTGCACGCTCAAGATGTCCGTTTGGCTGTCGGCCTGGAGATGGTTGCGGCCGCCCGGCAGGAGGTTTTGAGCCGATGGAGCCGGGGCGAACTGACGGATGATGAGTTTCTTCGGGGCTCGAAATGGTACTCGGCCTGGAGCTTTCATTTCGGTTATTACCGTTCGATTCTGGATTTCGCCAGGGACAATCGTCTTCCCCTCCACGCCCTCGATACGCCTCAGGAAGTCGCCGGTCGATTCCAGGTGCAGGACGGGGTCGTCCTTTCGGGAAATCCCCCACCAGCGGCTTCCGCATTCGACCCGGTTGAAACCGACGACCGTCTTTTCCTGAAAAAGAGCCTGGCCTCTTCCGACATGCCGGCGGCGATCAAGGCCGCCGTCCTCGAATCGATGCTCGAAGACCTCTTCCGAGCCCAAGCCGCCCGGGACAAGGAGATGGCGGCCAGGACGATTGCCGCGCACAGGGAGGACGGCCGAACGGTCGTTGTTCTCGTCGGAGCCGGTCATCTCATGTTCGGCCTCGGCTTGCACCGTCAGGTTCGGGAACAGAGCCGGCTGGCCGTAAAGAGCATCGTTCCGGTCATCATCCCCAAGGGGAGTTCGACCGCCACGGTGTCCCGAACCCTGGCCGATTATATCGTCGGGATCGAGGCCGAAGACCGCCCGGCTTATCCGGAAATCGGATTGACGTTCAAGACGCCGCCCGATCCGACGAAAATCGTGATCGCATCCCCGCCGGACAAAGGCGCCGCCCGCGGAGTCGATTTTCAGGAGAACGACCTAATCGTCTCGGTTGACGACCGGACCTTTCCCGATTCGGAATCGTTGCTGATCTACCTGGCCGGAATCCCCCGGGGCGGAACGGCGCGTTTCCGCATCCGGCGAAGGGGCGTCGAGATGAACATGGTCATGAACATCCCCGCCGCTTCCTGAGGCGTGTCCGCATCCGGACAAATCGCGTCCGACTCCGAACGCGCCCGTCCCCTTTCCTTTATCCGTTCCCTAACGTTCCGGACTCGCCATCATGGCACGTCCCTTGCATATGTATGAATCGCGACATATGACAACGAGGAGACCCGTCATGAGTTCCAAGGACCTTATCGCCGCCCCGGCCAAGGCGGTCATCCTTTCCCTGCTTCTCTCCGGGGAAAGCTACGGATATCAAATCATCAAGCGCGTCCGCCGCGTTTCGAACGGAACGCTCGAGTGGTCCCACACCATGCTCTACCCCGTGCTTCATCAGATGGAGCGGGAAGGCGTGATCCGGTCGGAATGGAAGACCTCGCCTGAAAACCGGATGCGCAAATATTATTCCCTGACCGAGCGCGGCCGGGAAGAGCTGGCGGAGGAAAAGGCCCGCTGGCGGGGCGTTCAGGCGGCCTTGCGGAAGCTCCTCGGCCCGGCCACGGCCGCCGAGTGAACGGAGACGATCATGACCAAATTCGACATGGACCAAGCGGTATCGGATTGGAAAAAAGCCCTTCGCCGTAATCCGTCGCTCGAGGACGGGCAAGCGGCCGAGCTCGAAGCGGCGTTTCGGGATGAAATCGAGGGATTCCTCTCCGCCGGAGATGATCCCGAGACGGCCTTCCGTAAAGCGGCCGCGGCCATGGGGCCGGCCGCCGAATCGGGCCGGG
>CAYPKX010000035.1:0-8435 GCA_964411395.1 uncultured Eubacteriales bacterium | reverse complement strand
CGTTCTGCACCCCGCGTTTGCTCAGACCACTCAGCCGGCACAGGTCGGCGTAGCTGAGCACACTGGCGTCCCAGCGTTCCTCGGCCACCCAGGAGGAGGGGGGCAGGGACCGGCCGGAGAGGATGTGGACCAGGCCCCTCGCGCGCTGGGAGCGCAGCTCGCCGCCCTGGGAGGCGCCCCGTTTCGTTCCGGCCCTGCTGTGGAATTATTTTCAGGTCGCCCTGCGCAAAGTCCGCCGCCAGAAAGGCTATGCCTTCATCAACATTGCGGGACTCGCCGTCGGCCTGGCCTGTTCCGTCCTGATGATGCTCTGGATCGCCGACGAAAGAGGATTCGACCGCTTTCACCAGAGCGGTGACTCGATTTATCGCCTCGTCACCGAAACCCGGAACGAGAACGCGTCCATCCTCGACGCCCGGGCTCCGACACCCACCGCTCCCGCGCTCAAGGCAGAATTTCCTGATGTCGAGGATTTCTGCCGCTTTCGAACCAACAACGGCAACTACGGCCTCCGGCTCGGCGACCAGGTCTCCTTCACCGACGTTATCGGCGTCGCCGACCCGTCCTTCTTCACGATGTTCACGTTTCCCTTCGTCAAAGGCGACCCGAAAGCGGCCCTGAACAACCCCCGTTCGATCGTCGTTACGGAGAGCCTGGCCCGCAAATTCTTTGGCGACGCCGACCCCATGGGCAAGATTTTGACAATCACCCGCGATCCATACACCGTGACCGGCGTCGTGCGCGACGTTCCGGAAAATTCCCATCTCCGCTTCGCCTGCGTCATTCCGGCCGCCAATATGCACGACTACCATCATGTCGATTTCGCCAACTGGCAGAGCCGGTTCTTCTCCAGTTATGTCCGCCTGAAACGGGGCGCGAGACCGGCCGAGCTCGAATCCAAGCTGTCGGGTTCGCTTTCCCGCAACATGAACACGCCCAATGTCAGCCTCCGGCTCCAGCCTCTCAAGGACGTTCATTTAAAGTCCGATTTCGCCTTCGACCTGGATAATCATAACCAGGGCAGTTCCTCAACCCTGACCCTTTTCGCCATCGCCGCCGGGGCCATCCTCCTTCTGGCCTGCATCAATTTCATGAACCTGGCCACGGCCCGCTCGGCCAACCGGGCCAAGGAGGTCGGGATGCGGAAAGTCACCGGGGCGCGGAAGATGGACCTGGTCCGGCAATTTCTGGGCGAATCCGTCATTCTCTCGTTCCTGGCGCTGGCCGCAGCCGTCCTGATCCTTTGGGCGATCCTGCCGATGTTCAACTCCCTGTCCGGGAAAGCAATCTCCCTGGCCGGCTTGTTACGGCCGGGCCTTTTCGGAGCGGCGATCGGCGTCGCCCTGCTTTCCGGCCTCCTGGCCGGCCTTTACCCGGCCTTTTACCTTTCCGCTTTCGAGCCGGCCCGGGTTCTCAAGGGGACATTCACCGGAGGCGAACGCGGACGCGCCGTGCTGCGCAAGAGCTTGGTGGTTCTGCAATTCGGCTTGACGGCCTTCTTCATCTTCGGGATCATCGTCGTCGACAAGCAGTTGCGCTTTTTGCGAACCAAGAACCTTGGCGTCGATATTCAACGGATAGTCACCATGACCGTCCCGCCCAGGCCAAGCTTCCTGGATGCCGTTCGTTCCGACGCGCGAATTCTGAACGCGAGCCAATCGGTCGGGCCTGGAACCCCGTTGAGGACGGCAGCGGAGGTCTCCTGGGAGGGAAAGCAACCCGGCGACAATACCCCCTTTTATCCTTCGAAGGTCGACCCGGAATTTCTCGACACCTTTCGGGCGGAGATGGCCGAAGGCCGCTTCTTTTCCCGGGAGATCTTATCGGACCAAGCGGAAGCCGTGGTCGTCAATGAAACGGGGGCCAAGGCGATGAGCTCCGGATCGGCGGTCGGGAAGCGGCTGACCCTGACCGCCATGTCCTCCCAGGGAGAGCTCGAAACGCGGACGTACACGGTGATCGGGGTGATGAAGGATTTCCATCAGACCTCCCTCCGCCAGGCCATCGAGCCCATCGTTTTCACCAATGACGGAAATCAATATCCCTACCTGAATCTCAGGATCCGCTCGACGGAAATCCCGGAAACGCTCACATTCGTGGAGGAGGCCTGGAATACGGCCGTGCCCGACCGGCTTTTTCCGTTTACTTATTCCTTTCTCGATGACAAGTTTGACGCTTTTTACCAGCGGGACCGCCGGACCCGCTCCATTCTGGGGGTGTTTACCATCCTGGCCATGTTCACGGCCTGCCTCGGCCTCGTCGGCCTGGCTTCCTTTATCGCCGAACGTCGGACCAAGGAGATCGGAATTCGCAAGGTTCTCGGGGCGTCGGCGCAGGGTCTCGTCCTGATGCAGGCCCGGGAGTTTCTGATCTGGGTCCTGGCGGCCAACATCGTCGCCCTTCCCGCCGCCTCCCTTGCGGCCGGACGCTGGCTTCGGGGGTTCGCCTATCGGATCGAACCGGGAATCGCGCCGGCCTTTCTGGCGACCGCTCTATCTCTGGTCATCGCCTTTCTTGCGGTCTCATATAAAGCCGTCCGGGCGTCCCGGGCCAATCCGGCCGACGCCCTCCGGTTCGAATAAGATCGAAACGGGATACCGGAGTTTCACGCCTTGACGACGTTTTTCCGGGGCTTCTTGACCGCGTTTCGAGTGTCCACCACCAGCCGGGCGTTCTTCACGATCGTCCGGTAGTCATAACAGGTGTGGTCGGTGGCGATAATCACCGCGTCGGCCTTCCGCAGCCGGACGGGCGTCAAGGGAACCGATTTGAGCTTCATCCCGGGGTATTCCCGGTGTCCTTCCGACACCGGAACGTAGGGGTCGTTATAATCGACTTTGGCGCCCTTTTGCTGAAGCAGGCTGATGATCTTCAGTGACGGCGATTCCCGCTGGTCGTCGATGTCTTTCTTGTAGGCAATGCCGAGAACAAGAATTTTTGCGCCTTTGAGCGGTTTCTTCTGTTCCGCCAGAGCTTCCAGGGTTTTGTTGATGACGTAATACGGCATCTTGGTGTTGATCTCCCCGGCCAGCTCGATGAACTTCGTCTGGTAGTCGACCTCACGGGCTTTCCAGGTCAGGTAAAACGGGTCGATCGGGATGCAGTGCCCGCCCAGACCGGGGCCGGGATAGAAAGGCATAAAGCCGAACGGCTTGGAGGAAGCCGCCCGGATCACTTCCCAGACATCAATCCCCATTCTCTCGAAGATCATCTTCATCTCATTGACCAGGGCGATATTGACGCAGCGGAAGATGTTTTCCAGGAGCTTGGCCGATTCGGCGGCCCGCGTCGAGGAGACCGGAACCGTCCGGGCCACGACCTGGGAATAGAGAGCGTCGGCCAGGGCCAGGCAATCCGGCGTCAAACCGCCGACCACTTTTGGCGTGTTTTCCGCCGTGTAAACCGGGTCGCCGGGATTTTCCCGTTCGGGCGAGAAAGCCAGGAAGAAGTCCTTCCCCCCCTTCAATCCGCCCCGTTCCAGGATCGGCAGCATGTCCTCATCGGTCGTCCCGGGGTAGGTCGTGCTCTCGAGGATGATCAACTGTCCTTTCCGGAGATAGGCGGCGATCGTCTCGGTCGTATTCAGGACGAAAGACAAGTCCGGGTTGCGGTGGGCGTCCAAGGGCGTCGGAACGCAGATCAGAATCGCGTCCATCCGAGCCAGGCGGGGAAAATCCGTCGTGGCCTCGAATTTCCGCTTGGCCATGTACGGACGCAGGTCGGAGGCCGTGACATGCTTGATATAACTTTTCCCCTTGTTCAACATGTCGACTTTTCGCTTGTCGACGTCGAATCCGGTCACCGTGAAGCCCTTCTTTAAAAACGCCTTGACCAGGGGCAATCCGACGTATCCGAGGCCCACCACCCCGACCTGGGCTTTCCGGTCCGTGATTCGTTTCAAGATCGTCTGGCTGAGTGGATTCATTTGGTTCCCGTCCTTTCTTGATACCAGCGGATGGTCCGCTTCAATCCGTCTTCAAAAGCGACGATCGGCCGAAAGCCGAGCCCGCGCCCGGCGGCCGTGATGTCCGCAAACGAATGTTTGATATCTCCCGGTCGGGGATCGACGTGGCGCGAAGCCACCGAAGTTCCCAGGATCCGGTTGATGTGCCCGACCAGGGCATTGACCGTGATCCGGTCGGCGCAGGCGACGTTGAACACGCCTCCCGAAGCCCCGGCGGCCGTGCAGGCGAGGAGATTCCCCTCGACGACATTGGCGATGTAGGTGAAATCCCGGGATTGTTCTCCGTCGCCGTAAATCGTCGGGGCCTCGCCCTTGAGGATCTTCGTGATGAAGAGGGGGATGGCCGCCGCATACTGCGAAGCCGGATCCTGGCGCGGACCGAAGACATTGAAATACCGCAGGGAGACGGTCTCCAATCCATAGGTCTTGGCGAAAACCTGGAGATATTTCTCGCCGGTAAACTTGCTCACGGCGTAGGGCGAAAGAGGTTTACCCTCGACGCCTTCGCGCTTGGGCAAGCCGGGCTCGTCGCCGTAGACGGAGGAGGAGGAGGCGAAAACCAGGCGCTTGACCCTGGCCTCGCGGGCCGCCCAGAGCAGGTTGAGCGTCCCCCGGACATTGATTTCATCGGTCGTGAAGGGATCCGCAACAGAGCGCGGGACCGAGGGCAGAGCCGCTTCGTGGAGGATATAGTCGACCCCGGCGCAGGCCCGTTCGCACGCGGCCTTGTCGCGCAGGTCGCCCTCGACGAGCTCGATCCGTCGGACAAAGGGCGCGAGGTTTTCGCGCCGGCCGGTCAGGAAATTATCCAGAACCCGGACCTGCTGTCCCCGCTCGAGCAGCGTTTCCGCCAGATGCGAGCCGATGAATCCGGCTCCGCCGGTCACGAGATAACGGCTCATGTCATGTCTCTCCATCCGGCCGGGGGCGGTCAGCCCACGAACCCTTCGTCTTTGAGCTTCTGAATGACTTTTCGGACGCTCTCCTCGAGCGGTTCGTTGCCGCACTCGAGAACCATCTCAGGTTTCTCCGGGACTTCGTACGGGTCGGAAATCCCGGTAAATTCCTTGATCTGGCCGGCGATGGCCTTCTTGTACATGCCCTTCACGTCCCGCTGCATGCAAACCTCCAGGGAGGTGTTGACATAGATCTCCAGGAAAGAAGCGATTTCCTTGCGGGCATGCTCGCGCATCGCTTTGTAGGGCGAGATAAAGGAGGTCAGGACAATGACCCCGTTTCGAGTCAGAAGCTTGGCTACGAACGTGACCCGGCGGATGTTTTCATCCCGGTCTTCCTTCGAGAAGCCAAGGTCGCGGGTCAAGTCCTGGCGAACGATGTCGCCGTCGAGGCGTTCGACGTTGTAGCCGCCGTTGGCGAGAATCTCGGCGACCCGGTCGGCCACGGCCGATTTGCCCGAGCAGGGCAGGCCGGTGAACCACAGGGTGACGCCTTTGTGATGATGATGGTCGCACATGTTGAGATGGACTCCTTAATCAATTCAGCGAAGGGGCTGTCCCTTCATATCCCCGGGAACGGGGAGCTCCATCGCCCGAAGGACCGAGGGGGCGATGTCGGTGATATCGATATCCTTGCGGACGGACCGCTTGTCCCGCGGGTCGTAGAGGATGTACATGCCGTGCTGGGCGTGGACGGCGTCGTCGGGCCCGGTGTCGTTTTCGGCCAGATACATCGTCCCCCAGCCGAGCGTCCCGGCCGAACGCCAGTACAGGTCGTCGAAATAGACCATCAAGTCGGGAGGATCCCCCCGGACTTCGGAATAGTATTGATCGGGCTTGATGATCCGGGTGGCCCACGCTTCGCCGTTCGGCCCGCGAATCCCCCGCAGACGCTCGGCCAGGGCCTCCCGCTCTCGCTCGTAATCGGCGGCCTTGACGATGCCTTGCGGCTCGCGGCCCTCGACGTTGAGGAAGATCCGGGCGTAATATCCGCCCCAGCCCCAGGCCTTGGTCCGGGCCCAGTCGATCGGAGTCTTCTCGATGCTGGCCCCGCGCCCCGGCACGCCTTGAAGAACCAGGTCGCCCTGGTCGATCAGCCACTCGTTGATACAGAAGGCGCCCTTCATCCGCTTGGCCCCGTGATCGGAGACAACCAGGACGGCGGTCTCCTCCCCCGCTTCGGCCAGGAGGGCTCCGATTTTTCCGTCAACATGTTTATAGTAGTCGATGATGGCCGACTCGAACTCGTTTCCGGGCGTGTACAGGTGATGGGTTTTGTCGAAAAATTTCCAGAAGGCATGCTGGACCCGGTCGACGCCGATTTCAACGAACATGAAGAGGTTCCACGGTTTGGTCCGGATGAGATGGTGCATGACGGCAAACCGCTGGTCCGTCATCCGGTAAATTTCCTTGAGAATTTCGGCCCGGTTTTCGATCCGGAAAGGCACGTCGAACAAATAAGGGCCGAACTTCGCTTCGATCTCCGCCTTGAGCTCTTTGGGATAGGTGTAATCCTTGTCCGGGCCCGGGGTGATGAAGCAGCCGATCCGGTTTCCGGAAAGCGGCCGGGCCGGGTAGCTGGGCGGGACGCTGACCAGGACGCTGCGGCCTCCGGCATCCCCGACGATGTCCCACATCGCCGGTTCCTTGATCGACTGGGCCGTAGCGATCCACATCTTGTCGTAGGTCGGGCCGGTCCGGTGGCGGAAACCGTAAAGGCCGAGGCGGCCGGGATCCTTGCCCGTGCTCATCACCATCCAGGCCGGGATGGTGATCGGAGGGTCGGAGCTCCGCATCGTCCCGTAATATCCGCCCTCGATCAGGCGGTTGAGAACGGGGAATTCAGAACGGCGGTCGAAGACGATCTCGGCCGGAGCCGAATCGAGCCCGACGATCAGGACTTTGCGCATGACCCTCTCCCGAATCCCGGTTTCAATCGTTGAAGGGATTCTTCTCGTCCATGATGATCTTGGCGACTTCCGGCCGGACAAGCTCGGCCGGCGGGTATTCGCCCCTCAGCAGCATGTCCCGGATCTCGGTTCCGCGGAACTGGATCTGGTGCTCCTTGCCGTGAGGACAGGTCTTGTCGCTGACGACCGAACCGCATTTCTTGCAATAAAAGAAGGACCGGAAGAAGAGCGGCGTGATTTCGATATCCGGAAATTGGGCGAAGATCTCCTGAGCGGCAAACGGCGCGTAGTAGCTGCCGACGCCGGCGTGATCGCGGCCGATGATGATGTGGCTGCAGCCGAAATTTTTCCGGATGACGGCGTGGTGGATGGCTTCCCGGGGCCCGGCATAGCGCATTTCCATCATCAGGATGGCCATGGTCGTCCGCTCGGGGACGTAATAATTCTTGATCAGCTCCTCATAGGAATCGAGGATGACTTCGTCCCGGTAATCGCCTTTTTTCTTTTTTCCGATGACCGGGTTGATGAACAGCCCGTCGCACAGCGTCAGGGCCGATTTCTGGACGTATTCGTGGCCGATATGGGGGGTGTTTCGGGTCTGGAATCCGACGACGGTCGACCAGCCCTTGTCCTGGAAAAGGGCCCGCGTCTCAACCGGACTGAGCTTGTATTTCCGGAAGGGCGTCTCCGTTTCCCGGATGAGATCCAGCGGGCCGCCCAGCAGGACCTCGGGCATGTTGAGGATCTTGGCCACGCCGGGGTGGGCCGGGTCGACCGTCCCGAAAACCTTTTGAGCGGTTTCGTTTTTATCGTAGCCGTATTTCTCGGACAGATGGAGAATGGCCGCCGGCTCGCCGGCCGGATTGAGGAGGGCGACCTCGGAGCCGATCCTCAAACCTTCGGCCGTCGCCTTATCGACCGCCAGGACGACGGGGATCGTCCAGGCCAATCCGTTGACCAGCCGCATCGTCTCCAGGACGGCCCGAAAATCCTTCTCCCCGAGAAAACCCTCGAGCGGGCTGAAAACGCCGGTCGCGATGTTTTCAATGTCGCTCGTCTGTTCGGCATCGAGCCGGATGGCCGGAAGGGTTTTGGCCCTGGTCCCGGCTTCCTTGAGGACGAACCCTTTGAGAACCCGGTCGATCAGCTTGCCGCCGTGCGGTTGAATCATCCTTCAAACTCCTTGTCGAAATGTCCCCCCCCAGGGGCGAATCCGCCGGCGCCGACCCGAAATCCAATCCCTCCCGTTCAGTCGATATAACCGAGGGCTTTGAGGCGTTCTTTGACCTTTTCTTCGTCTTCCGGGCTGAAAACCGCATCCGAGCCGCCTTTTTTTTCGAGGGCTTCGCGGACGGCCTTGACCACGAATTCGGCGACGGAGGAAGCGGCGCCGCCGGCCACGGCCTCCTCGACCTGTTTATGAAGAGAGGCCGGGATCGAAACGGTCTTCATCTCTTTCTCCATATTCGACTCCTTGCCCCGGGGCAGACGATACGGGGAAAAACCCCTTTAATGAAAGCGTCTTATACACTAAAACAGCCCCTTTTGCAAGGCAATCCGACCTGAGGCGACCCCTTCCCAACCGGTTTGGGCCTCGGCCGTCCG
>CAYPKX010000034.1:0-25115 GCA_964411395.1 uncultured Eubacteriales bacterium | reverse complement strand
CGGAGGATTCCCCTTGCAGTTGGATCGAATCGACGATTTTGCCGGTTATGCGGCTTCGATCAAAGCGACCGGCGCCGGAGACGAGCTCTGGTCCCGGTACGCTGAAAACGTCATCGGGATCGAGGCCGACCGGATCCGCCAAACCGCCCAGAAATTTCTCACCCAATCCCTCCTCGTCGTCATTGCCGGATCCCGGGAGCTTTGCCGGGACTCCTTGGCCGAATTCGACGAAGTCGACATGTACGACGCCCGGGGCCAGTTCATCGAAACCATCAAAAAATAACAAGGAGACGGAAATGCAACTTGTCGAATGCGTCCCGAATTTCAGCGAGGGACGGGATGCGGCCAAGATCGCCGCGATCACCCGGGAAATCGAAGCGGTGCCCGGAGTCAAGCTTCTCGACGTGGATCCGGGCGAAACGACCAACCGGACGGTGGTGACCTTTATCGGAACGCCCGGAGCGGCGTCCGAAGCGGCTTTTCGAGCGATTCGCAAAGCCGCCGAAGTCATCGATATGAGCGGTCACAAGGGGGCCCACAGCCGAATCGGGGCGACCGACGTCTGCCCCTTCGTTCCGCTGTCGGGCGTGACCATGGAGGAATGCGTCGTCTTGGCCCATAAGCTCGGCGACCGGGTCGGGCGGGAGCTCGGAATCCCCGTTTATTTCTACGAAGAAGCGGCGAAAAAACCGGAGCGGCGGAATCTCGCTTCCGTCCGTCAGGGCGAATACGAAGGCCTTTCGGCCAAGCTCAAAGACCCGGCCTGGGCTCCGGATTGCGGGCCGGCGGAATTTTCTCCCAGGTCGGGGGCGACGATTATCGGAGCGCGGGAATTTCTGATTGCGTACAATATCGACCTCAACACCCGCGACCGGAAGCTGGCTTCGGAAATCGCCTTGAACATCCGGGAAAGCGGCCGGGTGAAGCGGGATAAAAAGGGCGAGATCGTCCGGGATGAAAGCGGCGCCGCGGTGAAAATTCCCGGACGGTTTTCCCAGGTCAAAGCCGTCGGCTGGTACATCGAGGATTACCAGCGGGCCCAGATTTCGATCAATTTCACCAATTATAAAATCACGCCGATCCATGTCGTTTTTGATGACGTTCGGGCTCAGGCCGCGGCCATGGGGCTGCGGGTCACGGGCAGCGAGCTGGTCGGTCTGATCCCCAAGGAGGCCCTTCTCCGGGCCGGGCGCTATTATCTCGAGCGCCAGGGGAAAAGCTCGGGGGTCCCGGAAGCGGAGCTCATCCGGGTGGCGGTCCTTTCCCTGGGCCTGAGCGACGTCGTGCCCTTCGACCCCCGGAAGAAAATCATCGAATTCTTCGTCGATGACGACGCGGCCCGGCTCGTCCGGATGGACCTCCGGGCGTTCGCTGATGAGCTGTCCATGGATTCCCCCGCTCCGGGCGGCGGCAGCGTGGCCGCTTATTGCGGGGCGTTATCGGCCGGGCTGTCTTCGATGGTCGCGGCTCTGACCGTCGGGAAAAAGGGATATGAGCGATCCTGGGAGGAACTCAACCGAACCGCGGCCCAAGCCCAGGACCTGAAGGATGAATTGATCGCTCTGGTCGACAAGGACACGGCCGCCTTCAACAAGGTGATGGAAGCCCATCGGCTTCCCAGGGCCACCGAGGAGCAAGCGCTTCTCCGGGATGCGGCGCTGGAAGAAGCGATGCGGGAGGCCACCCGGATTCCGTTCGAAGTGCTCAAGCACGGACGGACCCTGGCCGAATTGGCCATGACCGCGGCTAAAAAAGGCAACCGCAACTCCTTGAGCGACGCCGGTGTGGCCGCCTTGACCGCCCGGGCGGCGGCCGAGGGGGCCTTCTATAATGTTTTGATCAATCTCCCCGGGCTGAAAGACGAGAGCGACAAGGCGTCCCTCGCCGCCGAAGCCCGCCGGTTGATCGGCGAGATTCGGAAAGTGACGGCGGCGGTCAACAAAAAAATTGAAAAAGAACTCGAACCGATGTAAATTGAGGGACGATGAGGCCGAAAATCACTCTTTACACGACGGGCCTGAAAAAAAGGCTCTGGGCCATCATCGTCCTGGTCGGAGCTTATCTGGTGTTCATCGCCCTGGGAGACTTGATCCCCCAGTACTGGGATTGGATCGGATTCCGAGCCTTCGAGCGGTCGATTTTAACCCTTGGTTTTGTGATCATCCTGGTCATTTGCCTGAGCGGCCTGGCTCTTTCAGACAAACTCTCGAGTCTGGCCATCCGGGACGGATTGACGGGTTTTTATAACTCGATCTATATCAAAGCCCGCCTTCAGGAAGAGATCGACCGGGCCAACCGGTACCGGTACCCGATGAGCGTCCTGATGATCGACCCGGACGAGTTCAAGACGTTGAATGATAAATTCGGTCAGGTCGCCGGCGATCAGCTGCTCAAGTCTTTCTCTTCGATGCTGGCCGAGATCGTCCGGGCTTCCGATGTCGTCGGCCGGATCGGCGGCGACAATTTCCTGGCGATTCTTCCCCAGACGGCCGTGCTCGACGCCGCCGCCGTCGCCGAGCGGATCCGCAAGGAAACGGCTTTGTCCGATTTCCAACTGTTGACCCACCGGGAAAAAGTGTATCACTTCACCATCTCCATCGGTGTCTACGGCTCCCCGTTTTTAAAACAAACCGCCGACGAAGTGATTGGATTGGCCGACGCCGCCCTCTATCGGGCCAAAAAAGAGGGCCGGAATCGGGTCGTCGTCTACATCAAGTAAACCGGTTGATTTTCGTCCAGGAACGGCCTCCTCAACCCTTCCTTTCGGTCGAGCGGAGGTCCGGCGGATATTGCGCGTCCGGGTCAGGATCGACGGCGCAAGAGAAAAACCACCCCGAAAATCAAGAACGAGGCGACCACGATTGTCCCGGAGGCCGGCCAGTCGAGAAGATAGGCGGCGGCCAGGCCGCCGATGACCGAGGAGGCGGCGACAAGAGCGGCCACGAACACGGCGGTCTTGAATCGGGACGCGGCCTGCAATCCTGCCGCGGCCGGGATGACCAGAAAAGCGGCGACGAGCAATATTCCGACGATTTTCATCCCCAGGACGACGGTCAGGGCGGTCGCCACCGTAATCAAGGCGTCCAACCGGCGAACCGGAACGCCGGCGGCCCGGGCGGCATCGCGATCGAACGTCATGAACATAAACCGGTGATAAAATAACGCGGTGACGGCCAGAACGGTCAGGGCCAGCCCGATGGAAAAAATAACCTCGGCCGGTTCGATTGCCAGAATATCGCCGAAAAGATAGCCGAGAAGCGCGGCGTCGAACCGCCCCGAAACGGAGGCCAGGATGATCCCGACGGCCATTCCCAGGCTGCTGAAGACGGCGATGGCCGTATCCCCGTGAATCCCGGCTTTTTCCTTGAGCTTCATGATTCCCAAGGCGGCTGCGACGGTGACGCCCAGGGCGGCGCCCAGGGGCCACTGTCGAATAAATAACCCGATGGCGATACCGGCGAAGGCCACATGGGAAAGTCCGTGGCCGATCATCGCGTCTTTCCGAAGGAGCAGGAAGACGCCCAGGACGGCGCAGGCCAGAGCGATGCAGACGCCTGCGCCAAGAGCCCGTTGAAGAAATGCGTATTCGAAGAAGGCGCCCATGGGATTCAGTGCCGGTGGGAGACCAGATGATTTCCGCCGGCCAGCCATTCCTTCAGGGTTCCCGAGGAACAGAACTGGTCATGAGTGCCATGGAAAACGAGATGCTGATTGAGACAGGCGACTTTGGTGATGTGTTTATTGACAATGCCGATATCGTGGGTGACCAGAACGATCGTCAGGTTTCCCCTGGTGTTGAGTTGGCCCAGCAGGTCATAAAACCGATCCTGGGTTTCGGCATCCACGCCGGCGGTCGGTTCATCCAGAAACAGAATCCTCGGCTTGCGGACAATGGATCGGGCGATAAACACACGCTGTTGCTGGCCGCCGGAAAGGCGTCCGATCCGGCGGCTCCGGAAATCGGCCATATCGACCGTTTCCAGGGCTTTTTGGATTGCGGCTTCCTCCTCTGGGCGGGATAACCGGCGGCGGCCGGAACGGAGGGCCATGGCCACGACTTCGTAAACCGAAGCCGGGAACAGGGGATCGAAATGCGTCGCCTTCTGAGGAACATAACCGATGAGCTCCCGGCGGGAGGTTTCCTCGACCGGCCGGCCGAACATCCAGACGCGGCCCCGATCCGGTTTGATCAGGCCGAGAATGACCTTGAGAAGTGTGGTTTTCCCCGAGCCGTTGGGTCCGAGGATCGCCAGAAAATCACCCTCCGCAATGGTCAGGGTGATTTCGGTAAGGACCGGAACGCCATTCCAGGTCAGGGAAATATTCTCGGCCCGGACGGGGTCGTTTCGGTCATCGCCCGGTAAAGCCATGAATCAGGTTCTCCAGATTCCGCTCCATCAGTTGAAAGAACGTCGCCCGTTCAGCCGCCTGGGCCGGTGTCAGATTGTGACCGGGATAAAGCGCCCGGACATCGGCTCCAATTTCGGCGGCGATCAGCCGGGCCATTTTTTTCCCGGAAGAAAGCTCGTAATAAACCGTTGTGACACCCTCCGCTCTGGCCCGGGAGATGGCGGCGGCCGTATCCCGGGGAGTCGGCCCCGCGTCCGGGCTCAATCCGGAGACAGCCGCCTGGACCAGGCCGTAACGTTCGGCCAAATAAGAGAAGGCGGCATGGCCGCCGACGAAAAACTTCCGTCCTTTGAACGGTTCCAGGGCGAGCCGAAAGGAATGATCCAGATCTCTGAGGCGTTTCTTCAAGGCCGCGGCATTCTCCAAAAACCGGGCCGCGTCGCCGGGCGAGATTTTCGTCAAGGCCCGGGTTAAGGCCTCGACGATCTCTTCATCCTGCGCGAAATCAAGCCAGACGTGAGGATCCGCTCCCTCGTGGGTGTGGCCCTCGCCGGCCTCCTCCGCCTGATCCGGATCATGATCCTCTTCAAGGCCGGCGGGGAGAAGGCGCAGGCCCTCGGCGGCTTCCAGATGGGGAATCTTTCGGGCCGAGGCTCCGCCGACAAGCGAGGCCAGCCACGGCTCCAGTCCGTGACCGATCGAGACCAGAAGATCGGCCGTTTCGATTTTGCGCATATCGCTGACTTTTGGCAGCCAATTGTGGACGTCGGCTCCGGGAGGGAGAAGCAGAACGACCTCTCCCCTTCCTCCGACAATGGAGGCGGCGAATTCCGCCAGGGGAAAGACCGTGGCCACGATATTCAGCTTTCGGGCGGGGGCCGGGCCGGCGGAAATGCGACCGGCCTGTCCGGCGATTCCGGGCGTCGCCGCAAGCCAAAAGACGGCGGCTGAGCACATCGAAAGAAAAGGACGCATTCGGTTCATGAAAAGACCACGGTGATTCTAGAGGCCGGGTTGGCAAATGTCAATTCGGCGAAAATCTCCTCTCTTAATTTGCCAAAAGAGAACGAATATGGCATGATAATTCTTCTTTTTTATGGAGGTCACATGTCCAATCCGCTGTCCGGTCTCAAACCTGAATCGCTCTGGAAGCATTTCGAAGAAATCTGCCGGATTCCCCACGGCTCCGGCCACGAGAAAGCCCTGGCCGATTATGTCCTGGGCCGGGCCAAAGCCCTGAATCTCTGGGCCAGGAGGGACGCCGTCGGAAACGTCGTTATTCGCAAACCGGCCTCCGCCGGGAAGGAGTCCTCCCCGGGTGTGATTCTTCAGGGCCATTTGGACATGGTCTGGGAGAAGAATTCCGATGTCGTTCACAATTTCGAAAAAGATCCGATCAAACCGGTCGTCCGCGACGGCTGGGTCAAGGCCGAGGGGACGACTCTCGGGGCCGATAACGGTATCGGCGTAGCCGCGGGATTGGCCATCCTCGAGGATGCGGCTCTCATCCACGGTCCCCTCGAATGTCTCTTTACCGTTGAAGAAGAAACGGGCCTGACCGGGGCGATGAGCATCGAGCCCGCCGCCCTGAAAGGATCGTACCTTCTCAACCTCGACAGCGAGGAAGAAGGAGCTTTCACCATCGGCTGCGCCGGAGGAGCCGATACCCATGTTGTCTTTCCCCTGTCCCGCAAACCGGTCAAAACCAAAACCGCCTTCCGTTTGATGATCAGCGGACTTCGCGGCGGTCATTCCGGCATCAACATCCATGAGGGCCGGGGCAACGCTTTGAAGCTGATGGCCCGGATCCTGGGCCAGGCCCAGGCGAAATTCGCTTTTTCCCTCTACCGGTTTGAAGGCGGAAATAAACACAACGCCATTCCCCGCGAGGCTTGGGCCGATTTCTATCTCGAGCCGACCAAGATCAAAGCCTTCTCCACGTTCGTCGAAGACGCGGGGGCCAAGATCAAGGCCGAATACAAAGTCGTCGAGCCGGGAATGAAGCTCGCCCTGGATCCGATCGAACCCGGAAAAAAAGACGTCGCTTTGACGCCCAAGAGCCAGAAAGCCCTGATCGACTACTTGATTTGCTGCCCGCACGGGGTCGTGTCCATGCACGCTGAAATCGCCGGACTCGTCGAGACTTCGACGAACCTGGCTGTTCTTCGGACCGGCAGCAAGGACGCCAAGATCCTCTGTTCCAGCCGGAGCTCGGTGGGTTCGGCTCTGGAAGCGCTTCGCCAGGCTTTGAAATCCCTGGCGGATGTGTTTGGCGCCCGCGTCAAGCAGCCGGCCGGATACCCGGGGTGGACTCCCAACCTGACCTCTCCCCTGCTTCAGAAGATGAAATCCGTTCACCTGGCCGTCACCGGAAAAGAAGCTCAGGTCATGGCCATTCATGCCGGCCTGGAATGCGGATTGATCGGAGAGAAATTCCCGGGCATGGACATGATCTCCTTCGGACCGACGCTCCAGTATCCCCACTCGCCCGACGAGCGGGTCAATATCGCCTCCGTCGAAAGCTTCTGGAAGCTTCTGGTCGAATCGGTCAAAGCCCTGGCCTGATCCCTCCCGCTTGAGTTTCAAAGCCCTCCCCCTCGGGAGGGCTTTTTTTATGGCCATTCTTGCTCTTTGCCGGAGATTCCGATAGCATGAACTCACTTCACTTGGAGGAGCCGCCATGGGATTGAAACGCCTCCGGATTCTCTGTGTCGCCGTCGCCTGTCTGACTGTTCTTTTTGCCGCCGGTTGCCGCAAGAAAGCGCCTTCGCGGCTGGCCGAAGCCGTGACCGGCGAAAGCCGAGGTCCGCTCGCCGTCCTGCACGCCGGGCCGCGCGGACGAACCGCTGCGCCCCGCGAATCCGACGAAATCGTCGTCGTCTTCGACCATGCCATGGCTCCCCTGGCCGACCGGCCTTTCGAAGACAGAACCCCGGTTTTCTCCGTCCGTCCGAAAGTCGAAGGCTCGTTTCGATGGATGGGGACGCGAACGCTGGCCTTTATCCCCCAAAAGCCGCTTCCCCGGGCCACCGAGTTCCAAGTCACGATTCCGGCCGGAACCCGGTCTCTGGACGGTTATGATCTGAAAGAGGATTTCGTCTGGACGTTCGAGACGCCGCGACCCAGGCTCCTCCGTCATCTCCCCTATGATGAGGCGGAGCAACTCGGCTTGACGACCGAGGGGGTTCTCGCCTTCGACCAACCGATCGAACCGTCGACACTCCGCGAATTCCTTTCGTTCACCGGGACGGATGAATCCGGCCGGGAAATTCGCCCGGCTTTCGATCTTGTCCGCCCGACCGAAAAAGCCCTCAAGGATGCGGGGATTCCCTCTCCGGTCGAAGGATCGGTGATCCTCCATCCCAGGGAAAAGCTCGAACCCGGCGTCTCGTATGCTCTGGAAGTCCGCGCCGGACTGACCGGAAAGGAAGGGCCCTTGCCGATGGAATCCGGCGCCGTTATTCGCTTCTCGACGTTCAAGGTCTTCCGTTTCGAGGGACTCGAAGAGGTCGAGGAAGGGAAAGCCCGAATACCCGGCCGGCCCCTCGTTTTTCAATTTTCCAATCGGGTCGTTTACAAGGAATTCGCCGAGAAGGTCCGGATCGAGCCCAAGGTCGAGATCCCGGAATATTACCGGGAGTGGGACCACGGGCAATCGTCGCTCTGGATCTCCCTTCCGTTGAAACCTGAAACCGCTTATACCGTCACTATTCCGGCCGGGCTTAAGGACGATTTCGGGAACATTCTGGGCCGGGACGAAACGGCCGTGTTCACGACCGGATCCCTTCCCGCGGCCGTTCATCTGACATCCGGCGACGGAGTCGTCGAATCCTACGGCGAGATGACCTGCCCCCTTTACGCGGTCAATATCTCCCGGGTCCGCGTTCAGGCCGCCCGCCTTTCGGTCGACCAGGTGATTCCCGTTCTGACGGCGAACAACCGGTGGAGCGCCAGGAATTCATTTCAGCCGACGCCGGGATTCTATTCCTATGACCGGCCGCTGGACATCCGTCTGCCGAAAAACGAACGCGGTTTCGTCCCGATTCCGCTTCGTGAGATCGAACCCGACGGACACGGATTTGTCTTTCTCCAGATTCAGTCCGATTTAGAGGACGAATGGCTCCGGTACCCCAAGGCGTTTTTTCAGCTGACCGGGCTCGGCTTGACCGGGAAATTCTCCCCGGACAATAACCTGATCTGGGTTTCCACTCTGAAAACGGGACAACCTGTCCCGGGAGCGGAGGTCGAGATTCGAGACGACCGGAACCGGGTTCTCTGGCGGGGCCGGACCGGCGACGACGGGAGGGTCGAAAGCCCGGGCTGGAAGGCCCTCGGTCTGAAGGCCGAAAACGAGTGGAGCAAGCCCCGGCAATGGGTTTTGGCCCGCCTCGGCGAGGATGCGGCCCTCCTGGCATCGGACGATTCGGAAGGCGTCGAACCTTACCGTTTCGACATTGATTATGATTGGAATCCCGAACCGCTCCGTTTTCTGGGAAGCCTCTTCTCCGAACGGGGCATTTATCGAGCCGGAGAAACGGTTCATCTGAAGGGCGTCCTCCGGGAACGCGTCAAAGGCGTTTGGAAAATTCCCGCCGTCCGCGAGGCGGCCGTGGAAATCAACAACCCGTTCCAGGATACCGTGCTGGAGAAAAAAGTCTCCTTGGACGCTTTCGGCTCGTTCGACCTCGATTTCGCCTCCGGAGAGGAGGCCGCCCTCGGTTCCTATTCGGTGACGGCGACGATTTCCGGCCCGTCGGCCGGCCGGCGGGAGACCGCCTTCAGCGATTCGTTCCGGATCGAGGCTTTTCGCCCGGCCGAATTCGAAGTGATCCTGAAATCCCGGAAAAGCGACTACGTCTTCGGCAAAACGTTTGAAGCCGATGTTCGGGCGGCTTACTTGTTCGGCGGGGCCCTGTCCGGTCAGACGGTCAGCTGGTCCCTGCGCTTGAATCCCATCGATTTCCAACCGCCCTCCCATCCCGGATTCATCTTCGGGCGGGGCCTCGAAGCCTGGGACGAGGATCTCCCGGCCGAACAAAGCCGGCTCTTGGGATCGGCCGAGGGCCTTCTCGACAAAGACGGCCGCCTGGCCGTCAGCGTTCCGCTTGTCGCCGAAAAGGAACGGGGATCGGTCAGCGCCGACCTGGAAGCCACGGTCCAGAGTCCCAGCCGCCGGTCCATTTCCAACCGGGTCCAAGCGATCGTCCACCGCGGCGAATTTTATCTCGGACTGAAACCCTCAAAATCATTTTTGAAAAAAGACGAGGCCCTGGCGGTCGAGGTCATCGCTTCCCTCCCCGACGGGACGCTTCAATCCGGACGAAATGCTTCGGTCAAGCTGATCAAGCGCGATTGGCGGTCCGTTCGCAAGGCGGCGCTCGGCGGCCGTTTGGAATGGATCTCGGAAAAAATCGACACGCCGGTCGAAACGCAGACCGTCAAAACGGCGGCGGCCGGATCGGCCTCGGTCAAGTTCCAGCCGGCCAAGTCGGGGCTCTACCTGATCCTGGCGGAAACGAAGGACAGCGCGGGAAACGAGGTGGCGACATCAACCTACATTTATGTGACCGGCGCCGATTATGTCGCCTGGAAACGGAACGACGATGATGCGATCGAGCTCGTCCCCGATGCCACCTCTTACCGCCCCGGGGAAACGGCCCGCCTTCTGGTCAAATCCCCCTATGAGAAAGCCAAGGCCCTGGTGACGGTTGAGCGGGAACACATTTTGAAATCCGAAGTCGTCGAAATCATCGGATCAAGCGCGGAAATCGCCATCCCCGTGGGATCCGAATGGATTCCCAACGCGTTCGTCTCCGTGATTCTCATCCAGGGGCGGACGTCCCCCGCCTCGCCCGAAGCGGTCGAGGATTCCGGAAAACCCTCGTTTAAAATCGGCTACATCGACCTCAAAGTCGATCCGGCCGAGATGCGCCTCGAGGTGGACCTTAAGCCCGACCGGTCGGATTACCAACCGGGCGATCTTGTCGAAATCCGTCTGAAGACCAAAAATTCCGCAGGGGCCGGAGCTCCGGCCAGCCTGGCCGTGGCTGTCGTCGACCTGGGGGTCATCAACTTGATCGGATACCAGGTGCCCGACCTGTTTTCCTCTTTTTACGGCGACCGGCCGCTTTCGGTGGAGACGGCCGAGTCCCGCGTTCATGTCGTCGGTCAGCGCCATTTCGGAGAGAAGGGAGAAAATCCCGGAGGCGACGGCGAAGGCGGTCTCGGAGCGGGGATGAGCCTCTCCGAAATCCAGCTTCGCGGAGATTTCAAGTCGACGGCCTTCTGGGATGCCTCGGTTGTAACCGATGCAAGCGGTGAGGCGGTGGTCAAGTTCAAGCTTCCCGACAACCTGACGACGTTCCGGATCATGGCCGTGGCTCAGACCAAGGATTCGCGATTCGGACGGGGGACGGCCGATTTCAAGGTCCGCAAACCCCTTCTCATGCTGCCCGCGCTTCCGCGTCTGGCTCGGGTCGGAGATTCCTTCCAGGGCGGCGTCCTTCTGACCAACAACGATTCCGTCCGCGGATCCGTCCGGATGTCGCTCAAGGTGGCCGGCCTCGAGACGAAGGACAAGCTCGAACGGACGGTCGACCTGGAACCCGGCGCCTCGGCCGAAGTGCTGTTCGCCTTCAAAGCCGATAAACCGGGACGGGCGAGATTGGAATTCCGGGCGGAAATGAACGGACGGACCGACGGACTTGAATCAATCTTTCCCGTTGAACAACCCCGGCCCCTGGTCACGCTCGGCTTTTCCGGGCAAGCGGACACGGTTCAGGAAGACGTTGTCCGCATCCCCAAGGACATTCAGCCGGATCTCGGTGGAATCGAGCTGCAAGCTTCGGCTTCGGCCCTCACCGGATTGGGCGATCGGTTGAACGAACTCGTGAACTATCCCTACCTCTGTCTGGAGCAGCGTATTTCCCGGATACTCCCCTTTCTGGTTGCCGGGCCGGTTATCCGGGACTTCAAGCTGACGGACGTTGCCCCGGCTGATGGGGACGGGATGATCCGGGATTCGCTCCGCGAGGTGTATGCCTGTCAGAAGGATAACGGCGGGTTCGCTCTGTGGGCGGATTCCCCCTTCGATTCTCCTTATGTTTCGGCCTATGCCGTCTTTGCCCTTCAAAAAGCCTTTGAGGCCGGGATCCCGATCGATCGATCCCGTCTCGATCAGGGCCTGGTTTACCTTCGTTCGATTCTGAAAACCAAGCCGGATCCGAGGTTGTATCCCTATAACCGGAGGAGTTGGGCCTCCATTCAGGCTTTCGCCCTCTACGATCTGGCTGTCGCCGGAAAACCGGATGCCGCGTACGCCGAAAAGCTCTTCGGCGAACGTGAGCTTCTCCCTCTCTTCGGCCGGGCGCTCCTCCTGAAAGCCATGAATCTTTCGGGGATCCGGTCCGCTTCCCGGGATACGCTCATTCAGGAATTTCTCAACAAGGCTGAAATCACCTCGGCCGACGCCCATTTTGAGGAAAGCGATCCCGCGGGCTTGACCTGGACATATTCCTCCAACAGCCGGACCACGGCCATCATCCTCCAGGCGCTGTTGGAGTCGGGACAGTCCAGCCCCGTTCTGACGGGCGCGGCCAAGTGGCTCGTCCGGAAAAGGAGCGCTCCGGGCTGGTCTTCTCCGCAGGAGAATTTCTTCGTATTTTATGCCTTGAACGAATACTACCGCCGGGTGGAGAAGGGCTCTCCGGATTTCCGGGCCCAAGTGCGGCTGGCCGAAAAGCTTCTTTTAGAGGAAACGGTCAACCGGCCAACCGCCCGGTTCCAAGCCAACCTGCCGCTTTCGGCCTTTCCGGCCGGGCGCGATCTCCCCTTCCGGGCGGAAAAGTCCGGCTCGGGAATTCTCTACTACAGTCTTCGGATGTCTTATGCGCCGCGGCGTCCGCTTTCGCCCCAGGACGAGGGCTTCGCCGTTTACAAAAAAATCGAATCGCTGGACGGGCGGTCCCTGACCGAAGTTCCGGCCGGAACCCTGGCGGTGGTGACCCTCGAAGTGGCCGTCCCCAAGGAGAGCCTGTTTGTCGTCGTCGAAGATCCCCTTCCGGCCGGTTTTGAAGCGGTCAACATGAATTTTCAGACGGAAAGCGTCGAACGGGCCCGGGTCCTCGACGACCTGGCCGAGTATGACGACCAGCCCTGGTGGGCCGGCTTCCGCCACATCGAAATGCACGACAATCGAGTCCTCCTTTTCGCCGACTCCCTGGCGGCCGGAATCCATCGTCATCGCTACCTTGTCCGGGCCCTGACGTTGGGCTCATTCCAAGCCCCCGGCCCGCGCGTCCAACAGATGTACGCGCCGGAAACGTTCGGGCGGGGGGCCGAACAGTCCGTGACGATCGTCAAGTGAGCGCGTCGCGGAACAGGGCGGGCTGGGCGGCGGCCGGGGCGCTTTGCCTTGCGGCTGCAGGCTCGCTTTTCATTCCGATTCCACGGAGCCGGCTGTCGCCGCTTCCCGTTCTGTCTTTAAATCTTTTCGACAAGGACGGCCGGCCGCTTCGGGAAGTTCTCTCCGACGAAGGCGGCCGCTCCCGCTGGATAGGTCCGGGCGAAATTTCCCTTTACGCCGTTCGGGCGCTGATCGCCGCCGAAGACCGGCGTTTCCCTTTTCACCCCGGAATCGACCTGTGGGCGCTCGGACGGGCCCTGGGCCAGACGGTCGTGCGGGGCCGGGCGGTTTCCGGCGCCTCAACGATTTCGCAACAGCTCGTCCGCAACATCTACCATTTTCCCCGAACCCTTCCGGCGAAAATCGCCGAGGCGTGGCTGGCCCTCCGGCTGGAATTCACGCTCTCCAAGGGAGAGATCCTCGTCCAATATCTCAACCGGGTGGCCTACGGACGGCAGGCCTACGGGATCGAAGCCGCTTCCCGGTTTTATTTTGACAAACCGGCCCGCGACCTCAGTCCGGCGGAAGCGGCTTATCTGACGACCCTGCCTCGAGCCCCGGGACGGCTCCGTCCGGATCGGGATGAAGACGGACTTCTCCTCCGGCGCGATTTCATTCTCCGACGGATGGCCCGGCTTGGTTTGCTGACCTCCCCCGCCCTCCGCCGGGCCCTGATCGAACCGGTCCGGATTTCGGAAACCGTTCGCGATTTCCGGGCTCCGCATTTTATCGAATTTCTCCTGGCCGCCCTCCCCCCTGAATCACGCGAAAACCTGTCCGAAATCCGGACCACGCTCGACCTGTCCCTGCAGACCAGGATCGAGCGTCTTCTCGACGGACGCCTCCGCGCCCTGGAGAATAAAAACATCACGAACGGAGCCGTTGTTGTTTTGGAAAATGCCACCGGGGCGGTTCGGGCCATGATCGGCTCGAGGGATTATTTCGACGAGGCCCACGACGGTCAAGTCAACGGAGCGCTCGCTCTTCGCCAGCCGGGTTCGACGCTCAAGCCCCTGACGTACGCCCTGGCCTTGGAAAAGGGAATGACGGCGGCCACCTTGATCGATGACGCCCCGTCCGATTTCGGGTCCTTTGAAGCTTCGTTCACCCCGGATAATTATGATGAGCGGTTTCACGGGCCTGTCCGTCTTCGAAGCGCCCTGGCCAGTTCCTATAATGTTCCCGCGGTTGCCGTCCTCGATATCCTCGGCCCCGAGCGGCTTTACCGCCGGCTTCAAGATCTCGGATTCCGGAGCCTGCAAAAGGACGCCTCGTATTACGGAGTCGGATTGACGCTCGGCAACGGCGAAGTCACTCTTCTCGAACTGGCTCGGGCTTATATGGCTCTGGCCAACGGCGGGAATTTCCGTTCCGAGCGCCTGATCGAATCCGCCCATCGGAAAGACGGAAGAGCCGAGGCGTCTCCCGGACCGGAGCCTGCTGTCCGTGTTTTTTCCCCGGGCATCGCCTTCATCGTCACCGACATCCTTTCGGATCGGGACGCCCGTGTTCCGGCCTTCGGATATCGCGGTCCCTTGAACCTTCCCTTTCCTTCGGCGGCCAAAACCGGAACATCCAAGGATTACCGGGATAATTGGACGGTCGGATATACCCCTCGGTATACCGTCGCTGTCTGGATGGGAAATTTCGACGGTTCTCCGATGCACAATGTCTCGGGCATCACCGGAGCGGGGCCGCTGTTTCGCGATGTCATGCTTCTCCTGGAGGAGTCCGGTCCGGGCCGGCCGTTTCCCGAGCCGGCCGGTTTGATCCGGGCGGAGATCTGCCCGCTTTCCGGCGACCGGCCTTCGTCCCTTTGCCCGGCGACGATGACCGAGGTGTTTCTCGAAGGGACCGCGCCCGTCCGGGCTTGCGGGCTCACCCACCGGAATGAGCCCGAATCGCCGTCCCTGCGCGTCGCCGGACGGTCGGAAGATCCGATTCAAGTGATTTTTCCGGCCGACGGCGACGTCTTCAAGATCGATCCCATCCTCCGGTCGGAATTTCAAACCTTGCGGGTGAGAGCCCGGATTCAATCCCGGCCGGAACCGGACAAGGTCGAATGGCTGATCGACGGAGCTCGTGTCGCCGAAACCGGGCCGCCGTACGATTGGACGTGGAAACTTCGCCCGGGATCTTATACAATACGGGTTCGGGCGGTCCTGAAGGGCAAGCCCGTCGAAAGCCGTCCGGTGAGTTTTCGCGTTTTGTCATGATCCGGAACATTTCCGGAGGGAAGGAGTCGAGTCCATGAAACGCCGGGAAGTCTTGGCCGCGCTCGGCGCGGCTCCACTGGCCGTTTGGCGGCCGCAGTCCCCAATCCAAAGGAGAATTCCGATGAAAAAAGAAGTGAAAACCGACAAGGCGCCCAAAGCCATCGGCCCGTATTCCCAAGGCATCATCGCCCCGCCGTTTGTCTTCTGTTCGGGTCAGATTCCCATCGATCCGGCGACCGGCGAGCTCGTGGCCGGCGATGTCGAGGTTCAGACCCGCCGTGTGCTTCAGAATGTCACGGCTGTTCTGGAAGCCGCCGGAACGTCCATGGCCCAGGCGGTCAAGATCACCGTATTTCTCAAGGATATGAACGATTTTGCGGCGATGAACAAAGTTTATGCCGAATTCTTCCCGATGCCCGCTCCGGCCCGGGCCGCGGTCGAAGTCGCCCGTCTTCCCCGGGACGTCAAGGTCGAAATCGAGGCCATCGCCCTGCTCCCCTGATCGCGGCGCTCGGCCGGCCGGTCATTCCTTATCCAGGGACACCAGAAACCGTTCCCAGTCGGACGGGAGCGGAGCCTCGATCTCCATCCATCTCCCCGACTCGGGGTGGTGGAAGCCGATGCGGCGGGCATGGAGAAAAAGGCGCGGGATCTCCCGCCGGGGCTTTTTCGGTCCATACACCCGGTCGCCGGCAACCGGATGGCCTTCGGCGGCCATATGGACTCGAATCTGATGCGTTCGCCCGGTGTGAGGCCGGACCTCCGCCAAATCGAATTCGTCGTATCTTTTAAGGACCGTGTAATCGGTGATCGCCACCCGCGGTTTTCGGGTTTCGACGGAGAATTTCTGGCCGTTGCGGGGATGGCGGCCGATCGGCATATCGATCGTCCCTTCCCTTTGAGCCAAATGCCCCCAGAGCAGGGCCTGATAGACTTTTTTGATTTCCCGGCTCTTGAACTGCCGTTTGATCTCCTGGTAAGCCAGGAGACTGCGGGCGGTGATGATGACGCCCGACGTCTCCCGGTCGAGCCGGTGGACGATGCCGAGTCGATCGTCCGGCCCGAGGCCCCGAACTTCCGGAAAATGGTACAGCAGGGCATTGACCAGAGTCCCGAAGCGGCGGCCGGCCCCGGGGTGCACCAGCAGGCCGCTGGGTTTATTGATGACCGCCAGGTGTTCGTCGGAAAAAAGGATATCGAGCGGGATGAGCTGAGGTTCCATCGGCTCCGGAAGCGGCATCTCGATCTCGGCTTCGACCAGGTCGCCCGCCCGAAGGACATAGCTCGATTTTTTAAACGCCCCGTTGACCCGGACGTGCTGTTTGTCGACGAAGCGTTGAAACTGAGACCGGGTGAACTCCCGAATCCGGCGGCAGAGAAAAACATCCAAACGGACGCCTTGGCCGAACTCGGAGGTGATCCGGAAGATCTTTTTATCCACGCGCGCGTTTTTTAAAAATCCGCAGAAGGACGAGGCCGGCGGCAAAGGCCGCCAGGCAAAATCCCTGCGAGACGGTCAAACTGAGAAACGGCGATGGTCCTTCGAATAAAATTCCGCTCGCCGAATGGTCTCCCCGGAAAAATTCGGTCACAAAGCGAATGACGGAATAATTGAGGATATAAAAAACAAAGACCTGGCCTTCGTATGTTTTTTTTCGCAAGATCCGGTAGAGAATAAAGGCGTTGACGAAATTCAGGATCGCCTCGTAGATCTGAACGGGATGCAGGTCCTGGTGGATGGGCACGCCGGTCAGGCTATGGGCGTATTCGTCCTGAAAATTCGCGGCCCAGGGCAGGGCGCAGGTCCGGCCGTAGCAGCAGCCGGCCAAAAAACAGCCGATTCGTCCGAACCCGTGCCCCAAGGCGAGAGCCGGGCCGACGATATCGGCGATCGTCCAGGTCGGGAGCTTGTATTTGCGGAAATACCACAGGGCGAACAGGACGCCGAAGGCCAGCCCTCCCTGGAACACACCGCCCGAGCGGGCGATCCAGAGGAGCTCCTTGGGATGATTCAGGTAGTAGGTCAAATTCCCGAGAAAGAGAATCAGCTTGGCCCCGACGAGCGAAGCGATCATGATATAGAACGCGGCGTCGATCAGCCGTCCGGCGTCCAGATTCTGCCGCTTGGCCTGACGGTAAAGAAACAGGATGCCCAGAGCCACACCCAGGGCCATGAAGAAACCGTAGGAATGGATCGTCAGGGGACCGATTTTAAACAGGATCGGATGCATGAGATCTCCTGAAAAGGACGCTGAAGATGAGAAGGACGGCCCCGATTGAGATGCAGGAGTCGGCGACGTTGAACGTCGGCCAGTGGAAGGACCCGACGGACATGTCGATAAAATCCACGACATAACCCCGAGCGAGGCGATCGACGATATTGCCGAGGGCGCCGCCGCAGATCAGAGCCAGACCGAGGCGGGCGGCGCGCTCGCTTTCCGAAGTTTTCGAAAAATAATAGATGACCAGGGCCAGGGCCGCGGCGTTGAGGACAAGCAGGACGATCGGGGCCCAGGCATATTCGGCGCTGTTGAAGATCCCCAGAATGGCGCCCTTGTTGTGGATATGAGTCAGATTGAGGAATCCCGGGATCACCCTGGCCGAGCCGTAAAACGGGATGTTGTTGACGATCAGGGCTTTGGCCGCCTGATCGATCAGGATGACAAGGCCCGCCAGGGCGGCATACCAACCGGCTCGCTTCATCGTTCGCCTCACGCCCGTCCCGCCAGAACGTCTTCACACCGCCGGCACAGGTCCGGGTGCTCGGCGGAGGCCCCGACCGAGGCGGAATAATTCCAGCATCGCCGGCACTTCTCCCCTGCGGCTTTTTCCACTGCGACCTCGAGCTCGAGCCCGGCCGAAGCCGTAACCCCAACCTCCGAGACAATGCACAGAACAGCCAGCCGGCCGGCTGCGGCTTCCAGTTCTGCGGCCCGGGCGGCGGGAGCCCGAAGAATGATCCGGGCTTCCAGGGCATTGCCGATGAGCTTGGTTTCCCGGGCTTTTTCGAGCTCCTTGAGGATCTGCTCGCGCAGATCCAGGAGTATATCCCAATTTTTCCTTTCATCCTCGGACAAAAGGCCCGAATCAGGGACGGGAAAATAGGCCGTATGGATCGATTCTTCTTTCCCGGTAAAGGCCGGGACCGCTTCCCAGGCCTCCTCCGTCGTAAACGGCAAAAGCGGGGCCAGCATCCGGAGCGAGTCCTTCAGAATCCGGAACAGCGCGGTCTGGGCCGATCGCCGGGTTCGTGATCCGGCGGCCGAACAGTAGAGCCGGTCCTTGAGAACGTCCATATAAAAAGCGCTCAAGTCGACGGTGAAAAACTGATACGCCGCGTGAAAGACCGCATGGAACTCGTACGCGTCATAAGCTTCGAGCATTTTCCGGTTCACCGCGGCGCTGCGATCCAGGGCCCAGCGATCGAACGCCTCCATTTCGGACGGGTCGAGCGCGTCGGCGTCCGGTCGAAAGTCGCTCAGGTTCCCCAGGAGGAACCGCCAGGTGTTGCGGATCTTCCGATAGGCCTCGACCAGGTGTTGGACGATGCCTTTTCCGAACGGCGCGTCTTCTTTGAAATTCAGCATGGCGATCCAGAGACGGAGAATTTCGGCTCCGTTCTGGGCGATGACATCCCGCGGTTCGACAATGTTGCCGGCGGACTTTGACATCGCCTTTCCCTGTTCATCCAGGACGAAGCCGTGAGTGATGCAGGTGCGGAACGGCGAGCCGCCCTTGGATCCGACGCCGACCAGCAAGGAGCTGTTGAACCATCCGCGGTGCTGGTCGTGCCCCTCGATA
Organism: uncultured Eubacteriales bacterium; assembly: GCA_964411395.1. GTDB lineage: Bacteria > Acidobacteriota > Aminicenantia > Aminicenantales > UBA4085 > JAAZPG01. Next base: position 6,344 of record CAYPKX010000034.1, on the reverse strand, counting down.
TAAACGTCGGCCGGCCAGGGCAGATCCGGGCGCCGCCCGAGAACGCTCTGGCTGGCGCCCGATTCGAACCAGACATCCAGGATATTGTTTTCCTTCTCGAAATGCCGCCCTCCGCATTTGGGGCAGACCGCGCCCGGAGGAAGAAGGTTCTCCGCGGATTTGACAAACCAGGCGTTCGAGCCTTCGGCCTCGAAGATGCCGGCGACATGGAGCGTCGTCGATTCGTCGGCCAGAACCTCGCCGCAGCCGGAGCAGACAAATGCCGGGATCGGAACCCCCCAGGACCTCTGTCGGGAAATGCACCAATCGGGGCGATTTTCGACCATGCCGGAGATCCGTTCCTCGCCCCAGGCAGGGATCCAACGGACCTTTTTGATTTCCTCCATCGCCCGCTTCCTCAATCCGCTCCGGTCCATGGAGATGAACCATTGCGCGGTCGCCCGAAAGATGACCGGATTTTTACAGCGCCAGCAGTGGGGGTAGGAATGGCTGATTTCGGTCTGGTGGAGGAGCGCTCCGTCGGCCGCCATGTCGGCGTTGATTGCCGGATTGGCTTTGAAGACGTTCATCCCGGCGTACTTGGGGACATCGGAAGTAAACTCGCCTTTGTCGTCGACGGGCGTATAAACGTCCAGACCGTAAGCCTTCCCGGTCAGGTAATCCTCGTAGCCGTGGCCGGGAGCCGTATGCACACAACCCGTGCCGTCATCGAGCGTGACGTAATCGGCCAGGACAAAGAGCGATTCCCGGTCGAGAAAAGGATGCCGGGCCTTGAGCCGGTCCAGAGACCGGCCCTCGATTGTGGCCAGAACCTTCGGCGCCTCAATCCCGAGGATTTCGGCGATGACCGGTAACAACCTTTTGGCCACGAGGTAGGCCTCGTCCCCGGCTTCAAAGACGGCGTATTCGTATTCGGGATGAAAAGCCACGGCCAGATTGGCCGGAAGCGTCCAAGGGGTCGTTGTCCAGATGATGACCGAAACCTTTTTCCCCTTCAACGCCGGCGCAATCCCGCTCAAATCGGAGACGACGGGAAATTTGACATAGATCGATGGTGATTTTTTGTCTTTGTAGATGATCTCGGCTTCAGCCAGGGCGGTCCGGCAGGTCGGGCACCAGTGGACCGGACGCCTCCCCTTGTAAACATCGCCGGCGGCGAAAAACGAAGCCAGGCGGCGGAGGATGTCGGCTTCATAAGACGGTTTCAGGGTCAGGTAAGGGTCGTTCCATTCGCCGAAGACGCCCAGCCGCTTGAAGTCCCCTCGCTGAATTTCGATGAACTTCAGGGCATACGCCTTGCATTCCTCCCGGAAATCCGTCAACGGGATGTCTTTTTTCTTGTCGCCGAGAAGCTTATCGACATGAATTTCGATCGGCAAACCATGGCAATCCCAACCCGGCAGATAAGGCGCGAGATATCCCCGCATCGTCTTCGACTTGACGATGAAATCCTTGAGAATCTTGTTCATGGCCGTGCCGAGATGGATCAATCCGTTGGCATAAGGCGGGCCGTCGTGGAGGACGAAGGTGTCCCGGCCTTTCCGCGAGGCGATAATTTTCTCGTAGAGGCCCGCGGCTTCCCACTTGCGGAGCATCGCCGGCTCCATCTCGGTCAGCTTGGCCTTCATCGCGAACGATGTTTGGGGCAAATTCAACGTATGTTTGTAGTCTTTCTCATCCGCCATGGCGCTTCTCCGCTTTTTTCAGCTGGATCAAGGAGATACGGAACGATCTATTTTAACCGGCCGGGGTAAAAAGTCAATTTTTTAATCCACCCGGTAATGGGCGCCGGCCGAGACGGGATTGGCCAGAGCGGCCCGGATGATCATCAGGGCGACCTGAAGGCCGTGCCGGAGGCGGATGATGTCGGGATCGAGCCGGGCGCCCTGGTAAAACTTGATCACCCGGTGTTCGAGATACTCGAGGTCCGACTTGGCCCGTTCCAGCCGTTTCCCGGTCCGGACCAGCCCGGCGTAGTTCCACATGGTCGATCGGATGGTCAGCCAATCCTGGTTGATGAGGGCGGGATCGACTTCATCGGGCCTGGCCGGCGGATACCAATCATGGATGTCGTTTTCGTTGAAAGCCGCCGCCGGGACCCTGTCGCGTCCCAGCGAAAGCCCCGCCCGGGTCCCCCAGACCAGGCCCTCCAGCAGCGAAGTCGAGGCCAGACGGTTGGCTCCATGAAGTCCGGTGCAGCTCGTTTCCCCCACGGCGTACAAGCCCCGGAGCGAAGTCTTTCCCCAGGTATCGACCAGCACGCCGCCGCAGCAATAGTGAGCGGCCGGGACGACCGGGATCGGATCCCGGGAGATGTCGAGGCCGTAGCGCAGGCAGGTCTGGTGGATATTGGGAAAACGGGCGGGAATATCGAATTTCGCAAACGAGGCCAGATCGAGGAGAACGTGCGTGGCATTGGTGAGGATCATTTCCTCATAAATTGCCCTCGAGACTTCGTCGCGAGGTGCCAGATCCTTCAATCCTCCGACCTTATCCATGAACGTCCGGCCGTCTTCGGACTTCAGGCGGGCGCCTTCGCCCCGAACGCTTTCCGAAATGAGAAAACCGTCGGCGTCCCGGTGGTAGAGGACGGTGGGGTGAAATTGGATGTACTCCATGTGGGCGATCCGGGCACCCGAACGGAGAGCCATGGCGTAACCCGAGCCGACCGCCGTTTTGGGGTTGGAGCTATTGAGAAACACCGCTCCGCAGCCGCCCGTGGCCAGGACCGTCCGGCCGGCGAAAATCGTCCGGACCCGGCCGGACCGGTTGTCCAAAACATAGGCTCCGAGGCAAGCCGGTTCGCGATAATAGGCTTTCGGGTCCTTGCTGTGATGCGGCACAGTCAGAAGGTCGACCGCGGTCTGATCGGAAAGGAAACGGATCCCGGGCCTTTTTTGAAGAAGGGCAAGAAAGGCTTCTTCGATCGTCCGTCCGGTCGTATCCCGGACATGAAGGATACGGCGCCGGGAATGACCGCCTTCCTGGGCGAAATCGAGGGAATCCTCGGTGTTGCGGGAGAAGGCGATTCCCAGTTCGCCGATCAGGACCGCATCGACGAGCGGCTTGCTCTCGGAGACGAGAACATCGACCGCCTCGGGATTGTTGATGCCGTCGCCCGCCCGAAAGATATCTTCCCGAAGAAGGTCCGGATCATCGTCCGGGGCCAGCGAAACGATTCCGCCCTGGGCATAGCGTGTATTGGACTCCTCGAGCTCCGCCGACTTGGAAATGACGATGACCTCGAGTCCGGCCTTGCTTGCGGCCAGGGCGGCCGCCGCGCCGGAAACTCCGCATCCGATGATCAGGACATCGGTTCGCAAACGGCCGTCAGCCATGGTTATCTCCGCTTGTCTTCGGTCGCGATCTCGAGGCTGAGGTCGATCGACCGGCTGGAATGAGTCAGCTTGCCGACGGAAATGTAATCGACGCCCGTTTCGGCCGCCCGGCGCACGGTTTTCAGGTCGATGTTGCCCGAGGCCTCGATCTTGGCCCGGCCGCCGATCAAGGCGACCGCTTTTCTCATCAAGGCCGGAGACATGTTATCGAGCATGATCCAGTCCGCGCCCGCTTCCGCCGCTTCGACCGCCAGTTCGGGGCTGGTCACTTCGACTTCGACCCTGAATGTCCGTCCGTAAGCGGAGCGAACGCACCGAACGGCTGCCGGGATTCCTCCGGCGACGGCCAGGTGGTTGTCCTTGACCAGCACCATGGAGGAAAGATCGCGGCGATGATTTTGCCCGCCGCCCATTCGGACCGCGTATTTTTCCAGATCGCGCCAACCCGGCGTCGTTTTCCGGGTGTCGAGAATCGCCGTCCCGGTTCCCGCAACAGCCGCGACGTACGCCCGGGTCGCCGTCGCGATTCCGGACATGCGCTGAACGAAATTGAGCGCCGTCCGTTCGGCCTTCAAAAGCACCGAAGCACGGCCGGAAATTTCGGCCAGAATTCCGCCGGAAGCGAATGATTTTCCATCCCGTACCCGGCGGCCAACGACGGTTCCCGGATCGAGCGTCTGAAAGACCCGGGCAAAGACATCGATTCCCGCCAGAACGCCGTCTTCTTTCGCCAGAAGAACCGCCCGGCCCGGACGATCGGGCGGGACGATGGCTTCGGTCGTGACATCTCCGGCCGGCATATCTTCGGCCAGGGCCCGGTCGATCAAAGTCTGGAAATCCGGCTTCATTCTCATGGGACAAAATTATAGGTCTTTGAGCCGGGGAATTCAAACTCGCCCGGGCCGAAAACCGCGCCGAAATCGCCTCGATGCCGAAACGCAGGCGCGCGGATGAACAACCCCCGTCATGGATTTCTCCCCTTCGGTGAATTGACAGGCCGGGTCAGGCATGGGAACATACCCGTCGTGTCGAAACGCCGCGCCCCGCTCATCATCTTGTCCGCCGTTCTCTCCCTTCTCCTTCTTTTCGGATTGTTTCGAAAGATCGATCCGGCCGACTACGGCCGGATGCTGGCTTCGATTTCGCTCGCTCCCCTTCTGGCGTATATGGGGATCAACCTTGCCGGTGCCATTTTCCGGGCCTGGCGTTATCGCCTCCTGCTCCGGCCCGTTCCGATCCGCTGGCTCGATATCCTGATCACGACGTTTGTCCGGAATGCCTTTGTCGACCTTCTTCCGGCCAGGATCGGCGCCCTGTCCTATGTCTATGTCCTGAACGATCGACTTGAAAAACCGTTCGGCCAGGCCGCTTCCTCCTTCGCCGTCTCGTTCCTCTTCGATTTTTTAACTCTGGCTCCTTTCGTTCTCCTCGCGGTCTGGATTGTGGGATTCAACGCGGCCGGCATCCCGGCCGGCGGAATGCTCGCGGCCGCCGCCGCCTTTTTTGTCATATTTTTCCTGGCCGCCTGGAAAATCGCGCCGCTGGTCCGGCGGGGAAGGACGATCGCCTGGTCTCTGCTGAAAAAAACGAAATGGTCTCTCCGGCCGGGAGTCGCTCGGGCTTTTGAAAATATCGACCGGACGGTCGAAAGCCTCGAACAGACCCGCCGCCGGGGCGTCTACCCCTTGGTTTTTCTGCTTTCTCTTTTGATCCGGTTGGCGAAGTACCTCTCCCTTTTTTTTCTCTTCTACGCCGTCCTTCGCCGACAGGGGATCGGCTGGGAGGGAATGAGCTTCTGGAAAACGGTTCTCGGCCTGACCGGAGCGGAGCTGACTTCGGTTCTGCCGGTCAAGGGCCTGGCGGGTTTCGGGACCTGGGAATCGGCCTGGGCGGCCGCGCTTCAATGGATGAGATTCGATCCCCGCCTGGCGGTTCTTTCCGGCCTGGCCATCCATCTGATCACGAACCTCTTTGAATACGGCCTCGGCCTTGCGGGCCTGGCCTATCTGGCCTTTCGCCGGAAACGTGATAGAATACCCCGGAATTCATGACGATTTTCGAAGATCATTTCCATCTCGGACCGGAGGCCTATACCTCTGTCTTGAGGGCGGCGTTGGCTCGAGGCGGCGACTTTGCCGAGCTTTTCTTCGAATACCGCCTCCATTCTTCCATCCTGATGGAAGACGACATCATCAAGGAAACGAGCGAAAGCGTCGGGCTGGGTCTCGGCGTCCGGGTTTGGGCCGGAGAGCGGACCGGCTTCGGGCATACCAATGACTTATCCCTTGAGCGGATGACGCAGGCCGCCCGGTCGGCGGCCGCCGTCGCGCTTTCCGGCCAAACCTCCGCTTCGCTCCCGGATTTTTCCAGGCGCTCCCCCCTTCCCGGAATTTACCGGGAAATCCGGCCGGCCGGGACGGCCGACCTCCCATTGAAAATCGCCTTTGTCCGGCAGGCCTACGAGGCTTGTCTCAACCGCTCGCCGGCGGTTAATAAAGCCCGGGTTGGATGGGGCGATCTTGTCCAACATGTCATGATCGTCAATTCCGAGGGGCTGATCGTGTCGGATGTGCGGCCGATGGTCAAACTGACCTGCGTCGGGATTGCCGGGAAGGGAGCCCTCCGCGAATACGGTTTCTCCGGAGGCGGAGGCCGCGTCGGGCTCGAATACTTCGACCGTGTCCGGACTCCGGCCGAAATCGGCCGGGAAGCGGCCGAGGAAGGCCTCCGGCTATTGGACGCGGGCGATGCCCCGGCCGGGGAGATGCCCGTTATCCTGGAAGCCGGCCAGGCCGGCGTCTTGATCCACGAAGCGGTCGGCCATCTCCTGGAAGCGGATTTTCACCGGAAAAAAACATCGATCTTCTGGAATAAAATGGGCGCCCGAGTGGGGTCCGAGCTGGTCACGATCATCGACTACCCGACGATTCCGGCCGCCCGGTGATCGTATGCCGTCTATGACGAGGGGTCGATCCCCCGGACGACTCTCCTGATCGACCGGGGCAC
>CAYPKX010000033.1:24263-25123 GCA_964411395.1 uncultured Eubacteriales bacterium | reverse complement strand
AGCGACATGATCGTCGTCTTGACCTGGGCCATGGACACGACCTGGACGTCGGGCAAGTCGTAGAGCTTGTTCTCCAACTCGCCGATGTTCGCTTCTTTTTTCACCTTGATCCCGACGGCGGTCACCTGGCCCTCCTGGGCGAAGTCCTTCTGGAGCGTCCGGATCGGGACGAAGATCGTCCCGTCGTCCTGGGTTCCCGACCGGCCGAGAACGCCGACGACGGTGTATTCGATATTTTTCTCGATGACCAGGATCTTGTCGCCGACCTCGCGCTGTTCGAGCTCGGCCGCCTCGTATCCCAGGACGGCTTCGTGGCTGTCCGGGTCGGTGAACCAGGCGCCTTGGCGGAACTCCAGGAACGATTTCATGGCCGGATAGGTGGCCGGGTCGATGCCGAGGTAGGCGCTGATCCCGCCGCTTTCGCCCTTGTTGGGGTCAAATACGGCTTGCATCAGCATCGGGGTGATCTTCTCGACTTCCGGATTCTTCAGGATATCGGCAAAGACCGCTTCGGGCATGTAGCGGAGGCCGGTCCCGCCCTTTAGCATCAAGGTGGCCGCTTCGTACGGACAGCCCTTGGCCGTCAGAAGGACCTGGAAGCCCATGTTGTCGATGTCCTTGTTCAAGGCTTCCTCGTACCCCCGGTTGAAGCCGAAGAGGGAGGTCAGGACCCAGGCCGACAGGCCGATCCCGAGGATGGTCAGGAGGGTGCGGGTCTTTTTCCGCAGCAGGTTTTTCGCCGCGATTTGATATATGGAGATGCGGTCTTTCATGGGAGATCCTTATTTCACGTGTTTCCCGCCGAAGAGAAAGATATCGCAAAGGATGAGGTTTTTCTTTGCTCCGCGGAGGGCCGCCTG
>CAYPKX010000033.1:0-24253 GCA_964411395.1 uncultured Eubacteriales bacterium | reverse complement strand
GGCCGGCACACAGCAGGCTGATGCCGGCTGCTTCGGGATTGCGGATGGCCGCGACTTTGCTGCCGGGCTCGGTCGAGGCGGTCGCCGAATGATAGGCGTCGAAATCCTCCAGGTTGAGGCCGGCGAATTGCTTTCCAAAAGCCGGATCGCGAAGAAGCCCGGCCGCCTGGTTGGTCAGCTTCTGGAAATAGAAGCTTCGGATTTTGCCGTCGAGGTCAAGGGCCAGGAAAACCTGGATTCCGCCGTAGCGTCCTTTCTGGTTGACGCCGTGGATATAGCCGACGGGATTGGTCCCTTTGAAGATCCGGTACATGGTGTAAGACACGTCGATCGTCTCGTATAGACCCTTGAATGTATCGCCCAGGCGGGCTTCGATTTTCCGCAGCAGGGGTTCGCCGCCTTGTCGGGCGATCGAGACATACTCGGTTTTGTATCCCGTCGATTCGGGGAAGAGGCGCTTGACGTCGCGGTCCGGGTCGTTGAGCTCGCAGCCGACCGCCGCCAGAAGCGGCGCCAGGGCGAGGCGGGCGAAGAGGACGAGCAGAATCAAGAAGCGGGAGGGAGCAGGTTTTCTCGTCACGGATGGTTCTCCCGGATTAAAAATCGATTCCCTTGTAATAGTAAATCTGGAAAACGACGCGGGTGTCGTTCATGGCCGGAGCATGGGTGACCACGGTCCGAAGCGTCCAATCGGGATGAAGGAGATACGTCAAACCGGCGGCGTATTCGAACTCGCCGTGGCCGGAGGTGATGACGGCGGTCGGTTGAAGCTCGATCTCCAACCGGTTTTCTTCGAGCAAGCCCAGGCCGATTCTCCAGAATGCGGCCAGGGTTCCGTGCCCGCCGCGCCGTCCGGCCATGACCTCGATCCGGTTTTCCAGGTTGTTCCGAAGCCAGGTGACGTCGGCCGCGGCCATGGCAAAGTCGATCAGGTCGGCGCTCATCTCGTGATAACCGGCGACGTCGCGAAGCTGCCCGTAGCCGAAGGAAAGCCCGGCGGCGAAATTGTCCTCATTCAAAACGCCGAAGCCGTATCGGCCGGATAGAAAGAAATTTCCGTCCATCTTTAAGCCCATGCCCGAGCCTGTCGTGAGGGACAGGGCATACCGGCCGCGGGGGGTGTCTTTTTCGATCCCGGCGCCCCAGTCCCGGTCAAAACCAAAACCCATCATGTTGAGCGAATGAAGGAGGAGGGCGTGGTTGTCGAAGATCGAGGCCAGCCCAAACGCCGGGCGGTTATGGCCGACCCAGAGATCGAACGAGCGCAGCTTGAATTTCAGGAAGGCGTTATAGAGCTGCGGCTCGAATTCCTTGTCCCCGTCGGGATTCCAGGCGAGGCGGGCCTGGATGGACAAGACGGCGATGTCGCCGCTCCGTCCGGAAAAGCGTTGAACGAAGTCGAATCCCAGGCTGGGCTTCTGCATCGTCTCCATCGGGCTCATCGAATAGGCGATGGCCTTACGGACGGCCGAGGAATACCCGGCGACTCCTTGAATCTCAAGGAAAAAGAGGGAAGTGGAAGCCCGAAGGGGGAGGGCCGGGACGAAAAATGAGAAGAGGACAGCAAAGGCGATAATGGCAGATAAGCGATAGGCTCTTCCCGGATCCGCCCGCTCATTACGCCTCGCTTTTTGATTCATCGCTTTCGGGTATTCTTTCCCCGCATTGCGCCGGACGAAACGCCCGGTCAAACGTCGAACCTGATGCTCCCATGGAAGACGGCCTTGTCGTTGAGCGAGAAAACGACCCGGATTTCCCAGTCGCCGGGCATGACGACGTTGATCGGGAGGAGGTAGTTGTTGACCTTGTTGATTTTAAATTCCACGTCGCCGGAGTCGTGAGCGCCGCGCATCGAGGGCATGTCGGAGCGGCCGGTGGCCTTGAAGGGGACGACTTGGTCATTCTTCTTGTCGAAGACCTGGATTTTGAGAATAACCATGCCCATCTTGGGCTTTTCCGAGAACTCGTATTTAAAATAGTAATTGTCGTTGATCGGACATTTTTTATTCGGCCCGGGAACCTGAGTCCAGGCGATTTCGGGGGCTTTCGTCGCGGTTGCCTGGAGAGAGGAGGGGGATGCGGTCGTCGAAACCGCTTCTCCGAAAACAGGGATCACGCAGATGAGAGCGAGAAAAGCCCAAGTCAGGGTCAGGCGATAGGGCATGGACGATTCCTTTGAGTCTAAATACTACTAATATGATAGGATATTAAGTCAAATGTCCGTCCAAGTCAAGCGGGCGGGGGGCAGGCCGGGTTAACCTGTTCCCGATTACTGGAGTAGAATGAAATGATTCGACAGGAGAATATCGCCATGATCAAAACACTCGCTCTCGTCCCGGTCCTCGCGGCCGCTGTTTTGTCGACCGGTCAGACCCCGGTCAAAAACGTCGTCCCGAATGACCCATTCTTTAAATATCAGGTGACGTTCCTGAATCCCGGAGGAACGATTTCGGTCGAACGGACGTCGATCAAAGCCTCCCCGGTCCTCCTCGAAGCCACGGTCGGGATCGATTGCAACGTCACCAAGGCCTGGACGATTTCGACCGGGAGCCGGAACGTCGTCGTTGCCATATTGGACGATGGATTTTTCTACAATCATCAAGACCTACAGGGCAACATCTGGGCCAATCCCGGCGAGTCGGGACTTGACGCGACCGGCCACGCGAAGGAAACCAACCGTGTCGACGACGATGGAAACGGTTTCGTCGATGACGTCATGGGCTGGGACTTCGCCTTCGACGACCCGGATCCCGATTGTTATATTTACGACGGAAAGCGCCGTGACCGTATCCAGCCCTACTGGCACAGCATTTCGGCGATGGGGATTATCGGCGCCCGTGGGAACAACGGGATCGGCGTCGCGGGAGTGAACTGGGATGTGTCCCTGATGCTCCTCAAGATGGGAGCCCAGGAGATCGGAAACGGAGAGAGAGACATCGTGCGCGCGTTTCGGGCTTCCAAGGCCATCCGTTACGCCGCCGACAACGGGGCCCGGATTATCAACTGGAGCGGCCATGTTTCAACCCCGACGCCGGAGGAGATTGCCGAGCTCGAGTCGGCCATCGCCTATGCCGGGACGAAAGGCGTTCTCCTTGTGGCCGGAGCGGGAAACTCGGGTGTGGATGTCGATAAAACCGAGAATGCCATTTTCCCGGTCTGCTATGACCTCGATAACATCCTGACGGTGGCCATGATCGATTTCAAGGGCGAGCTGGTCCGCTATACGGCCGGGGACCGGGTCCTGGGATCGAATTTTGGCCCCCGCAATGTCGATATCGCGGCCCAGGACGAAACCTTCACCACGGACGTCGAAAACGCCCTGAGCACGTATCGCCTTTCGGCGGGCACCTCCAGCAGCTCCCCCCTCGTCGCAGGAATCGCCGCCCTGATCCTGTCGGTCAATCCGCGATTGGACGCGGTCGGGCTGAAGAAGATCCTGATGGACACGGCCGCGCCTCTCCCGGGTTTGTCCGGAAAAATCGGCTGCGGGGGAATGGTCGATGCCTACGCGGCCTTGCTCGCCGCCGGGGGGAAATGAGAAATCGAAAGAGTGAACGCCTTTATCCGGCGCACTTCCTTCTGGCGATGGCCGAGGCTTGGGCGAAAGCGAAGAAATAACTCCGCCAGCTATCCGCCGTCGAACGGAATTCGTTGTCTCCGAGAAAATAATCCAGCAAAGCCTCCCGAACCCGGGTCAACTCCTTGAGGCGGGCGAGATGGCGGGGATCGGAGATCGTCAGCTGAAGGAGTTCCAGCGCCCGCTCGAAAGCCATCCGTCCGTATTCGACGTTGTTTTTTTTCGACCACTTGAGTGCGCGCTCAACCTCGCTTCCGACATTGGCCAATTGATCGGCCAGGGAAAAGGACCGCCAGCGTCCGGCGGCCAGCGAAGCGTGTTGGACGGCCACTATTTTACCAGGGAAGAAACGATTTCGATGATGTGATCACGGATGGCGGCGTCGTCCACCCCCCGGGTGCGGTTGTTCTGCGATGGCCGGATGTTGATGACCGAATCAAATTCGATCCAGTCCAATCCCTCAATCTCGGGATACAAATTGATTCCCCAGAGATCGTCCTGCTGCGATCCGTTTTCCAGGAGAAGGGCCTCTTCATCGGCATAAAGCTCGCCGTCGAGAGCCATGAGACGGCGATCGACATCTACCACAGCTTTGACGAGATTTCCGAACATGTCCGCGGCCATGGCCTTGAGCTCGGTTTTGGATATGGGAGCGTCGATGACGACCATGGGATATTTATATCACGTCTTCCGCCGGATGACCATCGTCGAGCAGACGGCTTCGTCCTCGAGGACGTTATTTTCCTCGACCTGGCGCCGGATGTAATCCAGGAAGAGGTGTTTTTTGTCCGGATGAGCTTCGGCCAGCTCGAGACAGCGGGTTTTCAGGTTCTCAAAGATATCGGCGTCGGCTTCCTCGATATCCTCCTCGCCGATGACGACTTCATCAACGACGGCCATCCCGGCGGCTGCGATCTCCTCGAAGAGAGCGCTCTTTTTCCGGATGATCGTGTGGGTGTAAGGGCTGTCGTCGGGGAAATAGCCCTCATCGATGATGAATATTCCCTCCGTTTTCAGACAGGGGGACAGAGCCGTTAGCGTTTCCTGGTAGTCGCCGAAAACCGGCCCGATGGCCCCGAGGACGATCACGTCGAAGCCCGCGAGTCCCTTGATCCGATCGCGGATATCACCGACTTCAAACCGGCAGAGGGAATCGACTTTATGCTCGGCGGCTCTGACCCGGGCCTCGGCCACAAACTCCTCGACGGCGTCGATCCCCAGGCAGGAAATCCCGAGTTCGGCCGCCGCCTGGATCGAGACAACCCCCTTGCCGCAGCCCAGGTCGAGAAGCCGAAGTCGGGCATGGTCCCGGCAGTGATTGTGAAGAAGATGAACGATGACGTCGGGAGAGGCGCCGATCTCCCAGATGTCCTGAAGGATGTAGGGGAGAAACGGGTAGAGGGCGGGGTCCGTCCCGTCCATGGCCAGGACGACGCTTTCTTCGACGGTTCTCATTTTTTTACCTTGTAAACCAATTTTACAGGAGGACGGCCGTTTTTCTCAAATGGATCGATTCGGGCGCGAAAGGCGCGATTTAAGTCTCCTCGGTCCAATCGACCAGGGGATAGGAATAAGCCGGGCCGAAGAGCTTCGACGTCTGTCCGCTTTCCAACGCCCGGACGTACTGGCCGCAGTTGCTCCCGATCCGGTTTTCCTCGAGCTCTCCGATGCTGGCGATGATTTCATAGCCGTCGTCTGCGAGTCGGCGACAGGCGGGGAGGGCCAGGATGGCGCCGGCATTCTCCGTCAAGCTATGAATGCGGTTTTGGCCGGCTCGAAACGTGGGATTCACCGGAGTGATCTTGATTAAGAACATATCCGGGTGAAAGTGCCGGCCGATGATCTCCGGATTCAGCTGATTTTCCTCCGCCAGGGCGAAGTTCAGAGTGATTTTTCGGTCGCCCGGCCGGACGAACTGCTCCCCGAAGGCGGCGATTTCGGCCAGGCTCCATTTAGCGGCAGGGATCCAGCGGTCGCGGCGGGCGGGATCGGTGTCGTGGATGGAAAACTGCAGTTGGAACCGGCCGTCCCGGTAGAGCCGTTCCTTGAGGTCGATCAGGCGGGAGAAAAAGTGCTCGCTTCCCCGCGGGGCGACCGTCGAGACGCAAGGCGTGATGTTCCGGGCTTTCAACCGCAGGGGCAGCTCGGTCAGGACGTCGAGGACGGCGGGATTGAGCGCCGGCTCGCCCATCCGGGCGAACTGGACCTTGAAAAGATGCACGGGAAGAAACGGCTCGGGAAAGAAATAGCGACGGAGCGTATCCAGCTGGAACCAAATCTGTTCGGCCGCAAGAGGGCCTCGGTAGTCGCCGCCGGCGTCGCACATCGGGCAGCGGATGGGACAGCCGAACGAGACCGAAAGGATGGCGACCCATTTTTCGAGCCGCGACCGCGGCGGCTGCCGGGATTCGACGAATTCGACGCGACGTCCGTCGGGCGACTCGGCCACGAAGACCGTGGCCAGGTCCGAGGCGGCGGTTTTGGCGATGATCTTCATCCCCGTTCACCGTCTTGCGGGAGTCCGGCAACCGCCATGGCCGCGGCTAATCCGTCCCCGACCGCGATTCCGACCTGGCGGCGGAGCCCGTTTTTCACGTCTCCGGCCGGGAAAAGCAGTTCCGAAGCGATCAATTCCCCCTCAAGGCCGCGGAGCCGCGGTGCGTAGAAATCCTTGCACGGTTCCCGGCCGATCGCGACCAGAACATCGTCCGTTTCGAAGGAAAAGCGGCCCGCGGCGTTTGTCCCCGAAAGTCGAAGCGGGCCGGAGGGGAGGAAAATCACTTCGTCCAACTCGCTTCGCAGCCGGAGGTTGATCGTCCGGATCCGGGCGATCCTCTCCCGGAGAAGCGGGAGAGCCCGGCATTTCTCTCCCCGACAGAGAATGGTCACTTCATGTCCCGGATTCAAGCTCAGGCTCAGGGCGTAATCCAGGGCGATGTCGCCGGCCCCGACGACGGCCACCCGCCGCTTTCCGTCGGCGGGGATTTTCGTCCGGTCAAAGAAAATTCGCGAACGGCAGGCTGCGTCCATCTCATCAAACAACGCGAGCGTTTTCGGTTTTGTTCCGGAAGCGACGATGACCCGGGCGGCCGAGTGACGTCCGTGATCGGTCGTGACCGTGAAGGCCCGGTCGGCGGGGGTGAAGTCGAGAGCGAGGACGTGTTCCTTCCGGGCGTCGACGGCCCGGTGTTCGAGGCCTTCGCAAAACCGCCGGGCCAGGTCCTCACCCTTGATTCCGGAGGGAAAACCCGGGTAATTCTCGATCCAATCCGCCTGGCGCATCAATCCGCCGAGCGCTTCCTGCTCAAACAGGACGGCTTCGATTCCTATCCGGTAAAGCTGTCCGGCCGCGGCGATCCCGGCCGGGCCGCCGCCGATGATGACGACCGGAATAGGCTTCATGCGGAAAACGTCCTGAGAATTTCGGCGATTCGGATTGGAACCGCGAAGCCATGGCTGAGATTGCGGACGGACCCGCGGAAAAAAGTGTCAGTCCAGGTCGCTGTCCCGTCCAAGGCGAGAAAGCATTCGAAGTTGCGGACGAAGGCGGACCGGATGGTCGTTTCAACGCAGAGATGGGTCGCGACGCCGGCGACAACCAAGCGGCGGATTCCATGTTTTTTAAGCCAGGATTCGAGACGCGTCCGATAGAAAGCATCGTAGCGGCTTTTTGTGAACACGGTGATCCGGGGATCCGCGAGGGCGGGGGAGAGAGCCGAGAGCGGGTCGTTATCCCGGATCAGGCCGCCCCACCATTTTTCCATCATTCCTGCTTGACCGGGTCGATTCAGGTGGCGCGTTTGGACGACCGGCCGGCCGGCCTCAAGAAAGCGATCCTGGAGCTTTTTCAAACGGGGAAGAAGAGCCGGGGCGCCGGGAATGAAGGCGTGGGACTCGGGCCGGAGAAAATATTCCTGCATGTCGAGAATCAGCAAAGCGCCTGCGGCCGGATCGAATTTTTGCGGGTGTCGGCGGCAGAATTCCCGCACTTCGGCGGCAAACGACGAAGCTTCGGATTTCGAATTCCGAACCGGACGTACACGATTCCCTTGCATCAGACGGACGATTTCCTTTTCTGGAACGCTAATGACCGGTGTCTTCCGAAGAAGACCGGACGATTTCCGCTGTTTCGGGGACGGATTCTATCTATCGTCAGATGGGATGTCAATCGCCTGTGATTCCGGGCTCGGCTCCGTTCGTTTCGTTGACAGTTATTAATCCGGGTGATACATTTCATATCACCGTTTCTGTCGGGAGAGGATTCCTCATGAAAATCAAGAAGTATCATTCGGTCATCGTGCGAGCGGTCGGGATTGCCGCCATTCTCTTCGGCGCGCTTTCGGCCTCGGCCCAGGTCACTCCGACGTTCCAGGAATGGATGCGCCGGCTCGGTACTTCGGAATTCGCCGCTGCCCGCGGCGTGACGGGACGCTGGGTTGAAAACGGCGCCGCTTATACGGCGATTGAACGAAACGCGGCCGGCGCTTCCGAAATCGTCCGCTACGATACCGCAACCGGGAAGCGCGAGGTCTGGATGGCGGCCGAAAGGCTGACGCCACCCCAGTTGGGAAAACCGCTTCCGGTCGGCGCGTATGAAACATCCTTAGACGGGAAGAAGATGCTCTTTTCCGTAAATCCGCGTCCGACCATGATCCGGAAAACGGCCTTCGATTACTGGGTTCTCGATCTGACCGATGGTTCCTGGCGTAAGCTGGCCGCGGCGGTTCCGGCCGGGGTTCTTCATGCCAAGCTGTCGCCGGACGGGACGAAGGCCGCCTATGTTCGCGACAATGACCTGTACGTCGAAGACACCAAGAGCGGCGCCGCGATCCGCCTGACCGCGGACGGCTCGCCGATGATCATCAACGGTACATCGGATTGGGTATACGAGGAGGAGTTCGGCCTGCGCGACGGTTTCGAATGGAGCGCGGACGGCCGCCGGATCGCCTACTTTCAGTTCGACCAGAGCGGCGTTCCGGAATTCGCCTTGATCAATTATACCGATGCCCTCTATCCGGCGATCACCAAATATCCTTATCCCAAGGCGGGGCAGCAAAACGCCGCGGTCCGGATCGGCGTCGTCGCGGCCGCGGGCGGTCCGACCCGCTGGCTCGAAGCGCCGGGCGATCCCCGGAATATCTACATCCCCCGGATGGGCTGGGCGGAAAATTCCCGGGAGGTGATTTATCAGCACCTCAACCGGCTTCAGAATCGAAACAGCGTGTTCCTGGCTGATGCCGAGACGGGGAAATCGCGGTTGATGCATTTGGATGAAGACGAGGCCTGGGTTGACGTCAACGACGAATTCATCTGGCTGGACGAGGGCAAGGAGCTCCTTTTCGTCAGCGAAAGGGACGGTTGGCGTCACGCCTACGCGATTGCACGCGACGGGAAAACCCGGCTCATCACTCCCGAGTCCTTCGACCTGATTTCCATCGCCGGGGTCGACGAAACGGGCGGCTGGTTATACTACAACGCCTCGCCCGAAAGCGCCGTCCAGCGTTATCTCTATCGCTCGCGCCTGGACGGGAGCAAAACCGAACGCGTGACACCGGCCGGGGATCCCGGGTCGCATTCCTATAACCTCTCGCCCGACTGCCGTTGGGCTTTTCACGGCTATTCCGCTTTCGCCGTGCCGAACCTTTCGGAAATGATCCGTCTCCCTGACCACAACACGGTCCGGCTTTTTACCGACAACGCCGCGCTGCGGGCAAAGGTCGGGCCGATTCTCGCCGGCCGGACGGAGATGTTCCAGGTGACGGTCGACGACGGGGTAAAAATTGACGGCTGGCTCATCCGGCCGGGGAAATTCGATCCGGCCAAAAAATATCCGATCATCATCTATGTTTACGGCGAACCGGCCGGAACGACGGTAACCGACAGCTGGGGCGGAAACGGGCGCCTCCTGAGCGCCGCTCTTGCCGACGAGGGCTACCTCATCGCCAGCTTCGACAATCGCGGCACGCCGGCGCCCAAGGGCCGGGCCTGGCGCAAGGTGATCTACGGTTCTGTCGGAGTCCTTGCCTCGAAAGAGCAGGCCGCGGCGCTCCGGGCCCTGGCGGCCTCCCGTCCGTACGTCGACCTGGATCGGGTCGGCGTCTACGGTTGGAGCGGAGGCGGGTCGATGACCCTTAACCTGATGTTCCGGTCGCCCGAGCTTTACAAAGTCGGGGTGGCCGGAGCGCCGGTCCCCGACCAAACGCTCTACGATTCGATCTACCAGGAACGGTATATGGGCTTGCCGGCCGAAAACACCAAGGGATACCACGACGGGTCGCCGATTTCGTTCGCCGAGGGACTCGCTGGAAAGCTTCTCATCATCCACGGCACGGGGGACGATAATGTCCATTTCCAGGGGACGCAAAGGCTGCTCAATCGCCTGATCGAGCTCAACAAACAGTTTCACTTCATGGAATATCCCAACCGGCGGCATGGAATCGGCGGGCCGCACTTGGAGACGCTGCGGTACGGATTCTTGATGGAATATTTGCCGGCCGGGGGGCGGTAAACTTTATTCGGTTGAGCCGACCGGGGTATCTGCGGGATTCTCCCGGGCTTTTTTGACGAACCAGAGGGTTGAAAGGATCATCACCGCCCAGCCGAAGAAGCCGACGAGGTCGGCGATCGTCCGGTCCGAGCCGAGCAGGCCCAGGTCTCCCAGAATGGTGTTCCAGTCGTGCTCCCCGCCGCCGACGAGCGGCAACACCATCGCTCGGGCGTCGCCGATATAGACGGAGGAGTAGCGGAGGCTTTCGCCGAACCAGAAAGCGGTAAACGCCGTTCCCGCGGTTTCGCCGCGGAGGGCGAAATATCCGCAGAAAACGGCCGGGAAGATCAATTGGAGCAACGTCCCGCCCCAGATGCTCAGGGTTCGACCGAAGGGGGAGAAAACGAGGTGGCCGGCTTCGTGGATCGGGAGGTTGACATAGTCGAGAAGAAGAAAACCGCTTTTCGACGCGGCGGCATAGATCAGGAAAGCGGCCGCGGCGCCGGCGCCGGCGAAAAGCGCGGGTTTCGAAACGGGTTTCCAGGCAGTTTTCATTTTGGGCCGTCTTGGAGAAAGCATAGCCGGGGGCATTCGGCAAGTCAAGAAAAGCCCGAACTCTTCACCTCTCAAAAAAAATTGAGGAATTTCATGAGGGATGGGCGTCTCTCGCGAAGGCCTTACAGGCCGAAGAAAAATCCCGCGTTCAGGATGATGACGAACGAGTTGACCGGCTTCCGGTCTTCGGACACAATAGGGCTCGTGAATTTCGTCCCGGCCCTCTTCCGCGATCTGGCCGTCGGCGGATTTCTTTATCTCCTTCCCGGTTGGGCGCTGCTTCGAGTTTTCGGGCCGGCGGCCGGCCTCTCCTGGAAAATGAAAGCCGGGCTGGCGCCGGCCTTGAGTTTGCCCGTTTATCCGCTCCTCTATCTGGCCGCCAAGCTGGTCCATGCGCCCGTGACCCTGCCGCTCGCCGTCCTTCCGGGTTTGGCCGGCGCGGTCAGCCTGCTGTGGATGAATCGAACGTTATTATCCGGAAAAAACGGCGGGAGGCCGAAGATTCTCTCCGCCTTCAAAACCCGCCCGGCCCTGGATTCCGTCTTTTTCCTCGTCCTTCTGGCCGTGATCTTTGCCGCCCGAATGATTGCCGTGCGGGGAATGGAAACGCCGTCCTGGGGCGATTCGGTTCATCACACGATGATCGTGCGGCTGCTCGTCGAAAATCAGGGGTTGTTTTCCTCCTGGGCACCATATGCGCCGATGCTTACGTTTTCGTATCACTTCGGATTTCATTCGGCCGCTGCGGCCTGGGCCTGGACGGCCGGGGTTCCGGCGATCCAGGCCGTTCTGTCGGCGGGGCAGATTCTCAACGTCCTGGCCTGCCTGGTTCTTTATCCGGTGGGAGTGAAACTGGGCCGCTCGGTCTGGGCCGGGCTCGGGGCGGTCGCAACCGCCGGCCTTTTTTCGGCGATGCCGGGTTTTTCGGTCAACTGGGGCCGGTATACCCAGTTGACCTCGCTGGTCATGCTCCCGGTCCTGATTTGGTTTCTGGATTCGCTTTGGCGGGATCGCCCCCGTCCGAAAGCCGGGATGATCGGCTTGCTCGCCCTCGTGTTGGCCGGAATATTTCTCTCCCATTACCGGGTTGTCATCATCGCCCTTTCGGCCGCGGCCGTCTGGTCGCTCCGGGCGCTCGGGGAATATCGGAAAACCATGGCCGAATGGCCGGCCCGGGCCTGGCGATTGGCGGCTGCCGGAATCGGAGCCCTGGTCCTCATTTCGTCCTGGATTCCCATGATCCTCAGCGGCGGGACGCCCCAGCGGATCCAGGCGTCGCTGCGGCCGGATGCGGTTCCGCGGATCACGGACCTCGGAATCTGGACCCGCCTCGGATTCTATATCGGACCGGTGTTCTGGGTAATCGGCGTCATCGCCCTCGGCTTGGCCGTCTTCCGAAATCGGAAGCTGGCGGCCGACTTGGCTCTCTGGATCGGACTCAGCTTTGTTGCCGCCAATCCTTATCTTTTTCGGCTTCCCGGGACCGGGATTGAAAGCAACTTCGTCCTGATCGTCATGCTTTATATCCCGATTGCCTGGCTGGCCGGTTCGGCTCTCGGGGAAGCGGCGGCCGGACTGAACCGGAACTTCGCCGGGCGGGTCGCCCTCGCGGCCGTCTTTGCCGTCTCCTTAATTTTCGGTTTCAGCCGCCAGGCAGCCATGGTCGACCCCTTCCATCGGATGGTCGAGAAGAACGACGTCGCTGCTTTTCGCTGGATTCGAGCCCATACTCCGAAGAAGGCCCGTTTTCTGACCAACGCCACCCTGGCCTTCAATGACTCCGCGGCCGTGGGTACGGATGCGGGGTGGTGGATGCCGTACTTCACCCGGAGATGGATTCCCTTTCTCCCGCTGCAGTTCTCGGCTGAAAAACTTCCCCCGGGTGTCGATCCGCGGTCGTCTCGACGATTGGTCTTGGACATTCGGGGGACACAGGGAGATTTCGACGAGCTGGCCCGGATTTTTCTCAGGGAAAATCTGGATTATGTCTATCTGGGCGAAAAGCGGGGGACGGCCGCGTACGACGCGGTCGAGCTCCTGCCCGAATCGTGGTTACGGCGCAATCCCTATTTTATCGAGGAAGCGCGCTTCGGGGCCGCTTTGATCTGGCGTTTCGACGCCAAAGCCGCCGCTTCGATCCCGTTTCGAGTCCCCTGATCCGGGACCGGGACGGCTTTGTCTTATCCGAGAATCCCGAGTTTGCGTCCGACTTTTTCGAACGCCCTGAGGGCTTGGTCCAGTTGCTCCCGGGTATGGGCGGCGGAAACCTGGACGCGGATCCGGGATTGGCCCTTGGGCACGACCGGGTAAACGAAACCGACGACGTAGAGTCCTTCTTCGTACAGTTCCCGGGCCATCTGTTGGGCGGGCTTGGCGTCATTTTCGAACTTGCGGAAAAGAATGGGAACGATCGGATGGGTTCCGCCGATAATGTCGAAGCCGAGAGATTTCATCTGCGAACGGAAATACGCCGTGTTTTCCCGAAGTCTTTCCCTCAATTCCTGGCCCTGGGCGAGGAGATCGAAGGCGGCGATGCCGGCGGCGACGATGACCGGGGCGACTGTGTTGGAGAAGAGGTAAGGCCGGGATTTCTGGCGGAGGATCTCGATGATCTCGCGGCGGCCGGTGATAAAGCCGCCCGTCGCCCCGCCCATGGCCTTGCCCAGCGTCGAAGTGATGACGTCGACCTGGCCGAGCATGCCGGCTTCCTCGACCGAGCCGCGGCCGGTCGCGCCGAGGACGCCGGTTCCGTGGGAATCGTCGACGACGACGAGGGTGTCGTATGTGTTGCCCAGCTCGACGATCCGGCGGATGTCGGCGATGTCGCCGTCCATGGAAAATACGCCGTCGGTGATGATCATGATGTTCCGGGCCGGAACGGGTTCTTTATCCAGGCCGGGACCGTCCCAGACATCGATGCCTTCGCGGGCTTTCTTCAGGGCCTTCTCGAGAGAGGCCATATCGGCGTGGTCGTAGATGAAGCGCTTGGCTTTGCATAAGCGGATGCCGTCGATGATCGAAGCGTGGTTGAGCGCGTCGGTCACGACCGCGTCCTCCACGCCGAGGATGGTCTCGAACAATCCGCCGTTGGCGTCGAAGCAGGAGGAATAGAGGATCGTGTCTTCCATATGGAAGAATTCGGCGATTTTCTGCTCGAGGATTTTGTGGAGGTCCTGGGTGCCGCAGATGAACCGGACCGAGGCCATGCCGAAACCGTGCTCGTCCAGGGCCTTGCGGGCGGCGGCGATAATCTTCGGATGGTTGGCCAGCCCGAGGTAGTTGTTAGCGCAGAAGTTCAGGACATCCCGGGGAGGGCTCCCGGCCGGGAATTCGACCCGGATGTTGGGTTTCTGTTCGGAAAGGATGGTTCGCTCTTCTTTATAGAGTCCGGAGCTTTTAATTTTCGCCAGTTCCTGGGCGAAGTCGTACTTGATGCGTTGATACATGGGAATCCTCCTCGCTCCCGGCCAAGCCCGGCCGGCCGGGCCGCCGCCAGGCATCATCATACCACAAGGAAAGCGGCTGGGGTTTCTCGCCTCGATTAAATCGGTGCCAGGTTATCCATTCCCCTATTATCATGAGGAACCGAGGACAAAATTGGTGCCAGGTTATCTATTCCCCTATTATCATGGGCAACCAAAGAGCGCGCGAAATAGGGGAATGAGTAACCTGGCCCCGATTTCGTTATAATACCGGTGAATGAAATTCGAAAGATTGATTCGCCGGGACGCGGAAGGGAGCGCCCGTCTGCGTATAATGGGGGAGGGGCGGGGGCGGTGGATTTTCGCCATCCTGGCCCATACAGCCGACACGACGATTTTATTCCCGGCGGCCGGATTGATCTGGCTGTTAACGAAAGATCCATGGAAAGCCGGAGCCTGGAAAGCGGGCTTGGCCCTGGTGATCGGGACGTTTTTGATCGGTTTGCTGAAGCTCGCGTTCAAACGGCGCCGGCCTGACGGGCGTTGGGGTGCGTTCGACCGGCTGGTCGATCCGCATTCTTTCCCTTCGGGACATGCCAATCGGGCGGCGATTCTCGCCGTCCTGGCGGTCATCTACTTGCCGCCGGCTGTTGGAGCGGCGGTTGGGGTGTGGGCGTTAGCCGTCGGATTGAGCCGGGTCGTCCTCGGGATGCATTATTTTTCGGACGTTTTAGCCGGCTGGCTCGTCGGAATCGCTGTCGGGGTATTTTTTTAGTCTTTCTTGAACTGAAAGATACGGAGAAGGGCCCGATCGATTTTCGGCTGATATTCCTGGAGGATGTAATAATCGTCGGCGAATTTCGTGGTTTGATAAAAAGAGGGAAAGGGAAGAAAAAAGCTTCCCTCATATCGATAATCGGGAAGGCGAAAGACGAAAGCTTCGTTTTCGCGGGTTCTCCAATTCCGATTCCCGGTGATGACGATCAGCCAGTCCTCAATCACGGCCATGCTCATAAAAGTCGGCGCATGCTCGGGAATATAGGAGTCGATCTCCATCCGCTGCCTGATCATGGAGGGGGAATTATCCAGGACATGTTTCCGCCAGGAATTCATTTCCTCTTCGTCTACGACGAATTTTTCGGGTTGGATGTCGACCCGGAGCCGGCCTTTTGTCCTGCCGTCGATCCCGACCCTCTCGATTTCCGGATTATCGATATCGGGAATGAGATAGACGACACCTCGCTTCCAATCCACGGCGAAAATCCGCTTCAACCGCGTGCGCTCGTAGTAATCCGTATAGGAGATGATTTTTCCGGACCGCATTTTCCGTTCCTCGAGCTTCCGCCAGGTCCAGGGCCGCTCTTTCCTGAATTCCGCCAGGACGGAGAGGTTCGCGAAATCATCATCGGATTTGACCAGATAATACTTCGGATCCGCGTAAAAGCCCGTCGATTCGAACGTCGTGATGATTTGGCCGTTGCGCTCCTCGAACAAGGTCTGGCTGTGTTTTCCGACGGTGAACTTGCGGCCATAGCCTTTGATCATGTTCGGCAGCTTGACGATCGTCTCGATCCGGAATGTTTCAGGATCGATCGACTTGAGGTAATCGTTATCGAGGAAATGGATCTGTCCCGAAGGCGAAAGCCAAACCTCGTCCATACTGACGACCTTGATCTCGTTCGGCCCTTCGCCCGAGGGGATTCGCTTTTCCTTGATCATTTCCCCGGCGGAATCGTACAGATTGAACCGGTATTCCTTGTAGCCTTTATCCAGAAGCTCCAGGGTGAGGAAGCGCCCGGACAACGGCAGGCACCATCTCATCCAATCGTATTCTTTCCGAAAAACCTCGACGACCCGGAAACCCGTAAATCGCTTTCCTTTCTCCACGGGAATCTTGCCGACTTCGATCTCTTTTCCGCAGGCGTTCCAGAAAAGAACAGACAGAATGGCCGGAATGACGAGGGCCCTCTTTCTCACGTCGTTTTCCTTAACGCGCCGTCGAGCTATTCTCGCAATAGAGGGAGGGCATATACAATCCCCTCCAAAATGTTCGGGATGTGTCCGTGCTTGTCTCCAAAAGACCTCCCCAGGTACGAGACCTATCAAAATAGCTTTTTCCACTTCTCCGTGGCCGGGTCGAAGGACCAAAGCCGGGAGGCGGTGAAATCCATAACGAGGATCTTATCCCCGGTCGAGTAAAGGTGCGGGAGATGCTCGAGAGGGATATCTTCCCGGGGAATGGGGAATGATTTAATTTCGCGGAGAGCCTGATCGAAGATCCGCAGGACGTGTACGGAATTGCGGAAATCGGCTAGAATGATCTTCTGTCCGTCCAAGGTCCAGGCCATGGACCTCGGAGTGCGGGCTTCGATTTCGGCTTTTTCGAGGGCTGTTTCCGCGAGAAGCGTTTTTTCAGAAACGGATATGATTCCCAGGCGGCGGCCGGAGTCGGCAAGGAAAGCGATCCGATCACCAGCCGGGCTCCAGTTAACCGACTGGATGCGCGAAACGGCGACGATGTCGGAAATTGCGTTTGTATCGATATTGTAATAGCGGAGCATCTCTTTCGGGGAGGCGGCATCGGCCGTGTCGGTCCCGAAGTAACCCAGCAATTTGCCATCCCGTGACGCGCCAAAGATAGAGAATCCTCTGAGGTCTTCGGGCGGCATGGTCCATTCTCCGGCCTCCAGGTCCAGGAGAAAATATCGGATCTTTTGTTTGTTTGAAGCTCTTTCAGACGGTCTGATCGTCGCCGCGAACACGATCCTTCGACTGTCTGATGACCAGCACAGGCCGTTGATCCAGTCGAGGTAAGTAAGATCGGTGCTGTAGAAACGAAGACCCGTCCCATCGGTGTTGAGGCTACAAATTCTTTTTTGTCCCGATCGTGATCCCGGATAGGAACCCAGAATCAGCCGTTTCCCATCGGGCGAGACACTGAGATGATAAATCATGTCTCCGGCAAGCGGGGAATCGGGCTTGTTTGAGGTATGAAAAATAGCCCGTTTGTTGCGGCCATCGATATCCATGATCCAGAGCTCTTGGTCCAAGGTTAGCCCCTGCCTTGAACCTTTGACTGATTCCTTGGCCCACGTGATTTTTCCGCCGCCGACTGCGGGGCTGGCAAGCCAGTATTGTCTTTGAAAACGGATCAATTTCTCCAACCGATTGCGCTGGGAGTCATATCGGAAGACTCCCCGGTTGAGATGCAGGATGGAACCTTCTCCGTCGGAAATCATGCGAATAAATGTTGGGCGCGGGAATTGCCGGGCGATGAGCCATCCAGCGCCGCCGGTAACCGTCCCGATCGCCAGGAAGACGACGAGGGATTTTAGGAACCCGGAGATCTTGGATTTCGGACTGGAAAAATCCGTCCGGCAGAAGGCGGAAAGCGAAGCCGCACCGAGAGCGAGGACGCCCAGAAAGGCGAAAATAATCACGAGAAACGGCACGTCCTGAAGCGAACGGGACTTGAAAGCAAATGGAACTAGGGTTTTTATGAGAAGTACCGGGAGAACGGCAAAGGCGGCGAAGATAAAGAGCGTCAGAAAAAAAGTGAGGACCGGCTTTTCCGAGAGTAATGAAAGGGAAAAGGAAACGACGTACACGCTGAACGAAATAAAAAGGCTGAGTCCCCAGAGCGGCGCTTCGGCCAGGCGTTCTTTGAAGCCGGGGATTAAAGGAAGGACGATATAGGTGACGGCGACGATTGCGGCCAAAAGGCCGGCCAGGGCAGCGAATTTCGAGAGCCAGATTGAGGATTTCTTGATCGGCCGGGAAAAGAGGTAGGCCCAGGTGCTGTCCTTGAATTCGGCGCTGAAGGCGCTCGCCCCGAGGAGGACGCCGATGAGCGGCAGGAAGAAGATCTGGATCCCGCCGGTAAGATAATCGAGGATGTCTCCGCGCTTGGCAAATACGCCGGCCGCGACCGCGAACAGGGCGAGGAAAACCAGGGCGAAAATCGGAATCCAGAGTTTTTCCTTCCATTCCTTGAAGATAAGGTTTTTATTCATGGCGTTATCCCTTATTTTGCGTCCGAGCGGCCGAGCCCGGAACCGACGAATCCCGTGAAGATCTCTTCGAGCGAAAGCGGCTCAATTTCGAAATGGGTCAGAGAAAGGGAGCGAATTTGATTTTCGGCTTTCTCGTCCCAGGGAAAGACAATCGCTTCGAGTAGGCCCGGTTCCCGTTTGAGCGAGAGGATGCCTTCGATGGGGAGCTTATCCGGCGGAGCGCCGTCGAAGCGAAGGCGGATGCGCCGAGTGAGGGTTTTAACGTCCTCGAAGCTGCGGTCGAGACTGATCCGCCCGCCCTGGAGGATGAACAGGTGGTCTACGACGCGCTCCAGCTCGTGGACCATGTGGGTGGCGAAGAGGATCGCCGTTCCGC
Organism: uncultured Eubacteriales bacterium; assembly: GCA_964411395.1. Taxonomy (GTDB): domain Bacteria; phylum Acidobacteriota; class Aminicenantia; order Aminicenantales; family UBA4085; genus JAAZPG01. Next base: position 5,823 of record CAYPKX010000033.1, on the reverse strand, counting down.
GTTCGGCCAGGTCGCGGATGATGTTGCGGAGGAAATCGTGCCGGGTCGGCACGTCCAGTCCCGAGGTCGGGTCGTCAAGGAGGAGGACGTCCGGAGCCGCTCCGACGGCGGCCACGAATCCGAGCTGGAGCTTTTGGCCGCGGGACATGTCGCCGATGCGAACAGTCGGGTCGAGACCGAGCGATTCGAACGTCGAACGGACCCGGGCTGCGTCCCACCGGGGATAGAAACGGCTGTTGAATTTGAGGAATTCCCCGGTTTTCATCGCGCTGTAGAAGAAAGGATCTTCCGGGATGTAGCCGATCTCCCGCTTGTAAGAGGCGGAGCGGAAGTCGATTTTTGCGCCTTTGAACACCACGACGCCCCGGGAAGCGGGGATGACGCCCATCAGGATCCGGGCCAGGGTCGTTTTGCCTTCGCCGTTGCGCCCCAATAAACCGTACACGCGGCCGGGCTCGAGGGTGAGCGTCACGTCGCGCAGGACCTTCTTCCGGCCGAAGTCCTTGCCGAGTCCTGATATTTTCAACAGATCGCTCATGACGTCCTCCTTTTGCCGGGTTCCGCGAAAACAAGCCGCAGCCGGTCCTCGAAGACCTTGCGGATCTCGTTCGGGTCGGCCCCGGTTTTTCGGGCTTCATGGATGGCCGCCTCGAAGATTCCGTCGAGACGCTGGGCTCGTTCCTTTCCGGGGAGCGCCCCGGAATCCTCCGACACGAAACAGCCGCGGCCCTTCCGGGTCGTGATCAGTCCGTCCCGCTCGAGCTCGCTGTAAGCCCGGGCCACCGTGTTGGGGTTGATGAGGAGGGCGGCGGCCAGGTCGCGGATCGAGGGCAGGGGACCGCCGGGCTTGAGGGACCCGAGGGCGATTTCGCGCCGGAGGCCGGATTTGACCTGTTCGTACAGGGGAATAAAGCTTGCCGGATCGATGTTGATCACGTTCGCCTCCGTATCACTGTATTAATAATATAATACAGAAAGAAAAAAGTCAAGTGATTATTTTTTTTCACCGGCAAAAAGATCGGGGCCAGGTTACTCAACCCCCGAATTCGAATTCGGGGGTTGAGTAACCTGGCCCCAAATTATGGGCCCTAAATAGAAAGCGGGTTGGGACTATTTTTCCGGGGAAAAGCCTTTGACGAATTTGTCGTAGAGGGCTTTGCGGTTGTCGAGCGTGTCCAGATAGATTTGAAGGTCGATCACGGCGTAGGCCAGGGCTTCGGCCACCTGGCCGATGCTTCCGGGCCCCTCACCTTTCATCTCCTCGCCGAGACCGTCCATGATGAACCGTTCGAGCTCGGCTTTGACGAAAACCGGGGCTTGCGAGACGGGTTCGGTAATGATGAGCTTGGTCACGCTGACCAGGCGGTGGTAGCGGGCGTAGAAGGGGGCGTCGATCTCGCCTGAAGCCCGCGCTTTTTTAGCCTCGCCGAGCATCCGGTCGATGTCGGCGGCAATCGTGCTTCCCGAGCCGCCCGTCCTGGCCATGGACTGGAACGCGTTGATATACAGGTCGAGAAGGGCATAGCCGGCTTTTTTAGAGACAGGGGCCGTCTCGACGGCGCCGGCCGCGAGACCGAGACCGCAAATTCCAAGAAGAAAGAACGCGACGGATTTTCGCAACATGTCAAACCTCCTTTTGTTTGGCGAGGGCGGTGAGGACCTTCAGAATGGCCCGGTCCTCAAAGAGAATCTTGAACCGCTCTTTGGAGTTGAAGAGAGGGCGGAGCGGAGCACCCCCTTCAATCGAAGTAGCGAAAGAGGATCCGGCGCCCGTTTCGGCCAAAGCCCGATGAAGAACTCGGGCGAAAGCTCCCGGCCCTGATCCGGCGGATGATTCTTCCGTCTCATCCGGGAAAGAAGCGAGACCGCCGGCGCGGTAGAAATTCGTATGGGCCAGGGCTTCGGTCATGAGCCGGATTCCGTTTTCCCTGCGGCTGTTAACGTCTTTTGAAGCGAAGAAATACACGGTCGCTGCGGCGGCCAAAAGGCAAAAGCCCAGAGAGGCGGCCAAGACGGGTTTGCGAAAGAAAACGAGGATTGGAGGGGCGGGAGCGAGTCCCGGCCGGCGCGTCGGAGGAGACGCGAGCCGGGCGTTCAGCCGGGCGGTAAAATCGCCGGCCCGGAACCGCTTAAGTGCTTCCTCCGACTCCCGGCTGACGACGGCGTCGATTTCCTCATCGACAGTCGCGATGCTTTTTTTCTTTTTCGGCTCAATCATGGCTTTCCTCGCTCATCGACCGGGCGACGGCCGCCCGGGCCCGGTGGAGCCGGGACATGACCGTTCCTTCCTTGATCCGCAGCGTTCGGGCCACGTCCTCGTAAGAGAGACGGGCATAGGTGCGGAGAACGAAGACTTCGCGGAGCTTTCCGGGCAGGGCTTCGACCGACGATTTCAGGCGGACGAGACGATCCTCGAAATCGTCCGGCTCGACGCCGTTCGAGGCGGCGGCGATTTCCGCTCGGGCATCAATCGAATCAAAGCCGACCAGACGGCTCCGGCGATAATGGTCGCGGCAGACGTTTTTGGCCAGCCGGAACAGCCAGAAACGGACGGCCTCCGGCGAACGGACCGAATCGATCTTCCGGCAGGCCTTGAGATAAACGTCCTGACAGAGGTCTTCGGCGACGGCGGCGTTTCTGGAAAATCCGAGGCACAGCAGGAAGATCTCCTCCCGGAAGGGAAGGATGTCCTTCGGGCTTGGGGGGGATTCCGGTTCGGCCATCGTCTCCATTCTCCATAAAAAAGACGATTGAGGGAAGCCGGTATTCCGTCGATCGGGACAGAATCCCTAACATAGATCAACATAGATCGAATAGATCGGGGCCAGGTTACTCAACTCCCGAACTCGAGTTCGGGAGTTGAGTAACCTGGCCCCGAATTATCAATTATCGGCCCGAATTCATTTCCCCTGGAAGAGGGTCCAGGGATGGGCCTTCATGTCCCGCAGATAGGGGAGCTGCCAGGTATATTCGGGATGGGCGGCGAGGAATGGATCGACCAGAAAATCCTCGCCGCAGGGGTGGCCCATCCGGGCCCAGAAGCTCATTGTTTCGGCCAGGGCGGCTGAAGTCGCCTTCCCCTGGACGGAGCCGCCGGGGGTGTGCGGCGCCCAGACGTACTCCGGCAGTCCCTGGGGATCCGTATCGACATGGCCGCAGAGAACATTGGCGTTGGCCGCTTGTGTCCCCGCACTGATATCGAAATGATCTCCGAGGAATTCCATGGCTTTGGCCGCGTCGATTTTCCCTTTATTTTCAGCCAGGAGCTGTTCCCACCGGTCCCGGCGGAGATAGACGGCCTGCCCGGCGAGGTTCGGGTCGAAGGTCGTCTCCTCGGCGATCAGCTTTTCGTCCAGGGGGAAATTGGCCCCGACGTAATAGCCGTCGTCTGTCCGCCAGACGCGATGGTTTTTCAAGCCGAGCTCGAGCCGGGCGATTTCATTTGTCTTCAAGTCGCCGACAAGCCAGTCGTTGGCATAGGCGCCGTTGCCGTCGACCGTCATGATGCGGATGAAATCATCGATCGAGGCGGCGTACTGGGCGGCATTTCGGGCCCGGACGAATTCGGGTATGCCGTTCGGATCGAAGCCGGTAAACAGGGAAATGGTCGTTTCGGTATAGACGAGGCCCGCCCCGTTGATGACGAAGTCGTCGCCGCTGTGGACATATCCCGGAAGGGCGTCCATGAGGATCCTCCGGCCGGTGTCGGGGACGATATCGAGAATGACGTTCCAGCGGGCGCCATAGATATATTCGCACCAGGCGTTATGGGCCATGACGATCCGGCCGTCGCCGGTCCAGCTGCCGGTGGCGATGAAGGCGCTGCAGGAGGGCGGCGCCTTCGATTCGACCGGCTTCCCGCTTTCCCGGGCCTCGAGGCCGGGCAGGTAATACAGGGCCAATTCCATCCAGCCGTTGAGGGCGGCGATGTCGAACTTGTCGTATTTCAGACCTTTTTTCCCCGCCCGAAGGCCCTCGGCGATGCCTTCGATCTCCATTTGGATCGGGCGGTCGACTCGAGGCCAGAGAATCGTTTCCGCGGCCTTCCGGTAAAACGCCCAGTCGCGGCCGGTCGATTTCTCCAGGTAAAACGACAGCGTTTTCAGGAGGTCGTCGATTTCGGCGGCGAGCAGCCGTCCGTGCTGGTACCCGATTTCCCGGGATGTCCCTTCCAGGTGGATGAACGCCCAGCCGGCCCGGTCTTCCCGGGAGGCTCCCCGCATCAGATTTTGCGCTTGGCACGAGATGGCCACAATGATCGTCAAGACAATCACGACGATAAGCATGGCCAGCTTCTTGAGACTCATGATCCCTCTCCTCGGCGTTTGGTCCTTGAAACGCCCGTTGTTCCCTTATCCTCTTCAAACTCTGTTCATTGCTACGGCTAATCTTGCGAATCGGGGGAGGGTTTCGCGTCCGGCGCGGCAGCCGGACCCGAAACCCTGAGGCGGCCGGCCTTCCGGACCGCCTCCTTCAAGAGAAATTCCATCTCGGCATTGACGCTGCGGAGGTCGTCCGCCGCCCATTTTTCCAGGGCGTCGTACAGCTCCCCGTCGAGCCGCAGAAGGAATTTCTTTTTTTCGGCCATTGTCCGAGCTCAGGCGTACAGGGTGCCGGTATTGATGACGGGGGTCGCTTCGTTTTCCGAAACCAGGGCGACCAGCAGGTTGTTGACCATGGCCGCCTTTTTTTCGTTGTCGAGCTGGACCATCCCGGAATTATCGAGCTTGACGAGGGCCATTTCGACCATGCCCACGGCCCCGTCGACGATCTTTTGACGGGCGGCGATAACGGCCTCGGCCTGCTGGCGGCGGAGCATGGCCTGGGCGATCTCGGGAGCGTAGGCCAGGTGCATGAGCCGGGCTTCGACGACGTTGACGCCCGAGACCTCGAGGCGCTCCTGGACCTGAATCCTCAGCTTTTCGGCGATCTGGTCGGGATTGGTCCGGAGCGATTCCTGGTCCGCTTCGTGGGAATCATAAGGATAGTGGCTGGCCAGTTGACGGATGGCCGTTTCGCTCTGGATGGCGATGAAGTTTTTGTAGTTGTCGACGTTGAATTTGGCCTTGGCCGTATCGACGACATGCCAGACGACGACGGCGGCGATTTCGATCGGATTGCCGCAGGAATCGTTGACCTTGATCTTCTCGCTGACCAGGTTGGAGACGCGGAGGGTGACGCGGGATTTGGCGCAGAACGGATTGGTCCAGAAGAATCCGGCCGTCCGGGCGGAGCCCAGATAGCGACCGACGAACGTGAAGACCATGGCTTCGTTCGGATGGAGGACGAAGAAGCCGGGTCCGGTCAGGCCGATAAACAACAAACAACCGACGCGGGCAAAAAAGGCGAGGGTCATCGGCGGCTCGTCCATTTTAATGAAATAGGATGCAATCGAGGCGGCGATCGCCAGATCGACCGCCAGCACGAACCATCCGCTGATTTGAAAGACCTTCTTTTCCTTGATGTTGATCATGTGATCCTCCTGAGATATCGAAATGATATCATTATGATATTTAGTTTGTCAAGAGGGCAAGAAAACTTATTATATTTCCTACCGGCCGATCTTCACGTCTCGGCTTTATCGGAAAAAGTGAACCGGAATCCAAGGCGGAGATGGAAAACAAAAATCCCACCCGGGCTAAAACGGAATTTCCGGGAACTGAAGAGCGGCAGTTCCATTTAAATATCTTCATAGCTTGAGCCGGAAAAAAGGCATACCAATGGAAAACCGGTTGTGTCTCCCTTCCGCCCAATGGTAGAATACACGGGCTTCGCAGCCACGGAGAGGTGCTGGAGTGGCTGAACAGGAGCGCCTGCTAAGCG
>CAYPKX010000032.1:0-25771 GCA_964411395.1 uncultured Eubacteriales bacterium | reverse complement strand
AAGGTGACGTTCAGGGCCACCCTCTCGGCGAGCCAGAGGACGACATCGCGAAGGTCGGCGTCCTTGAACTTCGGGCTGATCAGCTCGCCGCTGTACTTGGTCGCTTGATCGTGAATGGTCTTGGCCCCATACTTGTCGTCCTGAGCCGGGGGCAGGTTCTCGAATTCCTCCTGGATCGGATCGTCGGGAGGGGGGACAACGGTCGCCGGAGGCTTGACCGTTTCCTGTTTGGTCTCGGCCTTTTTCTCAGCCGGCGGGGGGACGGTGGTTACCGGAACCTTCACCTCAGCCGGTTTGCTCTCGGGTTGTTTGACTTCGACTTTTTTCTCTTCCGGAGGAGCGACGGCGATGGAGTCCGTTTTAACCGGCGGGGGGACGGTGGTTACCGGAACCTTCACCTCAGCCGGTTTGCTCTCGGGTTGTTTGACTTCGACCTTTTTCTCTTCCGGAGGGGCGACGGATTTGATATCCGTTTTCGCCGGAGGCGGCGTGGCCGTCGTCACCGGCGTTTTCGCTTCACCGTTCTTTCCCGCGGCCGGCGGGGCTTCCGTCTTCGGGCTCGAGGAGGCGGCCGCGGGCGTTACCGTCGCTGCGGGGATGACGGCCGCGGCATTGGGGAACGTCATATTCAGCGAACCGGGGGTTGCGGCCAGGGCGAACATCCGCGGTTCCCGAAGCTCGAAAACAAGCCGGGAGATCGCATACGGATCGCCGTCCTTGAACTGACCCGTTTTGATGCGTTCGACGCCGAAGCTGCCGATCGGGATGGCCGTGGACGGCTGGTCCAGGACGGCGTCGAAGACGTCGACGACCAGGCGGAGAGGGGCGTCCAGGGCGAAGACATTGACGATCGCCTTGCCGCTCAGGCGGGCGGTGACGTCGAGCCGGTCGCTTTTCTTGTCCGGGGCGCCGAGGGCGAGCGCCCGGGAGGTCCGGGCCGTCTTGTCCAGCTCGGCTTTGGTCTCCGGGGCGAGGAGATAATCGCCGCCTCCGCGCTGGATCTTGATCAATTCGATGACCGTTTTCGTCCCTTCGGTGAAGATCCGGAAGGGCACTTTTTCCTGCAGGGTCAGGGCCAGGGACGTCCGTCCGTCGGTTCCCGACACGAACTTCGCCGTCCGCACGAGCGGCGGCTCGTCGGCGGGAATCAGAGGAGCTCCGGCCGGGGGTTGAATGGGACCCAGCCCGACGGTGAGGACGGCTTCGTTTCCCGCCGCGTATCCTGCGACGGTCCCGGAGCCCAGGACGACGCCGTCCAGGACCACCCGGGAGTTCACCCGGGTCGGCAGGATGGTCATCTTGACCGGGCCGGGGGCGGCTCCTGTCTGGGAGTACCCGGCGGTCGCGAGGGCGATCCCGATGAGGAGGACCGTGAGCCGGATGGTGGACTTATTCATGAGAGGGCTCCTCGGGCGTGATCTCTTTGATGATATCTCTGGGTTTGGCGAGCGGAATTCCCCGGTCGCTGGTTTTTCTGAAAACGACTTTTTCATCGTCGATGGAAACGACATATCCGTCGGCCAACTTCTGTCCGATCAGCAGTGTCATCGGGAAACCGTCGGCGAAGGCGATGATGGCTTCATAGCGCTCCGGCGTTTTGACGATCCCCATCAGGGTGATGTCCTCGATATCCATATCGGCGATCTTGGTGAAGATCTTCTGCTTGTCCTTGACTTCCTGGCCGCCGAAGAGGTCCTTGAACGGGTCGCGGCGTCCGGCCGGATCGTAGGAGAAAATCGGCGGAGCGATTTTCTTTTCCGGAGCCGGCGGCGGGGCGGCCTGGGCCGCATTAGCCTGGGCCGCGTTTGCCTGAGCGGGGGGAGCGGCGGTTCCCTGGGCCTGTGTCATCCCCGGAAGCAGGAGGCCGAGAGCCAGGACGGCCGCGGGGAGGAAGCGCTTAATATTCGATGCGTTCATTGGTCGCCACTTTCGGCCGGTTCGCCACAGGTTTCTTGACTAAAGCCTGTTCCAGGAAGAAATAGGATTTCAGGGTGAACGAGGCGGTGATGGTATTGCCGGACATCTGGTCCGACAAGGCCTTGATGGAGAAGTCCTCGATGTTGAAGATCCGCGGGAAATGGAGGATCCGGTCGAAGAACAGGGCCAAATTATTGAACGTTCCGTTGACGACGATCGGAATGGGCCACTCGGAATAAAAGTCCTTGACCGTTTCCTGGTTCTGGGTCCAGCGGACCAGGTCGAGCTGTTGATCAAAGGCCATCTGCTGAATGTTGCGAAGAATGTCGCTGGTTTCCTTCTTCTGGGGGATGATCGTCTCGAGCTGGGACAGGGAGGCGTTCAAGGTGACCAGCTCGGCTTCGATTTGGTCCAGCTGGCGCTTTTTAGCCCGGAGCACGTCGACCTGCTGCTCGGCGGCGATCCGCTCATTGCGGATCGTCTTCAGCGAGGCCTGTTTCGGCTTGAAGTAGCCGAAATAGGCGCCGCCGAGGACGAGGGCCGCCAGGAGGATGTAAGTCGTCAGGGCTTTGTTCTTCATTTGGGGGCCGGGCCTTTTGCCGGAACGGCCGGCGGAACGAGTTTGGCCTGGATAAGAAATTCCTGAACGATGTTCCGGCCGATGGTCGTCTGGTTGGACGAGGTGATTGTCACCTCGGTGAAGAGGCCGGTGCGTTGAAGGGCGGTGGAGTATTCGGAAATCTGGAGGTTGGAGAGAGCCCGGCCTTTGATGTCCAGGATCAGGCCTTTCAGGTTGGCTTCCATCAGCCAGACCCATTCCGGCAGGGAGGCCGAGACGATGTCGAGGATCCGAAGGGGAAGACTTTGCTTTCCCCGGAGCTCCTCGATCAGGCCGATCTTGCTCTCCAGAAAGGTCTTCTGCAGCTCGACCATCTCCAGCTTCTGGAGGACGGGGGAGAGGACGCGCTGTTGTTCCTGAGCGTCGGAGAGAAGGAGCTGCTCTGTATCGAGCGATTTTTTCTGGAGGAAGGCGAGCGCCCCGAGGACGACGACGAGCAGGCCGAAGACCAGGTTGATCGTGTTGCTTTTTTTCGCTTTTTCAGGCTTGGCTTCGATCGGAGCGGCGGCCGCGGCGGCGGCTTTTTTATCTCCGCCTTTGATGTCCGTTTTAAGCAGGTTGACGCGGATCATCGGCTTATCTCTCCCGTTTCCGGGTGGCCAGGCCCACGGCGACCCCGAAGATGGGCCCCATGTCCTGATCATACACCGGATCCAGCTTTTTTTCATTAAAGCGGACTTTGCGGAAGGGATTGAACATGGTGGCCGGGACGTGGAATTTGTGCTCGAACGCGGCCGGGAGGTTGTTCAGCCCGGCCAGGCCGCCGCAGAGGTAGATCTGGTTGATCTTTTTCTCCTGCCGGTCCTCGGCGGTATAGAAGGCCAGCGTCTTTTCGATCTCGTCAAGCAGTTCCTTCACATTCATGTCCAGAAGGGACTCCGAGTCGGCCTGGGAGATCCCGGCGGGGGGCACGCCCCGCAGAAGCGATTCCGCCTCGGGATAGCCGATATTCAGGTCTTTCCGGATCGCTTCCGTGATGTAGGAACCGCCGATGCTCAGGTCGCGGAACAGCTGGGGTATGCCCCGGTCGATGACGACGATCGTCGTGACGTTGGCCCCCAGCTCGACCAGGGCGACCGTTTTTTCCTCGAATTCCTCAGGGTAATTGATTTCGAAGGCGTTGTAGAGAGCGAAGGCGTCGACTTCGATCGCGACCAGGTTCTTTTTCGCCTGGTTGATGACGTTGGTATAGGAGGAAACCTTGTCTTTCTTGACGGCGACCAGGAGAATTTCGAGCCCGCGTTCGTCGGAGCCCGGCGGCGGTTTCAGGATGGCGTAATCGACGTGCGTTTCCTCGTAGGGATAGGGGATGTTGTGCTTGGCTTCCCAGATGATGGATTCGGCCAACTCCTGGGTTTCCATGGCCGGAAGGGAGATTTTCTTGATGATGACGGAATTTCCCGAAACCGAGAGAGCCACATCCTTGGAGGTGATCTTCGCCTTGTCGAAGGCGGTCCCGATGGTGGCCGCCACGGCGGCCGAATCGATGATCGATCCTTCGACGATGGCGTCGTGAGGGAGGGGCTCGTACCCGATACGGGCGACCTCGAAGATGTCCTTCTTTCCCTTGGCCTTGAGATCGAGTTCCAGAACCTTCACGCCGTGGGAACCGATGTCCAGGCCGACGATGGTTTTTTCCCGTTTCAGGCCCAACATGTCATTTCCGTCCTCTCATGAAGATGAAGACTCCGATTCCATCGAATATTTCTCACGAAGGCGCCGTTCGATCGTTTCCGGAACGAGACCGCGAACGGAACCGCCAAGGGCGAAGACTTCCTTGACCAGGCTGGAACTGAGGAAGGTGTACCTGGCGCTGGGCATCATAAACAGGGTTTCAAGCTCCGGATTGAGCTGTTGGTTCATCAGGGCCATCTGAAGCTCGTATTCGAAATCCGAGACAGCCCGAAGTCCGCGGATCACCACCCGGGCTTTCCGGTTCTGGATGAAATCGGCCAGAAGTCCGTGAAAGGCCTCGACTTCGATATGGGGCTCATCCTTGAAAATCTCGCGGATGAAGGCCACCCGCTCGGAGGTTGAGAAGAGAGTCGCTTTCTTGGGATTTTCGAGAACGGCGATGAGGATCCGTGGGAAGAGCTTGGCCCCCCGAAGGATGATATCCACGTGGCCGTTGGTGATGGGATCGAAAGATCCGGGGTAGACGGCCCGCTCCATCCCCGGATTCGGCTCCATTTCAGTCTTTGGTTCCCTCATCGTTCTTTACCAGAATTCAATCTTTCCGTCAATGCGGATCCTCCAACTCCTTTCTGGGTGTTATTCAGTCGGAATCCTATCCCAGACCCCCCCATTATGCAAGAGCTCTTCCGGCGGGCAATCCCCCCAAGGGGTGATTCGACAGGTGAACTCTTCGGGGGTCAACCCGCCTGATTCGGTCCCCCGGGGGGGTGAGGCCTCCCCGGGGACGGGTTATGATCGAGCCCGAAAATCCGGTCCCGGCGATGAGGTCCCGGTTGCATGCGGACGGGGTGTTATGTTAGTTTGAATCGGGATCATGATAAAGTTCGGGACGTCGGGCTGGCGGGCGATCATGGGGGAGGAGTTCACCTTCCACAATGTCCGCCTGGTCGTTCAGTCCCTGGCCAACCTGCTCAAGAGAAAATACGCCGGCGGGGACATTTCCGTCATTGTCAACTACGACACCCGCTTTCTGTCCGAGCGTTTCGCCGCTGAAGCGGCCCGCATTCTTTCCCTCAACAAGATCAAAGTCTGGCTTTCGGAGCGCGATGCTCCGTCCCAGGCCCAAGCTTTCCAGATTCGGAAGCGGGGGGCCCAGGGCGGAATCAATTTTACCGCCTCGTTCAACCCGCCCGAGTACAATGGCCTGAAATACAACGTGGAATCCGGCGCCCCGGCCATGCCGGAGGACACCGACGCCCTGGAAGCCGAAATCCGCCGTCTTCAGGGAAGCTTCGCCGTTTTTCCGAGTTATCCCCGCAAGGAATGGATCGAAAAAATCGACCTGCGGAACGATTACCTGACCTTCCTCCAGGACAAGGTCGACTTCGAAACGATCAAGGATTCCGGGATCAAGGTGGGCGTGGATTCCCTGTACGGGACGAGCCGGGAATATCTGGATGAGATCCTGTCTGAAAACGGAATCCCGGTCGAGGAGATTCACGGCTATATCGATCCTTATTTCGGCGGGATCGCTCCGTCCTGCACCGAGGAGAATCTGGCCGAGCTTCGGGCCCTCGTCCTGGAACAAAAATGCAGCCTGGGGCTCGCGACGGACGCCGACGGCGACCGTTTCGGGATCGTCGACGAGGAAGGGCGCGTCGTCCTTCCCAATCTCATCCTGGCCGCGCTCCTCGACTATCTGATCGAAAAGAAGGGGTGGAAAGGCGGGATCGCCCGTTCGGTCTCGACGACCCATCTGATCGACCGGATCGCCCGGGCCCACGGCCTGCCGCTCTATAAAACCCCGGTCGGATTCAAATTTCTCGCCGACCTCTGGCTCCAGGACAAGATCATGTTCGGCGGGGAGGAGTCGGCCGCCGTCGCCCTGGCCCGTCACCTTCCGGAGAAGGACGGGATCATCGCCGGCCTCCTTGTCGCCGAAATGATCGCCTCAACCGGCCGACGTCTGTCTGAGATCATTACCGACTTATTCGCCAAGTATGGGGAAAGGATCGGCCTGCAAAAAGACATTCCGGTCAATCCTGAACGGGCCCGCAACCTCCGTCGTTTGCTGAAGCTCCCGCCGAACCGCCTGGCCGGCCGCCCGGTCGAGAGCGTCGAAAAGATCGAGGGAATCAAGTTCGATTTCGCCGGCGATGACTGGGTGCTCCTCAGGCCGTCCGGAACGGAGCCGCTCATCCGCTGTTATGCTGAAGCGGGGACGAAAAAAGATCTCAGGGCCCTCGTCAAGGCGGCTCTGGAGAAACTCGGGTGAATGAGAAAAAATCGGGCGGAATTTGGAAAAAAGTTACGATATCGGTCGTCGGGTTTCTCCTTTTAGCCCTGCTGATCACGACCGTTTTCGGGAAAAAAGGCCTGATCGAAATCGGCCGAGCCCGGAGAGCTCAAGCCGAGCTTCTTCGGGAGATCGAATCTCTTAAAGCCGAAAAAAGCCGCCTGGAGAGGGAAATTAATTCCCTAAAGTCCGACCCGAAGGCCGTCGATAGAGAGGCCAGGGAAAAGCTCTGGCTGATGAAACCGGACGAAAAAGTCATTATAAAGAAATAGTTTCCTGGAGTCGGACATCAGCATCTCATTTATTTAGAGCAAGTTACTTGTTATTTAGGATATCTCGTTGAAATTAAGTAAGATGCTGAGGTCCGACCCCAGTTAAGACTCACTCGGGAAGAAACGGCATCACCGCCCAAACCCGCTCCTTATTCAACAGGAGGGCCCATTGCAGGGCGTTATTAATATCCCGCGGCAGGACATCCGCTTGAACCCGGACCGCCTCCGATTCGCCCCGGCCGAAAAACGAGCCGAAAAACGACGTCCGTTTCGGCCAGACGACCAGACGAACGTCCTCGCCGGCGTCGATGCCCGCGAGCTTCTTGGCTGCTTCGACCGCCGTCGGAAGCCCGCCCAATTCGTCGACGAGCCCCAGCTCGAGCGCCTGTCGGCCGGTCCAGACCCGGCCCCGGCCGGCTTTGTCGATCTCCTCCGGTTTCATCTTTCTTCCCGCAGCCGCCTGGGCGATGAATCGGCCGTAGATCCAGAGGATCTGCTTTTTAAACAGGAGATGCTCTTCGGCACTCATCGGTCGCAACGGCGTGAAAACATCCGTCTTTTCGCCAATCGAGATCTTTTCCACGGAGACGCCGAGCTTATCCATGAGGCCGGAGAGGTCGAATTTGCCGGAGATGACTCCGATGGAACCGGTCAGCGTCTGCGGTTGGGCGATGATCCGATCGGCGCCCATGGCGATCCAGTATCCGCCCGAGCCGGCCAGGTCGGACATCGAAACAACGACCGGCTTTATTTTCCGGGTCAGCTCGACTTCGCGCCAAATGGAGTCGGAGGCGACGGCCGAGCCGCCGGGGCTGTCGATCCGGAAAACAACCGCCTTGATGGACTCATCCTCCCGGACAGCCCGGAACCACCCGGCGACCGTGTCCGAGCCCATCGTCTGCGCGTAGCTGGATCCGCCGAGGATCGTGCCCTGCCCGTAGATCAAGGCGACCCGCCGGCCCGTGTTCAAACCGAGCGAGGAGGGTGTGATCCGGTTGTAGGCCGAAAGCGGAATCGGCCGGGCTTGCGGACTGTCCCCCGTCCAGAGGGCCACGGCCTGATCTTCATAAAGGACCTCATCGACGAGACCGACTTCTTTGGCCTGTTCGCCCTGGAAGAAGGCCCGGTCGATCAAGGCTCGAACTTCATCCGGAGTTTTCTCCCTGGCGGCGGCGACAGCGGCGACGTAATCCTCAAACCGGCTGCGGAGCAGGGATTCGGTCATCTCCCGATGGGCCGGGGTGTATCCGGCTTCGGTAAACTGGTTGTAGGCGGTTTTAAATTCTTCGACGTGCTCGAACTCGGCCCGGACGCCGAACTTGTCCAGAGTCTTTTTGAAGAAAGGGACGTAGCCGCCCAATCCGTTCACCCCCAGCCAGCCGAGCGGATGGAGGACGATCCGGTCGCAGCCGGTCGCCAGGAAATATTCCTTGTCGCCTTCGGGAAGCTCTTCAAGAAAGGCCACGGTTTTTTTTCCGGACCGGCTGAAGGCGATGAGCGCGTCCCGAATTTCGGCGCACTTGGCCCAATCGCCTTGGATCATTCCGATCCTGACGAACACGCCCCGGATCCGGGAATCGACGGCCGCTTTGCGCAGGCCCATCCAGATGTCATGGATCGAAAGGGCCCGCCCTCCGGGAAGAAAGGCCGCGAACAAACCGGTGTCGGGATAATCGACGATCGGTCCGGCCAGATCCAGACGGAGGTAGGCCGCCGGCGGGACGTCCGGAGCCCGCTCGAAGGACAGGAACAGGAGCGAGACGCCGGCCGCGGCAATCAGAACGACGAAAAACAGGACCAGGATCCAGACATAAGCGCGCTTTTTCATGCAGATCTCCGCTTCCGCGAATCCGGAAGAGCCATCATATCAAATTCCGTTCCGGGGAAAAAATGAGGCGGCCGAAGCCCGCCGCCCGGGCGAACACGGACATCGAATCCGGCGGTCGAATTGCTTTTCCTCTTTCCCTGTGGAAAAATGGAACCGACCGAGGAGGCTCTTCCCATGAGTTCCAGGAAACTGTACGTCGGCAACCTCAATTACAAAACCACCGAAGAAACCCTCCGCGAGGCTTTCAGCCGGTTCGGCGAGGTTGTCTCGGCGAACGTCCTCCCGGGCCGCGGTTTCGGGTTTGTCGAAATGGCTTCTCCCGAAGCCGCCGAGGCCGCCCTGACTCAAATGAACTGCCAGGATCTGGAAGGTCGGAAAATCGTCGTCAACGAAGCCAAACCCCGGGCCGAACGGCCGAACGATTCCCGTTTCGGCCGAGAGCCAAGAGATTTTCGCAAGTATTGACTCGCTAACCGGTTGATATTATTGATGATCCCATTATGATGGGACGGGTGACGGGGGCGTTGGCCTTCCTTTTCGCCGGAGGGTAAACTTTGTCCCGGCGGGTTTCGTTAGATCTGGTGTGAACCTCGAAATGGCCATTCTTCCCGAAAGCGGCGCCTCTCCGGATATCGTCGCCGAACTGGTCCGGCGCGTCCGCTCCGGCGATCGGGAGGCCTTCGTCGCCCTGATCGGGTTGTATCAGAAAAAAATCTTCGTTCTGGCGTATTCCTTCTTTCGCAACAAGGAAGACGCCGTGGACGTCGTCCAGGACGTCTTCCTCCGTGTCTACGAGAAGATCGATTCGTACCAGGACAACCGGAATTTCGACGCCTGGCTGATCCAGGTCGCCAAAAACCTCTGCATCGATAAGTATCGCCGGGCGCGCGGCCGCCGGGAGATGGAATGCGGCGTCCGCGTGGATCAGCTCCCGCTCCCCGACGACCGCGCTCCCGACGCCGAACGGGCTTCGGATTTGAAATCCGCCCTGGCCCGGTCGGTGGACCGGCTGGCCGACCGCCAGAAGACCATCTTTCTCATGCGCCATGTCAATCAGATGGGCAATGAGGAAATCGCCCGGGCCCTGAATATTTCCACGGGGACGGTAAAATCGCTCCATTTCAAAGCGATCCGGCGGCTCCGGACGCTGATGGAGCCGCATGTGGGGTATCCATCATGACAACCTGCCGGCGGTTTCGCGAACATCTCGATTCCGGTCTTTCCGGGACGGCGTTCCCGGATGACCGGGACGGGTGGAAGGAGCATCTGGCCATGTGTCCCGATTGCCGAAAAAAATGGGAAGAAGCGGAAGCGATCCTGAGGGGCGCTGCGGCCCTCAAGGACGATGTCCTCAAGGCCATGGAAACCGTGGACTGGAATTCTCTCCCGGAGAGAATCGCGGACCGGGCCGTGGCCCGCCCGGCCGCCCGGCCGGTGCGCGAACGCGCCCGTATCGCGCTTCCGGCGTTCGGCTGGAAACCGGTCTTTGCCGGCGCGCTCTGCGGCCTGCTGATCGGGGCTTCCCTCATGTATTTCGCGGTTCGGCCCCCCCGGCCTGCCGGCTCACCGATTATGGGGATTCACGCCTCCGGGGAATTCATCGACCGGGCCGAGCTCTCGGTGGCCAGGAGGGAAACGATCGATTATCTGGAAAAGAGCCAGGCCCTGCTCCTGAACTTTGTCCAGGCCACGCCCGAAGAGGCCGGCCGGATTCTTCGGGACGAGTCGTCCCTCGCCCGGACGGCCGATCTGCTTTCGAAAAAGAGGCTGATGAACGCCCACCTGGACGATGCGGCTATGGCGAAAGCCCGGAAAATCTGCGACCAGATCGAGCGGCTCTTCGTCGAGCTCAGCCAGATCAGCCGGGAGATTTCGGCCGAGGAAGCCGCCCGCATCCAGCAATATGTCGAAGATAAAAATCTGTTGCTCCGCATCAAGCTGCTCCGGGGAGAGCTGGCGGGGAGCGAGGTCTAATATGCGTTACCAGACGATCATTCCGGCGGTGGTTTTGGCCGTCCTTCTGGCCGGGGCCTTTCCGGCCGCAGCCCAGACGGGAGTGGAGAACAGGGATTTTCAGGAAATCAAGCTTCTGATTTTTGACGAAAGCTGGCCGGAGGCGCTGTCCCGCCTGGACGCTTTCCTGAAGAGGAATCCGTCCGATCCCCGCTTTGTCCCGGCCCTCTACTATCGGGCCAAGTGCCTGGAAGAGATCGGCGGACGGGAAGAGCAGGCCCTCCGGGGATACCAGGAATATCTCGGCCGCGGCGACCGGAACAAAAGCCTGAGCGCTGATGCCGAAGCGTCGATCATCGAGCTGGCGATGAAGCTCTATGACAAAGGCGACCGGTCGTATCTTCCGGAAATCGAAGAACGCCTCTCTCATCCCGAAAAGGAAGTCCGCTATTTCGCCGCCCTTCGGCTGAGCACCCTCAGGGAAAAGAAGGCGGCGGCCAAAAGCGCTCCCGTCCTCAAGAAGATGCTGGCTGAGGAGAAGGACGCCGAGCTCGTCGACCGGGCCAAAATCGCCCTCCTGCGGGTCGAGCCCGAGGCCCTGGCCGCCGTCCCCGACCGGACGACCGACCGCCGGGCCCGGTTGTTTCACATCCATATTCTGGACGCCGGAACGAACAAGGCCGAGCTTTCGCTGAACCTGCCCATCGCTCTCGCTGACCTGGCCCTGGCCGGCATCGCCCAGAAAGACAAGGACCTCCTCAGAGAAAAGGGGTACGACATCGACCGGATCATCAAGGATCTGAAGTCGACGGGGACCCTCCTCGAAATCAAAGACGAAAAAGACGGCAAGATTATCAAAATATGGATCGATTGAGGTGAAGGAGTACCCCCGTGAATAAAATGAAAAATCGCCTCGCCGCCCTGGCCGCCGCCGCGGCCGCAGGGATTTCGTTTGCCCCGGCCTTGGCCGCTTCCGAAAACGACAGCTGGCAGATGGTCAAGCGGGCGGTTCAGGAGGAATCCCGGCCGGCCTCCGTCCGGAAAGAAGCCAAGTGGTTTAAAATCATCATCGCGGATCGAGGCTCGAGGGGGGGAGATCTGAAGGTCACCCTGCCGCTCAGCCTGGTCGAAGGGTTGGCCCGCCTGGCTGCCGTTTCGGACGAGCCCCGGCGTTTTCGCTGCGGCGACCGCGAATTGGACATCGATGTTCTCGAGGTCCTGGAACAACTGAAAGAAGCCGGTCCGTTGGCTTTGATCGAAATCAAGGATGACGACGTCCTCATCAAGATCTGGATCGAATAAGAACGCCCCGCTTCGCCTCCTCCCCGGCGGAGGGGATCCTTGCCCCGCGGTTTTTTTCTCATGTTTTTCTTCCTGGATCCGGCGTCCGTCGATCCCCGGATTTTCCATTTTTCGCCCTCGGGATGAAATCTTCCGGACAATCCTTTACAATATGCGGCGGTTTCCGCCGGAAGGAAAAGGGGCGGGACTTTCACAGGAGCTCAGATGGTAGAAATCGATGATCATCTGTCCATGGCGGACTTTCTTCGCGTTGTTCGGAATCACGAGCCCGTCCGCCTGGGGGTCTGGGCCGGGGAGCGGCTGAAGAAGGGGAGGACAGCGATCGAGAAAATCCTCGAAAGCGGCGAGGCCGTTTATGGCGTCAATACCGGCTTCGGCAAATTTCAGAACACCCGGATCGGGAATGACAAGCTTCGCGAGCTTCAGAGAAACCTGATTCTGTCCCATGCCATCGGCGTCGGCGGACCGTTTCCGACCGATGTAACTCGAGGCATCCTTCTTCTTCGGGCTCAAAGCCTATCCCAGGGCCGGAGCGGCATCCGCCCGATGGTTGTCGAGCGGTTGCTTGAATTCCTCAACCGGGAGCTGCATCCCCTCATCCCCTCGCAAGGCTCGGTCGGCGCCAGCGGCGACCTGGCTCCGCTGGCCCACATGGCCCTGGCCCTCATCGGCGAGGGCGAGGTCGAGTACGAGGGGACGGTCTGGCCGGCGGCCGACGCCCTGGATTCGGCCGGGCTCGAACCGATTGAGCTCGAGGCCAAGGAAGGGCTCGCTTTGATCAATGGAACCCAGGTGATGTGCAGCCTCCTGGCGCTCCTCAAGGCCGACGCGGAAATTCTTCTTTCGACGGCGGACATTGCCGCGGCGATGAGCGTGGAGGCCCTGAAAGGAAGCCATGCGCCGTTTGACGAACTGGTCACGAGCGTCCGGCCGCACCGGGGAGCCGTCGAAACCGCCGAGAACCTCCGGAGCCTTCTGGCCGGCTCCCAGATCCGGGTTTCCCACAGCAACTGCGCCAAGGTTCAGGACGCGTATTCCCTGCGGGCCGTCCCCCAGGTTCACGGGGCCAGCCGCGACGCTCTGCGCTATGTCACCGAGGCGGTCGAGGTCGAGATGAACTCGGTCACCGACAATCCGCTCATCTTTCCCGAAGAGGGACGGGTGATTTCCGGCGGCAATTTTCACGGGCAACCGCTGGCTCTGGCCGGCGATTTTGCCGGAATCGCCCTGGCCGAGCTGGCCGACATCAGCGAACGGCGGATCGAACAGATGCTCAATCCCGCTCTCTCCGGCCTTCCGGCCTTTCTGTCCGAGCAGGGAGGTCTCCACAGCGGACTGATGATCTCCCAGTACACGGCCGCGAGCCTCGTTTCTGAAAACAAGGTCCTGGCTCATCCGGCCAGCGTCGACAGCATTCCCACCAGCGCCAATCAGGAAGACCATGTCTCGATGGGGACCATCGCCTGCCGCAAAGCCCGCCGGATTTTCGAGAATGTCCTCTGGGTTCTGACGATCGAGCTCGTCTCGGCGGCCCAGGCTCTCGATTTTCATAAACCCCTTCGTCCGGGCAAGGGCGTGGCTGCCGTCCATGAGGCGATCCGGGAAATCATCCCGCATCTGGCCCGGGACCGGTACTTGAAGCCCGAAATCGAGAAAGTCCGGGAATCCGTCCGAAACGGCGAACTGGTCCGGATCGCCCGGGAAGCCGCCGGACGACTCCATTAGAGCGGGACCGGAGATTCCCGGCCCGGCGACGGTCTCGCGCCCCGGGGATGTCCGCCGCGAACACCGGGCCGGGTCCCGACCGAAAGCGGCCCGGGCCCCTCTGTGCTATAATACGCCGTTCATTCGACAGGATTTTTGCGAGGATCGGCGATGGAACTCAAACTGACCAAGGCTCAATATGAAACATTGATGAAGCTGGTCTACCTCGGCAATACCGTGGTCAACGGCTTCAGGGAGAAAGATCCGGTGATCGAGACCGACCACCTGGAAAACTATATCTATGCCAAGGCCGCGGATTTCGGACTCGGCCGCCTCATCGTTTACGACGAAGGGCTGGACGCCTTCTACCCGGCGACGGAAACCGAGGATGCCTGGCTCGCCGTCCATGACGACTACATCAACGACCTGTTTTGGGACGAGCTGATGCACCGTCTGGCCGAGCGGGATCTGGAGACCCGGTACGGCCGGGACGCCGTCGAGGCGATGTCTCCGGAAGACCGGGGCAAGCTCGAACGGGAGCTGATGGACAAGTTCTACGCCGAATTCCACCAGAACGGCTTGAACAACCTGATTCTCTACCGGCCGTCCTGAAGCCGGCGATTTCCCCTTGGGCGTCCGATCTTAAGCGGTGCTCTCTTTTTCCCGGATCCGCTTCAGCCAGGCGTTGTAAACCCCCAGCCCGACAAACGACGCGATTCCGATGGCGCCGATAATCAGCCACAAGGTTGCGATTTTCGGCGCCGCTCCGGCCTTCTGCGGATCGAGGATCAATTTCTGAAACAACGCGCCGCCGACCGGGCCGCCGACGATGCTCCCCAGGGCGACGGGCAGGTTGGCATATCCGAGATAGAGTCCTTCCTGCCCCTTGGGAGCCAGGGCGCCGAGGTATTCATAGATGCGGGGCGAGGCGAACATTTCACCCGTGGCCATCGAAGCGATCGAAATGATCATGAAGATACCGGCCGCGGGGATGGCCAAACCGAGGAGGTCGATTTTCTGGAACGCGTCCGACCAGAGCAGGGTGGGCAGGACGTTGACGACCATTCCGATCGTGGTGACGGCCACGCCGAACATGATCGATTTGATCGGGGTCCATTTTTTGGCGAACTTGGTGATATGGAGGTGAATGCATACGATCATCAGCGGATTGGACATCGTGTAGAGCTCCATCGGGGCGTTCGGGTCGATGAAGCGCATGAAGAGGGGCATGAGGTTGTAGAGCTGGATATAAAGGAACCAGAACAAACCCAGGACGATCAGGAAGAAAACGAAGCGGACGTTCTTGAGGACGGTGATGATGCCCAGGAGCGCTTCGCCCAGAGACCGGCGCTTGACGACCTGGCTGTCCTTTTTCCCGTCGCTGACGAACTGGGGTTCCTTGTAAAGGTACAGAACGACGATCAGGCCGAGGATGGCGAATCCGGTCGCCACATAGGTGAAGATCGCCGGGATGCCGAAGCTCGTCCGGACGAAATAGGAAACGCCCCGTCCCGTGATCGAGCCGATATTGATGACCATGTAGAAAATGCCGAAGGCGAGGGTGGCGTGGACCCCCGCGGTTTTCTGGACCGTCCCGGCGATGCAGGGCTTGACGATGGATCCGCCGATGCCGATGAACACGACGGCCAGGACGACGGGAAGAAGGTAGTTGACCGGCGTTCCGTCGGCCGCTCCGGCCAATCCCGGCCAGAATCCCTGGAGATTGCCCATCAGCAGGTACCCGAGGGAAATGAGGATCAGGGCGGCCGAAAGGGACTTCTTGTACCCGTACTTATCGGCGATTGTTCCGGAGAGAATGGGAAGAAAATAAACCAGGCCCCAGAGGACCGTGCCGTTGAGGAACGTGGCCGCGGCCGGAGTCATGCCCAGGTTTTCCTTGAGGTAGATGACCATAAACGAGGCCATCGAGTAGTAGGCGGCCCGTTCGAACAGCTCGATGGTGTTGGCTGTCCAGAACGTGCGGGGGAACCGGGCTTTCCCGGCGGGCGTCGGCGTTTCGCTCATCAGCGGACTCCTTGAATACAGGATGATCGGCGAAGCGAGGGGCATCATATCCGAGCCCCGGTGTCCGGTCAACCTGGATGCGCGCCGGCGCCGTCACTCCGAAGCCGGCGCGGACCCAACCTCTGCGGCGCCCGTCCGGGCCTTCTTCCGTCCCCTCTTTCCTTCGGTCACGACGTAGAAGGCCGGGACGACGAGCAGGCTGAGGGCGGTCGAGAGGACGAGTCCGCCGATGATGGCGATGGCCATGGGCGTTCGGATTTCCGAACCGGATCCGAGGCCGAGGGCCGGCGGCACGGCCGCCATCATCGTCGCGGTCGCGGTCATCAGGATCGGCCGCAACCGGACCGGTCCGGCCTTTTCCATCGATTCCCGCGGTCCGAAACCCTGATTTTTGTAGGCGTTGGCGTAATCGACCAGGATGATCGAGTTTTTCATGACGATGCCGATCAGGAGCAGCAATCCGATCATGCTGAAGATGTTCAGCGATTTTCCGGCGGCAAGCAGGGCCAGGGCCGCCCCGGCGATCGACAGCGGAATGATCGTGATGATCGTGACGGGATCCTTGAAGGAATTGAACTGGGAAGCCAGGATCATGTAGGCGATCGCCACACCCAGAATCAGGGCGAAGAGCAGGCTGCTCATCGAGTCGCGGAAGGCCACACTGGCTCCGCCGAGGACGATGCGGGTTCCCGTCGGTAGATCCTTGCTCAGCGACTGGACAAAACCGATGGCTTCCTTCTGGGAGGATCCGGGGGCGACGTTGGCATAGATACTGATCGCCCGTTCCCGTTCGCGGCGGGTAATCGCCTGCAGGGCCGGAAGCTCTTCGGTAGCGACCAGGGAGGAAAGAGGTATCAGCCGGCCGGCGCGGGACCGGACCCGAAGCCGGGCCAGATCCTCGGGCCGGGTTCTCTGACCCGCGAGGAGCTTCAGCTGGACATCGACCCGGCGGCCGCCGGAGCTGTATTTCCCGACCCGGACGCCCCCGACCAGGGCGTTGAGGGCGGTGGCGACGTCGTTC
Source organism: uncultured Eubacteriales bacterium (assembly GCA_964411395.1). GTDB lineage: Bacteria > Acidobacteriota > Aminicenantia > Aminicenantales > UBA4085 > JAAZPG01. Next base: position 9,199 of record CAYPKX010000032.1, on the reverse strand, counting down.
ATCGAGACGCCGACGTCGGAGGCGACCGCTCGGTCGGGCGTGACCCGGAGCTCGGGTTGGCCGAGGCGGTAGTCCGTGTCCAGGTCCATGACCATCCCGCTGTCCTGGAGCTTGGCCATCAGGTCGCGGCTCGTGGAAATCAGCATATCCCAGTCGGCTCCGCGAACGGAGAATTCGATCGGGAAGCCGCGCTGGGCGGTGAAGCCTTGCTGGGAGAGGTCCTGGATGACCGCCCGAAGGCCGGGAATGGCGTTGAGCTCGCGGCGGATGACGGACGAGAGCTCCGCCTGGTTCATCTTGCGTTGCGAGGGGGGGACCAGAGTGACGTTCATGGAGCCGCTGTTGACCCCGCCGCCCATCGCCCCGATGTTGGAGAAGTTGTTGATGACCTCGGGATGGCTGTTGACGACTTTCTCGGCGGCGGCCAGGATGGCGCTGGATTCGGTGATGTCGGACCCGACGGCCATTTGAAGCCGGATCGACATCCGGCTCAGGTCCTGGGAGGGAACAAATTCGCTCGGCAGCAAATAGAGGACGACCAAGGAGGCCGCGAACAGACCGACGGCCCCGGCCAGGATCAGCCCCGGCCTTTTCAGCGTGCTCTTCAGGGCGGAAGCGTAACCGCGCTCGAGCTTGCGGAACGACTGGTCGACCCAGAGTCCGACCCGGTTGCGTCCTTCGCGGCCGGTTTTCAGAAACTGGGAGCAACGGGCGGGGGCCAGGGTGACGGCTTCGATGTAAGACAGGAGGACGGCCAGGCAGAGGGTCACGCCAAATTGAAGGAAGAATTTGCCGATGACGCCCTTCATGAAGACGACCGGAACGAAGATCGCCACGACGGCCAGGGTGGCGGCCAGAGCGGCGAAGGCGATCTCGCGGGTTCCTTCCAGGGCGGCGGGCACCAGCCCCTGGCCGCCCTCCTTGTGGCGGAAGATGTTCTCCATGACCATGATGGCGTCGTCGACGACGAGGCCGACCGCCAGAGACAGGCCGAGGAGGGTGAAGGTATTGAACGTGAATCCCAGAAAATAGATGATGGCCACCGTCCCGAGCAGCGACATCGGAATGGCCAGGACGACGTTCAGCGTGCTGGAGAGCGAGCCGAGGAACATCCAACAGACCAGGGCCGTCAGGATGACCGAAAGAATGAGCTCGAGCTGGATTTCGTGGACCGAGTCCTTGATGAACTCGGTGGTGTCGAAGTTGATGTTGACGGACATTCCTTCCGGAAGGGTGGACTGGAATTCATCCAGGGCCTTGCGGGCGGCCTTGGCCACGGCCACGGCATTGGCGCCGCGCTGCTTCTTGATGCTGATGCCCTGGGCCGGGACGCCGTTGACTCGAGCCAGACGCCGGGCGTCCTCGAACCCGTCCTCGACCAGGGCGACGTCCTTGAGGTATACGGGATTCCCGTTGACTTTACTGACGACGATGTTCTCCAGGGTGGCCAGATCGAGGGCTTCGCCGAGGACCCGGACGTTGACCTCCCGTCCGGGGGTTTCCAGCCTTCCGGCCGGCAGCTCGACATGTTCCCGCTGAAGCGCGGAGATGACGTCCACGACCGTCAGGCCCTTTTCGTCCAGCTGGACGGCGTCGAGCCAGATGCGGACATTGCGGCTCAAGGCTCCCATGAAGGAGATCTCTCCGACCCCGGGGATGGTCTGGAGCTTCTCCTTCATGTTGTAATTGACGTAATCGCTCAAAATCCGCTGGGGGAAGGGCCCCGAGAGCGAAGCCATCAGGATCGGCTGATCCTCGGGGTTGTTTTTCGAGATCGTCGGCGGGTCGATGTCCCGGGGGAGGCGGCGCTGGATGGCCGAGACCTTGGCCTGGACTTCCTGCATGGCCAGGTCGATGCCCCGGCTCATCTCGATTTCCAGGGTGACGTAGGCTGAGCCCTGGCGCGAAGTCGAGGTGATGGTGCGAATTCCTTCGACTTGCATCAAGGATTCTTCGAGCAGTTCGACGATGTCGTTTTCGACGACTTCGGGCGCAGCGCCGGGCCAGCTGACCGACACGGTGATCGTCGGAAAATCGACGTCGGGAAACTGGCTGATTCCGATTCTCGTCCCGGCGACGATTCCGAAGACGATCGTCGCGGCCATGAGCATCCAGGCCAGGACGGGTTTGCGGACGCAGGTTTCGGTTAAGTTCATCGGGGCGCTCCTTGCGGCGCGGAGGGGGGTCAGCGGTCCGGCGAAGCCGCGGCCGGATTGATCTTGACGAGCGCGCCGGGCCGCAGGGCTTCGGCTCCGCGGACGACGAGCGATTCTCCCGCTTTCAGGCCCGTGAGGACTTCGATCCGCCCGTCGGCCGTCCGCATCCCCAGCATCAGGATGCGTTCCACGGCCTTGCCGTTTTCGACGACATAGGCAATAAAGCCCTTTTCGCTCGGCCGGACCGCGATTTGCCGGATGACCAGGGCGGCATCCCGGGTCGTGACCGGAACGGTGATTTCGGCGAAGGTTCCCGGCCGGAGGTCCTTTTCCCGCGGATCGTCGACTTCGGCCGTGAGATCGACCAGCCGGCTGGTCTGATCGGCCGATTCGGCGACGTGCTTGATCCTGGCCTTGAACTCCCGGTCATCGTCCCGGACCCGGAAAAGGGCGGTCATTCCCGGACGGATCCGGGCGGCTTCCCTCTCCGGCACGGCGAAGCGAACGAGGAGCGGGTCGCGGCGGACGAGCGTCGCCAGGACCGTGCCGGTCTGGACGTATTGGCCAGTCTGGACGGTCCGGGTCTGGATGACGCCGGAGAACGGCGCCCGGACATAGGCGTCGCGGAGGTTGAGCTCGGCGGTGTTGAGGGCGGATTTGGACTGGGCGACGTCCGAAGCGGCGACCAGCACTTTTGTCTTCCAGGTTTCCAGCTCTTCGCCGGGGATCAAGCCCGGGTTTTGGGTGATGACGGTTTCGCGGCGTTTGAGCCCGGCCTCAGCGTCGGCTTTGGCGGCCAGGGATTTGGAGGCGGCGGCCTGGGCCATTTCAAGGGCCAGCTTGTATCGTTCCGTTTCGATTTCGACCAAAGTCTGCCCGACCTGGGCGTAGCTGCCTTCGCTGAACAGGACCCGGTCGACCGCTCCGGAGACGCGGGCGGTCACCTGGACTTTTTCGAACGCCTCGACCGAACCGACGGCGTTGACGGAATAGACGAGGGACTGCTCGGCGACCGGCTCGATCTCGACCGGGAACTCGATTTGCCGGCCGGAGGCGCCGGGCTTGGCCGAAGGGGCCGCTTTCGCTTCCGGTTCCTTGTTGCATCCGGCAGCGACCAGGAGAAGGGTTATGGAGAGAAGGGGATAAACGACCGTTTTAAATCTCATCGGACCGGCTCCTTTCCGAACGGGTCGAGGCCGAGGGCCGCCTCGAGATTGAGGAACGCAATTCCCAGGTTGAATCGTTGGCGGACCTGGGCGACTTCGGATTCGAACAAGCGGACGGTGGCGTCGGCGACTTCCAGAGCCGTCGCCAGGCCCTGGCGGTAAAGCTCCGACGTTTCCTGGGCGTTTTTCCGGGCCACGTCGAGGGCGACTTCGGATTGTCGCAGAGCGGCCTGCTGGCTGGCCAGAGAGACCTGAGCGTCCCGCACATCGACCTCGACGTTGCGGAGGGCGGCCTTGACGTCCAGCTCGGCCATTTTGACCATGGCCAGCTGTTCTTTCCGGTCGGCATTGCGGAGAAGCCCGTCGAAAAGCGACCAGGACAGGGTCAGGCCGAGATTCCAGTTCCAATTCCGGCCGGTCAAACCGGCTTCGTTCGTGTAGGTGACCCGGGTGGCGAAGGAGAGAGAGGGAAACCAGGCCAGGGTCGATTGGAGGAGAAGGGCTTCCTGGGCTTTGGCCTGCCAGCGCAGGGCATTGAGGTCGAGACGCCGGCCCTGGGCTTCGGCGATGAGGTCTTCGGTTTTGCTGAACCGGCTCGAATCGGGAGCGATCAGGAATTCCGGGGCGAGAAGGCGTTTTCCGGCGGCCGCCGGATCGTTGAGCAAATTGCCGAATTGAAGGACCGTGGTTTCCGCCTGGCCTTGTCCCTGAATCACGGCCATTTCAGCCGAGGCCAGCTCCAGCTCCGCCCGGGTGACGTCGTTGACCGAAACGAGGCCGGCGGCATAGCGGGCCTTCGCCGCCTCATGGTTCTGCTTGGCGTAATCGTAGCGGTGCCTGGCGGCCTCCAAAACCTGGGCGGTGCTGAGCGTCGTGAGGAAGGCCTGGCCGACTTCGAAGGACAGCTGCCGGCGGCTTTCGGCCGAAGCGAATTCCTGCGCCGTCCGTCCGGCTTTGAAATAGTTGAACGTCGGGATATTGGCCGCGTTGAAAAGAGTCAGGTTGAGGATTCCCGTCCCGGAAAGGGCGTTGAAGCTCTGAATGACCGCGGTTGTTCCCCCGATCTGGCGGGTGACTTCGAACGGCCGGCGGGTATAGGTTGTGGAGGCATTGAGGCTCGGGAGAAAGGCCGCCCGGGCCTGGGCGACCCGGGCTTGGGCCGCCGTCAATTCCTCTCCCGCCGAGATGGCCCGCTCGTTCAATTGAAGGGCGGTTCGGACGGCCTCTTCAAGCGTCAGCAAGCCCGCTTCCTGCGGGGCCAGGGGGAGGGAAAGAAACAGGGAGATTAAAAGGAACGGTATGGCCTTCTTCATCGGGTTTTCTCCAGAGAAACAGTTAGAATACATGGAGCGGGCTGACGATTCAAGAAAAAATATATCAGATATTATCCGGCCGGCCGGTCTTTTCTCTTTATTCGTTGACCCGGCCGGGGCGGCCGGTTATGATGAAAACGCCTCGCAAGGAGACCGAAGATGAGCGACCTGATCCGTTTCGGCGTGTCCCTGGAAAAAGGATTGTTGGCCCGGTTCGACCGATACCTCAAGCGGAACAAATGGTCTTCCCGGTCCGACGCTCTGCGCGACTTGATCCGGTCGGAGCTCGTCAAACAGGAATGGGCGGAAGGCGACGATGTCGCCGGCGCCGTCACGCTCATTTATGACCATCACCGCAAGGATCTCCTCGGCCGCCTGACCGATCTTCAACATGAATATCAGCACGTGGTCCTGTCCACGCAGCATGTCCACCTCGACCATGATCATTGCCTCGAGATCATCGCCGTCAAGGGCCGTCCCGAAGACATCCGGCGATTGGCCGGAACGCTCCGCACAATTCGGGGCGTCATGCATGGAACCCTGACCATGTCGGCGACGGGAAAAAACCTCGGTTGAAGCCTTCTCCGCCGTCCTCTTTGAGCCGGCCGCGATCGCACGTCCCGGTCAGGAGACGCGCTGTCTGAAAACGGCCGCGAAAATCAGCACGAGCGGGGCAGATAAATCGTTTCGACGTATTCCCTGACCATGCGCCGGGTGTTGAAGCGGGGGCCGAGGACGGCCATCGACCGCCGGATCATCCCGATCCAGCGCCGCGGGATCCCGGCCGAATCCCGGTCATAAAACGTCGGGACGACGTCTTCGGCCAGAGTCCGGAGAAGGTTGGCCGCATCGATCCGGTCCTGCTCCTCGGGATGGTCCGGATGGGAATCCTCGCCGATGGAGAAGCCGTCGGTTCCGTCGAAGGCCTCCCGCCACCAGCCGTCCATGATGCTCAGGTTGAGCGAGCCGTGGGCCGCGCCTTTCATCCCGCTGGTTCCCGAAGCTTCCAGCGGCCGCCGCGGGACGTTGAGCCAGACATCGCAGCCTGAGACCATCGCCCGGGCGATTTCGATATCATAATTTTCGATAAACACCAGCGAGCCGGCCAGGGGCGAATGCTTGCTGAGGTGGATGATCTGCTGGATGAGTCGTTTCCCTTCGTCGTCCCGGGGATGGGCTTTTCCTGAAAAGACGAATTGGATCGGCCGGTTGGCATCCTTGGCCAGCTCGACGATCGCCTCCATGTCCCGGAACAGCAGGGTGGCCCGCTTGTAGGCGGCCGCCCGCCGGCCGAAGCCGATCGTCAAGGCTGCGGGATCGAAGATGACGTCGGACGGCTGATATTCCCCGGGTCCGAACCGGCGGCCCTGGATGTAGAGGCGGTGGCGGCAGAATTCGATCAGCTTGCGCCGCAGAACGTAACGAAGGGCCCAGATTTCCTCGTCGGTGACAAAAGCCGGATCTTCGACCCTGGCCCAGAATTCCGGGGCGTCGGCCTGGTTCGGCCAATCCTTCCCGGCCCGGCGCTTCCAGAACTCCCAGGTCGTGGGGGTCATCCAGGAAAGGAGGTGGACGCCGTTGGTGATGTGGCCGATGGGGATCCCCGCCTCCGCTTTGTCCGGCCAGAGGCAGCGCCACATGGTCCGGCTGACCCGGCCGTGGAGCTCGCTGACTCCGTTGGCCGACCGGGATGTCTTCAGGGCCAGGACGGTCATGCAGAACGGCTCATTGTCGTCGGCCGGATTGATCCGGCCCAGGCCGATGATGTCCTGGCGGTGGTTCTTGAAGGATTTGAGATACTTCGAGGCCGCGTATTCCAGGAGATCCGTGTTGAACCGGTCATGGCCGGCGTCGACCGGCGTATGGGTGGTGAAGACGCATTCGTCGCGGGTTGCGGACAAGGCCTTTTCAAACGTCATCCCGGCGGCCAGCTTCTCCCGGATGAGCTCCACGGCGAGAAAGGCGGCATGGCCCTCGTTCATGTGGAAGACGGAGGGTTCGATTCCCATGGTCCGGAGGAGGCGGAGGCCGCCGATCCCCAGGAGGAGTTCCTGCATGATCCGGTTGGAATTGTCGCCGCCGTAGACATGGCGGGTCAGGTCGCGCACCGGCGTCTCATTTTCCGGAAGGTCCGTGTCGATCAGGTAGATCGGGACGCGGCCGACGTTGAGGCGCCAGGCCCGGAACTTGATCGATCCCAGGGCCAGGGACATCGAAGCGACGATCGGCACGCCGCTTTCATCCAGGACGGGTTCGAGGGGAAGCCGCTTGGGATCGAGGAGAACGTTGTTCTCGACCTGCCAGTTTTCGTGGTTGACCGACTGCCGGAAATAGCCTTCGCGGTAGAACAGCCCGAGCCCGACGAATCCGAGGCCGAGGTCGGAGGCGGACTTGGCGTGGTCGGCCGAGAGGATGCCCAGCCCGCCGGCGGCGATGGGCAGCGATTCATGAAAGCCGAACTCGGCGCTGAAGTAAGCCGCCGGCCGCTCGGTCAGGGCGGGGGCATTCTCCGGACCCCAGGTCCGTTCATCCGACATGTAGGAATCAAAAGCTTCGAGGACGGATTTGACCTTGGCCGCGAAAACAGGATCTTTGAGCCGGACCCGAAGCTCGGACGGCGAAACTTCCAGCATCACCTCGACGGGATTGTGTTGAAAATAACGCCAGGAGTGGGGCGAGAGCTCTTCAAAGACGGCCTGGGCGTCCTGGTTCCAGGTCCACCAAAGGTTGCGGGACAAGCGGTTGAGCCCGGCGGCCAGGCCCGTTGTCGTCGTGTGTCCGTTCGGAAGATTCAATGACACCTCTTCATTTCCGGCCGGTTTCAGACCGCCGGAAAACGCCGTTCATCATAGCCTGTCCGGCTCGTCGTTTCAATCCCCATCATCAATTATTCACGGGCCGCTCCGGGGCGATTCGGGCTTTTTCCCGGGATCGGGTTTATGTTAACCTGAACCGGGTTTGAATCGAGAGGGTCGAGGAACTGCTCCTCGCATCCGCACAAGGAGCGAGAGGAGGGGAGAACCTCGGCGTCTTCGGCGAGTCGCCCGGAGGAGGACGAAATCATGATCCGAACCGACGGTAAAAAACGCGGCGGGCCGGATGAACGGTTCATGAAGCTGGCGGTCGCCGAAGCTCGCCGCGGGTTTCGAAAAGGGGAGGGGGGGCCGTTCGGCGCCGTCGTCGTCCTCGATGGAGAGATCGTCTCGCGGGGACATAACCGGGTTCTCGTCTCCCGCGACCCGACGGCCCACGGCGAGGTGACCGCGATCCGCAAGGCCTGCCGGCGGCTGGGACGCTGGCACCTGGCTGAGGCGGAGCTCTATACGACGTGCGAACCCTGTCCGATGTGCCTGGCGGCGATCCACTGGGCCCGCATCCGGCGGTATTATTTCGGGTGCACGACCGAAGACGCCGCCCGCATCGGATTCGACGACAAGCTGTTTTTCCGGTCTCTCGGCCGGCTCGAGAATCTGCGGGTCGAAGCCGTCCCGTTTCTTCGAGAGGCGTGCTTGCCTTTGTTTGAGGAATGGGCCGGTCGCCCCGATCGGATCATTTACTGAGGCGTTTCCGACTCTCCCTCATCCTCTCCCGCGGCATATCGCCCGAAACAAAGAGAGGAGGAGGGTGCGGTTCCCGCGAGCCGGTTTTCTCCCCGCGGCGCGGCGTCCGATTGAGCCGGGGATTTGATAAGGGATTCGAGGATCGCGCCGCTACGTCCGAACCGATCCGCCGCTTTTTCGCCGTTTCTCTTCGTACATCCGTTTGTCCGCCCGGTCCAAAAGGTCGTCGATTGAAATCGGATTCTCGGGGTCGAATCCCGACACTCCGGCGCTGAAGGACAGGGTGAACGGGCAGACGCCGGACCGGTTGAATTCCGCGGTTTTTTCGTGAAACCGGTTGATGGCCGCTTTAAGCCCCTGGGGGGAGGAGGAGATCGGAAAAACAGCGAACTCGTCGCCGCCCAGCCGGCACTTGACATCCGATCCCCGGAAGACCGTTTTGATGATCTCGGCCGCCCGGACGATCGCTTCGTCGCCCGAGGCGTGGCCGAAGGTGTCGTTGATCTGTTTGAGGTTGTCCATATCGAGGAAGAGAAGGTGCATCCAGCTTTTATTCCGGGCGGACAGATTCAGGTATTCCCGGCCGATCGTCAGAAAGCCGCGCCGGTTATAGAGACCGGTCAGGGCGTCTTCCAGAGAATCCGACTCCAACCGTTGGATGAGGTCGCGCCGTTCGAGGTTGAAGCCGTGGAGCGAGTCGAGCATGCCGTTGATCGAGACGGCCAGGCCGGAAATTTCGTCCCCACCTTCCACGGGGACGAGGGCGGCGGTTTCGGAGTTCGTATCGACCGTTTTGACGAAGGCGGCCAGCTTGGTAATCCGGGAGATCGCCAGCTTTTCGATCAGGACGCTGCTTAAAAGCAGGAGGAGGAGCCCGAAGGCGACGGTGATCCCGGCAAAGGCCTTCCATGTCCGGAGGAATTGTCCATAAAATTCCCGCGGTCGTTCAAAATCCATGACCAGAGCCGGCCGGCCGGCCGGGTCCTTGGCCAGGATGATGCCCG